>NZ_JANEZT010000208.1 GCF_025403405.1 Frankia tisae
GGTCATCGCGGGCGGGGTCATCGCGCCGACCCCGGTGTGATGACGGCGAGGACGTGCCCGCCGTCGACGGTCTGGCCGGGACGCACGTCCAGCGCACTGAGGACGCCGTCGTGCGGCGCGGTCACCGCGTGTTCCATCTTCATCGCCTCCAGAACGAGCACAACCTCTCCGGCGGTCACGGCCGCACCCCGCTCGACGGCGACCCGGACCACCGTTCCCGGCATCGGAGCGGTCAGCGAGCCCGCCGCGGTGGTCGCGCCCGGCTCGACGAACCGGGGCGTCTCCCGGGCCACCGTCGACCCGCCGCGACCGTCCAGGTAGACCTCCGGCCCGACGCGGTGGACCCGGACCGTCGAGCGAACGCCGTCCACGGTCAGATCCGCCTGCTCGCCGTCGAGGCGGTGCACCACCACGTCCCGGGCCCGGTCGTCGACGGTGACGTCGACCCGGTCCGCGCGCCAGCGGTACGACACCTCCACCTCGCGCCCGGACACACCGCGCCCGGGCGATCCCGGGCCGGACAGCGCGAAAACGGCACGCTGCGGGGAGGTCGGGACGTTGCGCCAGCCGGGCGGCGCGGTCGGGAGGATCCCGTTCGCCCGGCGCTCGGCCGCGGCGGTGAGCGCGGCCGCCACCAGGTGGGTCGCGAGGACGTCGTCGGACGTCGCGGGCGAGCCCATCGCGACCGCGTCGTGCCGGTCGAGGTAACCGGTGTCGATGTCGCCGGAGCGGAACTCCTCGTCGCGCAGAACGGCGACCAGCAGCTCCCGGTTGGTGGTCACCCCGTGCACGCGGGTACCGGCCAGCGCGCGGGCGAGCCGGCGGATCGCCTCGTCACGCGTCGCGCCGTGCGCGATGACCTTGGCGAGCATCGGGTCGTAGTGGACGCCGACGACCGAGCCGTCCGCGACCCCGCTGTCGACACGAACGCCGTCGAACGCGGGCACGTCGAAACGGTGGATCGTCCCGGTCGCCGGGAGGAACCCGGCGGGCACGTCCTCGGCGTACAGCCGGGCCTCGACGGCGTGGCCGGTGATGCGGGCGTGGCGCAGCTCGGCCGGCAGCGGCGCGCCCTGCGCCACCAGCAGCTGCGCCCGGACGAGGTCGAGACCGGTCACCTCCTCGGTCACCGGGTGCTCGACCTGCAGCCGGGTGTTCACCTCGAGGAAGAAGAACCGGCCGGTGCGGTCGAGCACGAACTCGACGGTTCCGGCACCGACGTAGCCGATCGCCGCGGCGGCCGCGACGGCGGCGGAGCCGAGGCGCTCCCGCAGGAGCTCGTCGACCGCGACGGACGGCGCCTCCTCGATGATCTTCTGGTAGCGCCGCTGGATCGAGCACTCCCGTTCGAACAGGTGCACGACGTCGCCGTGAGTGTCGGCGAAGACCTGCACCTCGACGTGGCGGGGGCGGGAAACGTAGTGCTCCAGGAACACCGTGCCGTCGCCGAACGCCGAGGCCGCCTCGCGCCGCGCACCCGCCACGGCGTCCGTGAGCGCCTCGAGGTCGCGCACGATGCGCATCCCGCGCCCACCCCCGCCGTAGACGGCCTTGACCAGCACGGGGAAGTCCAGCTCAGCCGCGGCTTTCACCAGCCGGTCGGGCTCGGCGAGCAGCTCGTCGTCGACGATCAGACCGGGCAGGACCGGCACGCCGGCCGCGCCCATCAGTTCCTTCGCCCGGGTCTTCGACCCCATGGCCTCGATGGCCTCCGGGGGCGGTCCGACGAACACAAGCCCCGCCTGTGCGCACGCCCGCGCGAAGTCGGCGTTCTCGGACAGGAAGCCGTAGCCGGGATGGACGGCGTCGGCCCCCACCCGCAGCGCGGCGTCGATCACCAGATCGGCACGCAGGTACGTCTCGGCCGGCGTCGCCCCGGGCAGCCGGACGGCCTCGTCGGCCGCGGCGACGAACGGGGCGCCCGCGTCGGGGTCGGAGAAGACCGCGACCGTGGCGATGTCCATCGCGTGCGCGGTCCGGATGATCCGGACGGCGATCTCGCCCCGGTTCGCGACCAGCAGTTTTGTGATCACTCGCCCCCCTGGGGTCGCTCGGCTCTGCGGTGTCACCGGGCTCTGTGATGTCACCGGGTGCACGGGGCTCACATCCGGAAGACGCCGTAGCCACGGCGTCCCTCGATCGGGCCCGAGTGCGCGGCGGACAGGGCGACGCCGAGCACGGTGCGGGTGTCGCGCGGGTCGAGGACGCCGTCGTCGTAGAGCTTTCCGCTCATGAAGAAGGCATGCGACTCCTCGCCGATCTGGCGTTCGATCTCCCCGCGGCGCCGGTCGTCGGCCGCGGTGTCGAACGGTCGGCCGGCGGCCTCGGCGGCGGCCCGGCCCACGATCGACAGCACCCCGGCCAGCTGGGCGGCGCCCATGACGGCGAGCTTGGCACCGACCCAGGCGAACATCAGCCGCGGGTCGTAGGCACGCCCCGACATGCCGTAGTTGCCCGCGCCGAACGACGCCGCCATGTTGACGGTCAGGTGCGGCACGGTGCTGTTCGTCACCGCATTGATCATCTTGGCGCCGTCCTTGATGATGCCGCCCTGCTCGTAGGCCGCACCCACCATGAAGCCCGTGGTGTTCTGCAGGAAGATCAGCGGCGTGTCCACCTGGTTGGCGAGCTGGATGAACTCGGCGCCCTTCTTCGCCTCCGCGCTGAACAGCACGCCGTTGGCATTGGCGAGCACCCCGACCGGAAAGCCGTGGATCGACGCCCAGCCGGTGACCAGGCTGGTGCCGTAGTCGGGCTTGTACTCGCCGAACCGCGAGCCGTCGACGACCCGGGCGAGCACCTCGCGCGGGTCGAACGGCACCCGGATGTCCGCCGGCGCGATCCCCAGCAGCTCGTCGGCGTCGTACACGGGCGGGTCGGCGGGCAGGCTCGGCCCGGGCCCGCGCTTGCGCCAGTTGATCTCGGACAGGATCCGTCGGCCGATCCGGATCGCGTCGGGCTCGTCGACCGCGAAGTAGTCCGCGACTCCGGAGACCCGCGCGTGCATCGCCGCGCCGCCGAGCTCCTCGTCGTCGGACTCCTCGCCGGTCGCCATCTTGACCAGCGGTGGCCCGCCGAGGAACACCTTCGCCTGCCGGTCGACCAGCACCGCGTGGTCGCACATGCCCGGCACGTAGGCCCCGCCCGCGGTGGAGTTGCCGAAGACCAGGGCGATGGTGGGGATGCCGTCGGCCGACAGGGCGGACAGGTCGTGGAAGATCTTCCCGGCCTGGACGAACAGGTCGGACTGGTTGGGCAGGTCGGCACCGCCGGACTCGACGAGGTTCACGACCGGCAGCCGGTTGCGCCTGGCGATGTCGAGGGCGCGCAGCGTCTTGCGCAGCGAGTACGGGTTCATCGTGCCGCCGCGGACCGTCGGGTCGTGCCCGATGACGACGACCTCGACCCCGGACACCACCCCGAGGCCGGTGACGACGCTCGCGCCGACAGCGAACTCCGTTCCCCAGGCCGCGAGCGGGGACAGTTCGAGGAACGCCGAGTCCCGGTCGAGCAGCAGCTCGACGCGTTCGCGCACCAGCAGCCGGCCGCGCCGGCGGTGTCGGTCGCGGTAGCGCTCGCCGCCGCCGGCCTGCACGATCTCGAGCTGCTCCGCGAGCTGCGCGAGGTTGGCGAGCTGGGCGGCGCGGTTCGTGCGGTACAACGCGGAGGCGGTGTCCAGGCGGGACCGCAGGACGGTGCCCTCGGCCGCCCGCGCCCGCGCCGCCGGCCCGCCCGGCGCGGGCGCCCATCTCGTGGCGGAATACGTCATCGCTGTCTCCTCGTGGGGGCCGGAGCTCCTCGTTGGGGCCGGAGCTCCTCAGTAGGACCGGGGAAGGCCGAGGGTGTGCTGCGCGACGTAGTTGAGGATCATCTCCCGGTTGACCGGGGCGATCCGCAGCGTGCGCACCATTCCCCACAGCGGTAGCAGGCCGTACTCGACGGCCATCCCGTTGCCGCCGTGGGTCTGGATCGCCTGGTCCACGGCCGCGAGGGCGGCCTCCGCGGCGGCGTACTTCGCCATGTTCGACGGCTCCCCGGCGGGCAGGCCGTGGTCATGCGACCACGCGGCCTTCTGCGTCATCAGCGCGGCGAGCGACGTCTCGATCTTCGCCTTCGCCAGCGGGTGGGAGACGCCCTGATGGGCGCCGATCGGGACGTCCCACACCTGCCGGTGACGCGCGTAGTCGGCGGCCTTTCCCAGCGCGTACCGGGCGATGCCGACGCAGATCGCGGCGCCGGTGATCCGTTCCGGGTTCAGGCCGTGGAACACCTGCCGGAAGCCGTCGCCCTCGACGCCGATCAGCGCGTCCGCCGGCACCCGGGCGTCGTCGAAGAACAGCGTGAACTGCTGTTCGGGCATCTGCGCGGCGACCGGCAGCGGGTGGGCGACCAGGCCCGGCGTGTCGGTCGGCACGACGAACAGCGACAGCCGCGCCCGCCCGGTGGCCTCGTCCACGCCGGTCCGGGCGACGACGAGGACGGCCGCGGCCTCGTCGAAGCCGGAGATGTAGTACTTCTGCCCGGTCAGCACCCAGTCGTCGCCGTCGCGGACCGCCTTCGTCGCCAGCCGGTGGGTGTTCGACCCGGCGCCCGGCTCGGTGATCGCGAACACCACCTTGTGGCTGCCGTCGGCGAGGCCGGGCAGCCACCGCAGCTTCTGCTCCGCGCTGCCGAAACGGGAGATGACCTCGCCGGAGATCGCGGCGGAGACCACCAGGAGCAGCAGCGGGCAGCCCGCCGCGGCGGTCTCCTCGCAGACCGCCGCGAGCTCCACGATGCCGCCGCCACCGCCGCCGTAGGCCTCGGGGAGGTTCACCCCGAGGAAACCGGCCTCCGCGAGCGCCCCCCACACCTCGCTGGTCGGCCTGCGCGCGTGCGACCGCTCCGTGTAGTAGGCACCGCCGAACGGCTTCGCGATCGCGGCGACCGTCTCCCGCAGAGCCGTGAGCTCCGCGTCCTCACCGAAGTCCACAACGCTCACCGAAGTCCACAACGCCTCCCAGCGATTGATCGTCTGTCGAACCGGATGCGGACCGCGCCGCTACACATACGGCGCGCCGGTGACCGCCCGGCTCACCAGCGAGCCGGGCGGGGCGAAGCGGGCGCCGTAGCGGTCGGCCAGCTCGCGGGCCCGGGCCACGAATCCCCCCGGGCCCCTGCCGTGCTCGTCGGCGTACTGGTTGATGTACTGGAACACCCCGCCCGTCCAGGGCGGGAAGCCGATGCCGAGCAACGAGCCCACGTTCGCGTCGGGCACCGACCCGACGACGCCCTCGTCCATCGCGTGAACGGCCTCGATCGACTCGGCGAACAGCAGCCGCTCGGCGAGGTCGGCGAGGTCGGCGGGCGAGCTGTGGCGGCCCGGCGTGCCGAACGCCGCCCGCAGACCCGGCCACAGGCCGCCGCGCCGGCCGGTGTCGTCGTACTCGTAGAAGCCGGCGCCGCCGGACCGCCCCGGCCGCCCGAACTCGTCGATCATCCGGTCGACGACCGCGTCCGCGGGATGACCCCGCCAGACATCACCGACGGCCTCCGCCGCCGCCTGCGCCTCCTGCCGGATCTTTCGCGGCAGGGTCAGCGTCAGCTCGTCGAGAAGCGCAAGCGGTCCGGCCGGGTAGCCGGCCCGCAACGCCGCCGCCTCGACAGTGACCGGGTCGATGCCGTCCCCGACCGCCGCGATCGCCTCGTTGAGGAAGGCGATGATGACGCGGCTCGTGAAGAACCCACGGCCGTCGTGCACGACGATCGGCGTCTTGCCGATCTGCCGGACGACGTCGAACACCTTCGCGAGCGTGGCGTCGGACGTGCTCCGGCCCCGGATGATCTCGACGAGCGGCATCCGGTCGACCGGGGAGAAGAAGTGGATGCCGATGAAGTCCTCGGACCGCCGGACACCCTCGGCCAGCAGGGCGATGGGCAGCGTCGAGGTGTTCGAACCGAGCACCGCGGCCGGGTCGACGATCTCCTCGATCTCCCCGAAGACCTTGTGCTTCAGCTCGACGCTTTCGAAGACGGCCTCGACGACGACGTCCACCCCGGCGAAGTCGGCGGGGTCGGCGGTCGGGTGGATCCGGTCGAGCAACGCCGCCGACGCACCCGGCGAGGTGCGACCCCGGGCCAGCGCCTTCGCCTCCAGCCGCTCGGCGTGGGCCTTGCCGCGGCGCGCCGCGGCGAGGCTGACGTCCTTGAGCACCACCTCGATGCCGGCCTGCGCGGCCACGTAGGCGATGCCCGCACCCATCATCCCGGCCCCGAGAACACCGAGCCTGGTGGCCTGGAACCGGTCGAACCCGGGCGGACGGCTGCCGCCGGCCCGAACGTGTCGCAGGTCGAGGAACGCCCGAATCTGGTTGCGCACCACCCGACCGGTCGTCGGACCGACCTGGGCGTGGCGGTTCGCGAGGACGCCGCGCAGCGCGGCGGCGGCGTCCTCGGCGCGCAGCGGGCCGAGTGCGTCCCGAGCGCCGTGGACGTCGCCATGACCGCCGCCGCCCGGGGCTCGCCCCGCCGACGTCACGACGACACCGGCGATCGAGTCCTTCTCCCGGTCGAGCCGGTCGACGACGTCCCGTAACGACGCGACGAGGTCGCGGTCGTCGGGCTCGGCCGACACCGGCAGATCGTCGACGGTCAGAATCAGGGTTCCCTCGGCGCCCCGGTTCCAGCCGATGACGCCGGCGGTGCTGACGTGCTCCATCGTTGATCCGTCCCTGTCTGTCGCGGGTCAGTGGGTCGGCGGCGTTCCCAGCACCAGGGCGAAGGCCGCCCGGTCCGCCAGCCCGCCGGACCGGGCGAGCGAGATGAACTTCTGCTCGGTGTAGGCGTCGAGCGCGTGGGGGCCGCCCTCGCGTCCCAGGCCGCTCTGCTTGAATCCGCCGAACGGGTAGGCCGGGTGGATGACGTGCCAGTCGTTGACGTACACCATGCCGGCGTCGAGTCGGCGGGCCACGGCCAGGGCGCGCTGCTCGTCCCGGCCCCACACGCCGGCCGACAGGCCGTAGTCGGTGTCGTTGGCGATGGCGACCGCCTCGTCGACGGAGTCGTACGTCAGCACGGTGAGCACCGGGCCGAAGACCTCTTCGCGGGCGATCCGGGCATCGTTGGTGACGTCGGTGACGACGGTGGGTTCGACCCAGTTCCCCACCTCGAACCCCGGTCCCTGCGGGGCGCCGCCGCCCAGGGCGATGGTGGCGCCGTCCTCGCGGGCCGACGCCAGGTAGTCCAGGATGCGGTCCCGCTGCCCGGCGCTGATCACCGGGCCGACGTCGGTCGCCGGATCCAGCGGATCGCCGAGCTTGAGGGTCTTCGCCCGCTCCACCAGCCGGGAGACGAACTCGTCCTTCAGCGCGCCCGGGACGAGCAGCCTGGTGCCCGCCTCGCAGGCCTGCCCGTTGTTGGCCAGGGCCGCGAACAGCGCCCCGTCGACGGCCAGCGGCAGGTCCGCGTCATCGAGGATGATGTTCGGCCCCTTGCCGCCAAGTTCCAGCGTCACCCGCTTCACCGTGTCGGCGGACGCGCTCAGGATGGCCTTGCCGACCTCGGTCGAGCCGGTGAAGGCCACCTTGCGGACGTCGGGATGGCCGCTGAGGTGGGCGCCGACCGGGTCGCCGTCGCCGGTGACGACGTTGAGCACCCCCGGGGGCAGACCGGCCGCCTCGAACTCCCTGGCGAGTTCGAGGGCCAGCAGCGGCGCGTGCTCGTCGGGCTTGAGCACGACGGTGTTCCCGGCGGCGAGCGCCGGCGCGACCTTCCAGATGATCACGAGAAGCGGGATGTTCCAGGGCACGATCGCGGCCACCACGCCCAGCGGCTCCCGGCGCAGTACTCCCGCGGCCGGAATCGGACCGATCTCGGGTCCGGCCTTCTCGAACTCGTAGGACTCCGCGAGATCGGCGAGGTAATGGAGCTGACCGATCGACAGGCCGAGATGCAGGGCACCGGTGACGCGGATCGTCGCGCCGTTCTCCCGGCTCTGCAGGGCCGCGAGCTCGGGCAGGCGCTGTTCGAGACGACCGGCGACCGCGTGCAGCAACGCCGCGCGCTCCTGCGGCGCGGTGTGCCGCCACCCGCCCGCCTCGTGCGCGGCCCTGGCCGCGTCGACCGCGCGGTCGACGTGCTCGACCCCGCCCTTCGCCACGGTCGCCACGAGTTCGTCCGTCGCGGGGCTCCTGATCTCGTACCGCTCGGTGGAATCGAGCCATTCCCCACCGATGAATAAGGGGTAGTGCGGTGCGGACACTTTCTCCTCCTTCTCGAAATGCGGTGGGATGTCAGTCCTGCGGCCGCAGGTGGCGGTACTCGCTGCGGTAGTACAGCAGCGGAGCGCCACCCTCGCCGGCGCGCAGGGATTCCACGTGGCAGGTGACGATGTGATGGTCGCCGCCGTCGTGGACCTCGGCGAGGCTCGCGCCGATGTGCGCGGCGGCGCGCTCCAGTGCGGGTGCGCCGTTCGGCAGCGGCGTCCACGCGACGCCGGCGAACTTGTCCGCGCCGCTGCGTGCGAAGCCGTTGCTGATCTCGTGCTGGTCCGCGCTGAGGATGTTGACGCACAACCGCCCGCAGGCCGCCAGCACCGGCCAGGACGTGGACGTCCGGGCGGGACAGAACAGGATCATCGGCGGATCGAGGGACAGGGCGGTGAACGACTGGCAGGTCAGGCCCACCGGTCGGTCCCCGGCCATCGCCGTCACGATGACGACGCCGGTGGCGAAATGCGACAGGACGTCGCGGAAGGTGGCCGAGTCGACGAGCGTCGCCGGCGACTCGGGCTGCTCTCCCGGCCCGGTCCGGTCGGCCCGGTCGGCCCGGGCCGCGGTGCTCTGCGCAGTCATCCGATCTCCCGGCTGCGTCCGGCCCAGTACGGCGCGCGAATCGCCTTCTTGTCGACCTTGCCCGCGGGATTCACCGGGAGGCTGTCCCAGAACACGATCGACTTCGGCGCCGGCACGCTACCGAGCTCCCGTTTGACGTGGGCGATCAGGTCGCCTTCCTGCACCGTCTCGGAGGGCTTGGCGACCACGACCGCGAGCACGGCCTCGCCCCACTTCTCGTGCGGTACGCCGACCACCGCGGCCTGGGCCACCGCCGGGTGCGTCAACAGCACGTCCTCGACCTGACGCGGGAAGACGTTGAATCCGCCGCTGACCACCATGTCCTTCTTGCGGTCGACGATGTAGAGGAAACCGTCGGAGTCCAGGAAACCGATGTCGCCGGTGTGCACCCAGCCGTCCCGTAACGCCTCGGCGTTGCGGGCGGGGTCGACGTAGGTCAGCATCTGCCCGAGCTGCCGCGAGCAGATCTCCCCGGGTTCGCCAATCGAGAGCGGCTGATCCTTTTCGTCCTGGATGGTGACCTTCACGTACGGGATCGGCCGCCCGGCCGACGCCAGCCGGCGCAGACCCTGCTCGGTGTCCACCCGGTGGTCCTCCTTGCGCAGACACGACACGTAGCCCGGTTCGGTCCCGGCGTAGGTCTGGACGAAGATCGGGCCGAAGGCGTCGAGCGCCTCGCGGAGGCGTTCCGGGGCGATCGGCGAGCCCGCATAGACCATCGTGTTCAGCGAGGAGAGGTCGAACGACGTCCGGCCGGGATGGTCGAGCAGGAGGTAGACGATCGTGGGGACCACGGCCGTGGCGGTCACCCGCTCCTTCTCGATCGTCCTGAGGAGAACGTCGACGTCGAGTCCCGGCATCATCACGTTCACCCCGCCGCGCAGGAACGTCGGCATCACGAAGATCTGTGTGAAGTGGGTGAGCGGAGCCCCGTGCGCGAAGATCTCACCCGGACGGATGCCGGCGATCTCGAGTCCCGCCGTGATGCTGTAATGCGCCCAGGTGAAGTGGGAATTGACCACCCCTTTCGGTTCACCCGTGCTCCCGGAGGTGAACAGCACGTACGCGTCGTCGTCCTCGGACAGGAATACCGACGGTTGCGAGTCCGGTTGCGAGTCGAAGAACGTCCGGTAGTCGAGAACCTCCAGGTCGTTGAGGACCGTTGTCTGCCCGGCCCCGGCCCCGGCCCCGGTATGGGTATGGGTATGGGTATCGGCGGCGCCCCCATGGCCACCGGCCAGGCGGATGACCCGCTTGACGTCGGGCAGACCGTCGAGCAGCTCGGCGACGACCGCGTCGAACTGGGCGTGATAGATGAGGGTGGTGGCGCCGGCCTGCCCCAGGATGGTGCGATGCCCGCCGACCGCGGACCGCGTCGGCATCTGCACCAGCACCGCCCCGGCCTTCCAGATTCCGTGCTGGGTCGGAATGAACTCCAGGATGTTGGGCAGCAGCAGGCCTACCCGGTCGCCCTTCTCCACCCCCAGCACCCCGAGTCCGTTCGCCACTCGGTTGGCCCAGCTCTGCATCTGCCGGTAGGTGAGCCGGCGGTCATCATCGATGATCGCCGTCGAGTCCGCGTAGTACAGACACACCCGATCGAACACCTCTGGCAGGGTGCCCCACATGACTGCTGAACCTCCAGATCGAACTGCCGTCCACCGGCCCGCGGAAAACGGGACCTCACAGCCGTTGCCGAACACCGGCGAAGCGGCTAATGTCTTCGGGGCCTTATCCCAGGAGCGAGGCGGGGTCGAAATCCTTGTCCCAGTAGTGCGGGGTGAGGACCGGCAGGCCGAGTTCCTGGAGTACCGGGGTGTCGTTCCAGTTGGTCAGCTCACGGTCGATCCGGCCGTCGGCATCGAACTGGTGCCAGGTCTGGCCGCGGGTGGACAGCGTCCGGCCGCCGGCCGGCACTCCCCGGAAACCCGCGAGGTGCTCACCGGTCCAACGCCAGAGGATCGTGACGGCGGGCGCCCCGTTACCCCCGGTGGTCTCGATGGCCTCGAGCACCTCGAAGCGATGGATCCCGACGCCGTTGCCGGTGTCGCCGTTCGCGTACGGGGCGAGGCGTTCGCGCAGCTCGGCCCGGTCGGTAGCGGTGTCGTAGACATGGTCGACCGCCCGGCGGTCGTCGTAGAGCACCTCGTCCGCGTACAGGGCCACGGCGGCCTCGGTGTCCGTGGTGAGTGCCTGCGCCCAGCGCTGCGCGTGGTCGGTGGCCTTACTCATCGACGTGTTCCCTTCGCTTCGGGTCTCTGGGGTCTTCAGACCGCGGCGGACGCGGGGACCGGGGCGGCGACGCCACCGTGGATCGACACCGGCAGGCCCAGCGTGTGCAGCGGTGAGATGGCATCCCAGTAGGTCGACTCACGCGTGATGCGGCCGTCTGCGTCGTAGATGTGGAAGGTCTGACCGGAGGTGCTGAACGTCTTCCCGCCCGTGGGGACACCGAGGAAGGCCGCCGAGCCCGCGGGCTCCCAGGTCCAGCGGATGATCCCGCTACGGGCATCACCGATGTACTCGTCGATCCGAAACAGGTTGATCCCGATACCGTTGTCCAGATCCTTGTTCGCATACGGCGCGAAAACTCGGTGCAGATCCTCCTTGTCGGTGATCGACTGGTCCAGGATCAGATCCTCGAAGAGGAAGTCGTCGGCATACAGGGCACAGACCTTCTCCGCGCTTTCGCGAAACGCCTTCAACCATAGCACGGCGAACCGGTAGGACGACATTCTGGCCACGCTCCTCTGCGCCGGTGAGGAAAAGAAGTTCGAGGGCCGGCGAACGGCCGGCGGGGATGGCCCAACGGTAAGGCCGGGCGCGGCAGGATGCGTCATCCCCCGGGGTTAAACACCTTGCCCCTTCGGGTGAGCCCCGAGCGGTCGGGGCGCGCCCCGGCGATCGACGGAGCGGGACAAGGACCGCACGGAACGGGGCAAGAGCCGCGCAGAGCGGGGCAGGGGCAGTGCGGGGC
>NZ_JANEZT010000209.1 GCF_025403405.1 Frankia tisae
GGCCGGGGTCAGTGCGAGCGGGCCGCTCCCACCGGGGTGGCCGCCGACGCGGCCGGGCCGGCCTGCGCCAGGCCGCCGATCTCGGCGACCAGCTCGTAGGAGCGGATCCGGTCCGCCGGCCGGTGGGCATTCGTGGTGATCATGATCTCGTCGGCGTCGGTCACGTCGAGCAGGGCGTCGAGCCCGGCGCGGACGGTCGACGGGGAGCCGACGATGTGCGACGCCGTCGCGTTCTCGGCCGCGGCCCGTTCCTGCGGGGTCCAGGAGTGCGCGGCGGCCTCCTCGGGGGAGGGGAAGACGCCGGGACGGCCGCCGCGGATCCGCAGCATGGCCAGCCGGACGGGGGCGGCGAGCCATTCGGCGCGCTCGTCGTCCTCGGCGCAGACCACGGCAGCGGCCACGATCGCGTACGGACGCTCCCGGCCGGCCGAGGGGCGAAACGAGCGGCGGTACAGCTCGAGCGCCGGCACCGTGTTGGCCGGGCTGAAGTGGTGCGCGAAGGCGAACGGCAGGCCCAGCATCCCGGCCACCTGGGCGCTGTAGCCACTGGAGCCCAACAGCCAGATCGGCGGCACCTGAGCCTGCGGGAACGCGTGGACGCCGCGCATCGCGTGGTCGGCGGCGAACTCGCCGCCGGAGAGGAAGGTGGTCAGCTCGGAGAGCTGCTCGGGGAAATCGTCGACGGCGAGCAGCCCGGCGGTGCGCCGCAACGCCCGGGCGGTGGCAGGATCCGTACCGGGGGCCCGGCCGATCCCGAGGTCGATGCGGCCGGGGAACAGGGCACCGAGGGTGCCGAACTGCTCGGCGACGGCCAGCGGCGCGTGGTTGGGCAACATCACGCCGCCGGAACCCACCCGGATCGTGCTGGTGGCCGCGGCGACCTGGCCGATGAGAATGGACGTCGCCGAACTGGCGATGCCGGGCATGCCGTGATGCTCCGCCAGCCAGTATCGGGTGAATCCGAGCCGTTCGGCGTGCCGGGCGAGGTCAAGCGATCCGCGGACCGCATCGGCGGGCGTCGTTCCGCTGCCGACCGGCACGAGGTCCAGCACGGACAGGGGGACGCTGAGGGTCGGGTTCACGCGAGGTTCCAACGATGTGACGGGGCCGCGGTCTTCCCCGCCCGCCACCGCGGCGCCTGCACCGGTCGCGGTCATGGTCAGCCGCCGACCGTCTCCATGTAGTCCTCGGCAACCTCGTCGAGGGCATCGCTGGGATGGCCGAGTGCCATGCGCACCCGACGGCGCCCGACGAGCAGAAGGTCAAGCAGGAAGTCCGGCACCGGGGCCCGCTCGCAGCGGTGGTAGCCCATCGTGAACCAGATGTGGGCGTCCTCGAGCAGGCCGGCCTCCTCCAGGCTCTCGGCGACGGCCTCGTAGACGCCCGGATCGCCCAACTTCGCCGCTTTCAGCTCCGCCCGCAGCGAGTCGGCCTGCTCGGTCTGCCCGCTGCGCAGCAGTCCGTCGTGCAACCAGGCGCGGGGGTCGATGGGGCAGGAGCCGCCGTCAGCCACGGCGGCGCGATAGCAGCGGGTCGCCTCGCTCCAGTCCTCGGCGAGCCCGTACTGGCTGCCCGCATCGACGAGCAGGGAGGCCCGGGTGACCGTCTCGCTGTGGGCGGCGGGCTGCTCGGCCAGCGTCTCCAGGGTGGCCGCCGCCCCACGGTGATCGCCGTTGCCCGCTGCCTTGAAAACGATCTCATCCACGTCGTCGTCGGAAAGCATGCCGGTCATTGTCCCCGTCGGGGATCGTTTCCCGACGGGTGGGCGCCGGTGGCGTGGCTGCGCCGGTCGCGACCGGCGCGGACGGGAGTGGCGAAGACGATCCGGAACCGGACGGGTCGGCCGGCCCGGATCGGGGAAGGAGGTGATCGATCGCTGCCGCGAGCCGCGAGCGGTCGGTGCAGGACGGGCGGTTCGGCGGATGGGGTGTGGGTGGACGCGAAGGCGGCGGGTAGAGATGAGCGGCCGGGGCCCCGTCCTGGTCCGGGGGTGAGCGAGCAGGCGGCTGCGAGCGCCGAGGCGGGGGTGGCCTTCGTCCTCGGCGGGGGTGGCATCCTCGGCGCGAGCGAGGTCGGCATGCTCGCCGCGCTGTTCGACGCCGGCATCCTGCCCGACCTGGTGGTCGGCACCTCAGTCGGCGCGATCAACGGCGCCGCGGTGGCGGCCGAACCCGCGCCCGCCACGATCGACCGGCTGACCGAGCTGTGGTCACAGCTCGGCATCTCCGACGTGTTCGCGGGGGGCCCGGCCCGGCGGCTGGCCACCGTCGTCCAGCATGGCCACCTGCACTCCAACGCCCCGCTGCGCGCGCTGCTGCGCACGCATCTGCCAGCCGAGCCGATCGAGGACCTGCCGGTGCGGTTCCAGTGCGTCGCGGCGAGCATCGAACGCGCCGCCGCGCACTGGTTCGACCGCGGGCCGCTCGTCGAGGCGGTGCTGGCCTCCTGCGCGGTCCCGGCGCTGCTGCCGCCGGTGCGCATCGGCGAGGAGCACTTCATCGACGGCGGGATCGTCGACAGCAACCCGGTCGGGCGGGCGGTGGAGCTCGGCGCCCATACGGTCTACGTCCTGCACGTCGGCCGGATCGAACGGCCGCTGCGGCCGCCGCGCTGGCCGTGGGAGGCCGGGCTGGTCGCCTTCGAGATCGCTCGCCGGCGCGGTTTCACCGAGGCGATGGCCCGGCTGCCCAGCGGTGTCGCCGTCCATGTGCTGCCGGTCGGGGAACGCGGCGCCCCGCTGGTGCCGCTGCGCTACCGCTCCACCTCGGGTCTGAACCGGCGCATCCAGCAGGCCCGACAGGCCACCGCGGCGTACCTCGACCTCACCGCCGGCGGCCGGGCCCGGCCGCTCGATGTCTCCTGACCTGGAGGGCTGACGCCTTGGGCGTTCCACCGTGGGCGGTCCGCCGGTTCCTGGTCGACCCGCTGTTCGTGCCGTTGGCGGCGGCGCTGGCCGTGATCGGGGTGGCCGTCGCCGCGCTCGGTCTGCTGGCCGCGCCGGTCGACCGCCGGCTGCGGCTGTCGCGGGCGGCCCTGCTTGCCGCGGTCTACCTGACCGCCGAGGTGGTGCTGATCGTAGCCACGTTCGGGCTGTGGCTGGCCCGGCCGGCCCTCGGCGGACGGTGGGAGGCCGCGCACCTGTGGCTGCTGCGCCGAACGCTCGTCGTGCTGGTCGCGGCCGCCCGACGGCTCGTCGGGTTGCGCCTGGAGGTCACCGAGCCGCCCGCGGGGACGGTCGACGCCGGCTCGGGGCCCGTCCTCGTGCTCAGCCGGCACGCCGGCCCGGGAGACTCGTTCGTGCTCATCCACCTGCTACTTAGTCGCTACCGGCTGCTGCCGAGGGTGGTGCTTGTCCACCGGCTTCAGCTCGACCCGGCGATCGACATCCTGCTCGGCCGGCTCGGCGCCTGCTTCCTGCGTAACGACGGGTCGGACGACCACGCTGCCGCCCGGATCGGCGAGCTCGCGTGCGGCCTGGGTACCGACGAGGCATTGGTGATCTTCCCGGAGGGGGCGAACTTCACCCCGTCGCGCCGGCTGCGGCTGATCGCCCGGCTGCGGGCCCGCGGGCAGTGGGACCGGGCCGCCGTCGCCGAGGACCTCGACGCAGTCCTGCCGCCGCGGCCGGCCGGGGTGCTCGCCGCGCTCGCCACCGGCCGGATCGCCGCCACTGTGATCGTCGCGCATGCCGGCCTCGACGAGCTCAGTGCTCCGGGCGAGGTCTGGCGGGCGCTGCCGCTCGCGGCGCCGCTGCTGCTGCGCTGGTGGTGGGTGCCCGCGGCCGAGATCCCCGACTCCGAATCGGACCGGCGGCAGTGGCTCACCATGCACTGGGCGGTGGTGAACGCCTGGATCGGTGCTCAACACCAGCGCGCCCTCGACACGAGCCGGCCACCGGCGGGCGGCCCAGCGTCGCCGGCTGATCCGGTCAACCCCATGATGAACGCGCCTGCCGCCAGCCCCGCACCGAGTCCTACCTTGCCCTCGACCTCACCGGATCATTGCGGGTAGCGGCCAGCCAGGACCGGGTAGCAGCCAGCTACGACCGGCGGGCCATCTTGATGGTCTTCTCCAGCTGGTCGCGGTCCACCTCGGCGACCCGGCCGTTCGTCGGCATGGTCGGGATGTGGCCGCCGCCGAGCACCAGGTCGGTGGTGTGGCGCAGGCCCATGTCCTTCTGCTCGACGTCGAGGATGGCCTCCTCGACCCGGTAGAGCTTCTCGATCTGCGACACCTTCGCCTCGACCTGGGCGGCGACGATGCGCAGCCGGCGTTCAGCCTTGGCCAGGCGCCGTTCCAGCCGGCGGTCGACGATGTTCGGCATCGGCTCGTCGCGCTCCGTCGGGTCGTGCAGGTACAGCTCGACCGCCACGGCGACAAGCGGGATCAGCGCCTGGAACAGGATCACCGCGCCGCCGGTGCTCTCGCCGGCCGTGCCCTGGGTGCGCACGAGCACCCCGGCGATGGACAGCAGCAGGAAGATCGCCGTGGTCAGGGTCAGCGCCAGCGGGGACGACTTCGACTCGACGAGCTGCTCGCGGACATCGATATCGATCTTGAAACGGCCGGCGTCGGCGTCGGCGAGCATCTGCTTCTGGGCGCGGGCGAGGATGGACGCCTTGATCCCGTGCGCGAGCGCCACCCCGGCGATGAACACGGCGACGCCGAGCAGGCCGCCGAGCCACCATTCCGGGCCGTAGCCGCCGACGTCGGCGAGCACCGCGTAGGACTGCGCGAACACGTAGAAGTCCAGCGCCGCGAGCAGAGTCAGGACGACCGTGCGGGCCGGTCCCGCCAACGCCATCTGCGGGATGCGCTCCTGCACCCCGACGCTGCGCCACAACCGGCCCTGCTCGACCTTGTTCTTGATCAGCTCGGTCCGCCGTTCGCGGCGTTCGGCCCGAGAGTCGATCTCCATCCGAAGCTCGGCGATCAGCTCCTCAAGGGTCCGGCCGTCGGCCCGGACGGAGGCCCGGACCTCCTGGACCTCCGCCTCCTCCAGGCTCTTGAGGACCTTGGGGCGGGTTTCCGCGCCCGCCAGCGCGATGTCGGCGTCTCCCACCCGGCGGATGAGCTGCTTGGCCAGACGACCTGGCTGGTTTCCCCTGCGCAGCACCGTTTCAGGCTCCTACTTTTCCGGTGTCGGTCCCGATGGGCGGTTAGTGGATCGGGGATGGGCGGCTAGTCGATGGGGCGGGCGAAGGTCCCGCCGACGAAGCAGAGCATGGCGCAGACGATGCCGAGCACCGAGGCGACCATGGCCTCACGCGCCCCCTGCTGCTCGTCGCCGGAGAAGATCATGGTCAGTACGAGGGTGCCGACGCCGACGACGGCGCCGACGGTGCCGAGCATGAAACGGCGGGCGATCGTCTCCCGCGGCGGCAGGGTCGACAGCGCGTCGATCGGGGCGATCCGGCCGGCTCGAGCCCGGTTGCCCACCCGGCGCCGGATGTCGCGCAGCCGGAAGGTGTTGCCGGTGATGAAGAAGCTGAGCGCCGTCACGATCATCGATCCGGTGACGGAGACCTTGGCGAACGAGGACGACAGGGTCAACCAGACCCAGATCTCCAGCACCGCGAGCATGACCAGGCAGCCGGTGATCACAACCGTCGAGCGCATCAGGGCGGGGCTGAAGTGCTGGTCCTCGGGCTCGTGCAGAATGCCCATCGGTCGTCTCCTCGGCTTGGGTTCCACCGGCGCCATCGTGGCCAGCAGCGGTTCGGATGGATCGGCGTGGCGCGTGCCGCGGCGATTGCGGACGGGATGCTCCGGGAGCTCGAGCGTTGTCGCGGCGGGCGCGGGCGCGGGCGCGGGCGGAGGGACGGTCGGGACAGCCGGGATGGTGGAGCTAGCTGCAGTCACTGCTGATCCGTCGGCACAGTTCGCCCTTGAGGTAACGGGCGAGATCCTGCTGCGGCCGATCCGTCGCGCCCTCGTTGACGCCGAGGAACCGGACCCTGTCGTTCCCGACCGCGGTGATCTGCTGGGTTTCGAAGCACCGTTTCACCAGCGCCTCGGCGATGGGCGCGGACGCCTTCTTGCCGTCGACGTTGAGGCAGTCGGTGTCCTGACCGGTGCCGAGCAGGTCGCTCCAGACGAGGACGGTCACGTCGGTGACCTTTACGCCGGGCGTGGAGCGGACGGTGTTGAGCTCGTCGTTGATGCCGGCGAGCAGGCCCGTGGCGCTGCCCTTCGCGCTGACCCGCTCGGTCTGGACGACGTGGTCGATCTCCGTTCCGAGCGCCTTGGCGGCGGCGACCCGGTCCTTCTCCTCACGGCGGTTGTTGTTCCGTTTGATCTGGAACATGCGGTCGCCGTGGAAGCAGTCCGAGTACGTCATGGCCGCGCCACCGCTGGCGACCAGCCGAATGTAGGAGCCGTCCTTCAGCGCCGTGTCGAGGTAGGGCTGCACCCGGGTCGCGACGCGCTGCGCGGTCGCGGCCGAGTTGTCGGTCACGTCGAGCAGCACCAGCAGCAGCGGGGCGCCGGCCTTGGGCGTGGACTCCTGGTACTTGGAACAGTCGGGCGGGCCGTCCGCCTTGGACGCGCCGACCAGGCCGCCGGTGTTGCAGGCCGCGAGCATCGGCGTCGCCAGCATGGCTGCGGCCACCAGCATGGCCAGCCGGCCGCGCAGGTGGCGGCCCCGGCCCCGGTCCCGGCGCCGGGGCGCGGGTTTACCCGTCCCGGCTGAGCCCCGGGTCGCCGGTGGACAGGCGGAAACGTCGCACGTCATCGAAGCACGATCTCCACTCGGCGTCGGCTCGCGTCGGCGACGTCATCCTGCGCGCCTTGTTCGCCCCGGCCCTCGACATCCAGCACGGAGCTGGGGATGTTCTGCGTCGCCAGCCACGCCTCGACGGATTTCGCCCGCGCCAGCGACAGCTTCTGGTTGTCCTCGGTCCGGCCCAGCCCGTCGCTGTAGCCGATCACCGAGATGGGGCCGGGATGCTCGCGGATCGCGGGCAGTACCTGCTGCAACGCGGTCATCGCCTCCCCCCGTAGCTCGCTGCTGTTCGAGTCGAACAGGTAGTCGGCGCTGACCGTTGTCACCCGGCTACCGTCCGGCTGGGTGATGAACTTGCTCAGCGGCGGTAGCGGATCCGCTTCGACGGTGGGTGCGACCCGTGTTGCGTGCGGAGCCGGGGTGAACGAGGCGGTGCCGCCGCTGGAGGAGCACCCGGCCGCGAAGCCGAGCAGCGCCACGGCGAGCGCCACACTCGTGCACGCGCGAACCCCCGGATTGCCGCGCCTGAACGTGGCATCTCCGGGTGCGGAGTGAGCGTGATACACGGTCTGCCCCCAACGGCGAATGCGGGGCCCACCATAACGGGGGGGATCGGGGTACCTCCCCGCGCCCTAGGGCGTTGTGTGCACAGTGGGACAACCTGTCGTCGCGTTGAGCGGAGTGTTCCTCACTCGCCGCGTGCACGCTGGCCGGCGTTCGTGTTCGGGGCTCCGGCAGTTCGCCGGCGGAAGATGTTCAGACAGCAGGCGACCCCGGGGTTCTGAGCGGGCGCCCGCTCAGAACCCCGGGGTCGCCCGGGTGCGCTGTCGCTACGAGATCGTCGCTATGAGATCAGTAGCGAGTACCGGTGGTGGTCGAGGAGGCGTTCCGGCTCCGCCGCCGCCGCAGGCGTCGCAGCCCGCGCGCGCCAGAACGGTCCGCCTGGTTGACGTCGTGCCGAACTTCGTTCCGCATTCGACGCAGAATCTTCATGGTGTTGCCTCCCCTTCGTCGGTCTCCGGTCCGATATTCATGCCATTTCCGGCTTATCCGGTGCCGCCTGAACACGGTCTGCCCGGCCTCGGTGCCTTAACACCTACCGGGTCACGAAAGCTGGCGGGCCGTCGGCCGGCTCGTGACGAAGATGGCGGTGGAGGGCACGTACCTGCCGCGTACCGGCCCCCACTGGCCCCAGGTCCGCTCCTCGCCCGCCGGCCATTCCGGCTCGATGATGTCGTGCAGGATCAACCCGGCCGCGACGATTTCGCGGACCCGGTCGCCGATCGTGCGATGCGTCTCCGTGTAGATCGCCTGGCCGGAGTCGTCGTGCTCGGTGTAGGCGCGCCGGTCGAAGTAGCTGTGGAACACCCGCAGCCCGTGCTCGTCCGGATCGTCCGGCAGGCACCACACGAACGGATGGGTCGTCGAGAACACCCAGCGCCCGCCGGGCCGCAGCACCCGGGCGATCTCCCGCATCACCGCCCCGCTGTCGGCCACGAACGGAACCGCGCCGAACGCGGAACAGGCCACGTCGACGCTCTCGTTCGCGAACGGGAGCGCGACGGCGTCGGCCTGGACCAGCGCCACCTCGATGCCGGTGCTGGCCGCGTAGGCGCGGGCCTGGGCGAGCTGTCCGCCGGACAGGTCGAAGCCGACCACCCGGGCGCCGTGGCGCCGCAGCCACCGCGCGCACTGGGCACCGCCGCAGCCGACCTCCAGGACTGTGCGGCCGGCAACATCCCCGAGCAGGCGGAGCTCGGACTCGCGCAGCCCCTCGGGGCTCCAGCAGAAGTCGCTGTCACCGAGGAAGGCGCCGTGTTCGGCCTGGTAGTCCGCGGCCGCGTCGTCCCAGTAGGTGCGGCTGGCCCGCCGCGCGGTGTCGGGGTCTATATCGAGGTATCCGTAGGCGGGCGGCTGCTGATCGTCGGCAATGCCCTCGATCGCGTCCGCACTGTTGATCATGTCTGCGCTGTCGGTCGCGCCGCCGGTCGCGGCGGCGTCGTCTGGACTTCCCACGGTCGTTCATGCTGGCATCCGCGCATGCGGTGGCGCCCGCCGGGGCGTGAGCACTCGCCGCGTGCCGGCCTCGCTGATGTGCCGGCCTCGCTGACATCACTGATGGTTCGGAGCTGGCCCGGGCCGTCGGCATGGACAAGACCACCTGCCAGGCGATACTGCTCGCCCTCGTCGAGGCGGGGTTTGTCCATCGCGATGACGGGCGCCGCACGTACGCGCTGGGTCCCGCGGCGCTGGCGGTCGCCGCCGGCGGCGGAGACCGGGCGCGGCTGGCCCGGCTCACCGCGCTGACCGGCGGCCGCCGGCCGGACTGAACCGGCCTGGTGGCAACCGCCGGTTCAGTCTCCGCTGTGGCTGACCGCCGCGCCGATCACGGCCCGATCCTCGGCGATCGTGATCGGCGTGTAGACGACCGTGCCGATCGGCTGCGGGTCGACGAGGCGTCCGCGGCGGCTCTCCCCGACCAGCCGGGCCCGGCCCTCCAGCGAGCCCGCGCCGACCTCGTGGTCGGCCGGTCCGAACGGGCCGGTGCCGACCAGCCCGGCCTGCGCGGGGGCCTCTGTCGCGTAGATCCGGACGACGGCCCCGGGTACGGTCGTCCACCGCAGCACGGTCCCGCCGAGGGTGGCGCGCGCCTCCAGGTCCAGCACCGGCCGCGGCCGGGTGACGACCCGGACCACCACCTCCGCGGCTCCGGAGGGGGCCAGCGCGTCCGAGCCGTCCGACCCGGCCGCCCACACCCGGTAGCGGTAGACCGCGCCCGGTGCCGTGTCCTCGTCGAGGAAGTAGCCACCGGCGCCGCGGAACCGGCGCTTCGCCCCCGACAGCGGTGAGGTTTCGGCGAACGTCCGCTCGATCATCACCTCGTCGCGCTCCGGCATAGGCCGCCAGGACAGCGCGACCGCGTCGCCGGACATGCCGGCCCGCAGCGCGGTGACCGGCGGCAACAGCGTGCGGGTCGGCGTGCGGACCGGCGTCGAGCGCAGTCGGCCCGAGGGGTCCGTGACCATCGCGACCACCTCGTGCCAGTGCGGAACGCCCCGGGGCGCCCCGGCGTCGAACAGCTCGGTGCCGGTGGTGATGCCCAGGCCGCGTTCGCGGCGACCGTTCGGTGCGGACGGATCCTCGAGCACCCGCGACACCCGGTAGGACGCGCCCGGGGTGACCGACGGCGCCCAACGCAGCAGCACCGCGCCGTCCTGCTCCACCGCGGTGAGCTCCGCCGGCGCCTCGGGGAACTGCGTCGGTGGCCGGTCCGGGGGCGGCTGGCGGCTGGTCCGGCCGGCCACCCGGGTCGCCTCGTCGCAGTCGTCGATACCGCCGACCGGTGTGCCCGCGCCGGTCGGACTCCAGCTGCGAGACGGGGCGGGATCCTTCGCCAACAGACCGTCGAGCACCTGGGCAAGGGCGCCCGCCCGCGCTGTCGGGGCGGGCGGGTACAGCAGGATGGCGGCCAGCATCGCGCCGAAGCTGTCCCGCTCGAACGGCGGGTGACCCTCGACGGCGAAGTACAGCGTGCCCCCCAGGCTGAACAGGTCCGCCTCGAAGGTCGCCGGTCGGTTGTCGAGCCGTTCCGGGGCCATGTAGAGGGGCGTTCCCAGTACGCCGGTGACCGTGAGGGTCGGATCGCCGTCGCCGGTGGCGATGCCGAAGTCGGTGAGCACGACCCGGCCGTCCGTCCCGATCAGCACGTTGGACGGTTTCACGTCGCGGTGGACGATGCCGTGGTCGCGAGCGGCGACGAGCGCGTCGAGCATCGCGACCCCGATCCGGGCGACCTCGGCGACGGGCAGCGGGCCGTCGTCTCGCACGACCTCGAACAGGGATCGGGATGGCACGAGCTCCATCACGATCCAGGGCAGGCCGTGCTCGAGGACGACGTCGAGGATCGTGACGACGTGTGGGTGGCCGCGCAGTTTCGCGGCGTGCCGCGCCTCGCGCATTGCACGCTCCACCCGGTCCGCCCGCTCGGCGCCCGCGACGCCACCGGCGAACTCGATCTCCTTGAGCGCGGCCTCGGTTTCCAGGACGGAATCGAAGGCACGCCAGACGGTGCCCATCGCACCCGCACCCAGACGCGCGACGAGTCGATATCGGCCCGCCACCACGCGGTTGCCTTCCGGAACGGCAGCCACGACACCCCCTTGGCTTCGTCCATTGTCGCAGGCCAGCATCCCAGGTGAACCGAAATATCATGACCGGCGCCGGGCCACCGTCCAGCACCGGCCGCAATGCCCGCGTTGATCTGCGCCTTTGCCGCGGCGTCATGGCGTGGATCACCCGCGATGCCGGCACCGGCGGCACCGCGCCCCCGGCGACCCGCCGGCGTCAGGGCGCCGGGCGTAACAGGGGCCGTCCGGCATTGTCGACGTCCTGAACCGACGTCTGCGGGTTGGCGACCGAACCCTCGGCCGGCGGGTCCGATGGCGTCTCCGGGCGCGGGCCGATGGTGGCCGGCAGAGGCGGCAGAGGCGGCAAGGGCGGCGAGGGCGGCAACATGACGAACGCGCAGGCCGCGGCGACGATCAGGGCGACCACCACGCACAGCAGCACCCGGCCGGGTTCGTCGACGTCGAGGGCTCGGGCCAGCAGTACCCCGCCGCCGGAACCGACGAAGGCGGCCAGAACGGTGATCACGACACCGATCGCGCGCTTGCTCAGGAACAGCATCTGGGCGCAGATCACGCCGGTGACCATGGCGGCCGCGGGGCCGAGGACCGCGTGGCCGGCCCGGGAGGTTCCCGCCATCCAGACCCCGAACGCACCGATGAGCCCGCCGGCGGCGAGCAGTGCGAGCAGCACCCCGGCCGCTGGTCGGACCGCCGTGGGCGCGGCCGGTGGGGCGAGGCGTTCATCGGCGGCGGGGTCGTTCCCGGCAGATGGCGAAGGCGGGTCGATGGCCGGGGACGGGGGACGCAGGCGCTGCGGATCGGTGTTCGGATCCGGCCGCGGTGAGGGGGCCGGATCCGAACACCGATCC
>NZ_JANEZT010000020.1 GCF_025403405.1 Frankia tisae
ACTATGCCCGCCCCATGCCTGCCCGCCCATCCGGTGGGTGCCGAGGCCATATCCGTTCGGCGAGTCGGTGATCTCTCCTTTCCAGCCGAACTCCCGCATACCCCAGTTGAACAGCTCGGCCAGCCTGGTGATTTGTACCGGTGTGTAGTCCTCGGTCTCGTACCCCTCGCATTCGCAGGAGATCCAGTACGGATTCCCGGCTGCCTGCGCCCAGGCCCGCTGGTCAAACGGAACATACTGCTCGAAGTCACCGTTTCTGGACAGCCACAGATGGGAGCTGACCTGGCTGGCAGCGTTGTCGAACCAGCCGAACAACGATCCGGTGCCGACCTGGACGTGCGCGATGAGTCCGCGAGTCGGCTGGATCATCAGGCCGGAGGTGTTCCGCACCGGCCGTAGTCGGGCCGGCGGGTAGAGGGTCGGCGTCATCGTCAGCGGTCCTCCGGTGCGCACGCGTCGTCACGACAGGTCCTCGTCTGGAAAATCACGATTCCGGGCCGCTTCCTCTTCGTGCGGTCAATAGTCCGTGCCGACCGATGATGGCCGGCGCTGACCGGTACAGTCCTGCTTTCTACCCGGCGCACCGGGATGGTCGTGATGCCGGGTCCGTGGTTGTCGGTCCGTATCGGGCAGGATGCCCGGACGTGCCGCCCACGGAAACCTGCCTCGGTGGACCGGCTGGGCGAGGCCGCTGCGGGCCGGATCGCCCCGTCCGAGGGCCCGGGCCCTCGGACTCGCCCGCCAGCCGTCTGCCGGCCGCGACGCCTAGACTGCCGGCCTATGTCCGGACCTGGCCGCCGCGTCCCCCGATCGGACCAGCCGCCGGTGAGCGGGCGTCCGGTCGACACCGTCACCGTGGTCGCGGGGACGCCGCCGCGGGCCGCGCTCGACCTGCGCTACGAGGTCTTCGTCCGGGAACAGGGCGTGCCGCCGGACCTGGAGCACGACGGCCTCGACGCCACCGCGGACCATGCCGTCGTCCTGGCCGCCGACGGTCGAGCGGTGGCCACGGCCCGCCTGCTTGACCAGGGGCCCCGCCAGTCGAGCGTGGAGCCGGTGGGGGTCATCGGGCGGGTCGCCGTCGCCGCCGCCTGGCGCGGTCGGGGCTTGGGCCGGCTGGTCACCGCGGCCCTGGAAGGCCGGGCGGGGGAGCGTGGCCTGCCGGCCGTGGAGCTGCACGCCCAGACGAGGGTGGCGGACTTCTACGCCCGCCAGGGTTACCGGCCGATCGGCGAGCCCGACGTCGAGGCGGGCATCGAGCACGTGTGGATGCGCCGCGAGCTGCTCCCCGGCCTGCGGCGGGCGCAGGACTCCGACGCCGTCGCCCTCCAGGACCTGATCGCGGGCGCATGGGCGCAGTACCCGGGCTGCGTCCTCGACGTCGACGCCGAGGAACCGTGGCTGCGGGCCCCCGGAACGGCCCATGCGGCAACCGCGGGGGAGCCCGCTCGAGCCTTGTGGGTGGTCCCGGCCGACCGGATCGGGCCGGCCGCGATGGCAGGGCCGGCCGGCGGGGTGCTCGGCAGCGTGGCGGTGTGGGACCGGCCGGCGACGGGTTTCCCGGCCGCATTCGAGCGAGCCGAGGCATCCGAGCGGGCCGGCTGGGCCGAGCTGAAGACGCTGTACGTGGCCGCAGCCGCCCGCCGCCGGGGGATGGGAACGGCCCTGGTGCGACGGGCCGAGCGCGAGGCCCGGCGGTGGGACGCGCGACAGATGCGGCTGTGGACCGACACACGGTTCACCGACGCTCACCGGCTGTACCGGCGGCTGGGCTATACGGCCACTGGTCGCCGGCGCGACCTGGACGACCTCTCGGCGACGATCGAAATCGAGTTCTGCCGCCTGCTGCCCCCGCTGAACGAACTGCCGACTGCGGCCGGCATCTGAGGTCGACCCGACCGACCGTGGCCGAGGACGCCGAACCTTCCTCGCCTTTCCACCGGCCCGCGCGCCCGATTCGTCCCGGTGGAAAGACAAGGAAGGGGCGGTCGGCGGCCGGACGGGCCGGCATCGGGGGCTCGGGGGCTCAGGCGAACGAAATCCCAACGTCTCACCAACTACCGCTATGCTGGCGGGCTATTGCTGTTTTATTTACGGGAATCCCGGACCAAATCGTGGAACGGGTGTTCCGATCCCGTGCAGGCGGTTCACGGTCGTTCGCGACCGGGTTCGAGAAGGAGGCATTCAATGCCGTATGCCGCAGACTCGCGACGGCGGGGCCGCTACTCCCGCGGATCCTGGCCGGCCCGCGCGACCCTCGCGGCCGCCGGCGCCACGGTCGCCCTGGCCGGACTGCTCGCCGTGGCCGGTGCCGGGGTTGCCCGGGCCGGCGGCGTGGTCTGGGCGAGCTGCCCGTCCGGCCAGGTCAGCGAGGTCAGCGTGCCGGCGTCGGACGGTGCGCCGGCGTCCGGTGCGACCTGGCTCGAGGCCGGTTACTACGCCCACATCGCGACGTTCTGGCGGCCGTCGACGGCGCTGCTGTGCCGGACCGAGGCCGGTCGCGGGACCAGCGCGGGCGAGCCCACGTTCCGATTCGAGCATCAGGGCTGCCCGGGTGGTGAGGCGACCTTCGCAGTGCCGCGCCCTGCCGCCGCCGAGGCCGGCAGCGGTGTCGACGGGCCGCCGGTGACCTGGGGGACCTACCTGCCGGATGGCTGGTACGACCTGGTGGACACCAGCGACCCTGCGTGGACGGCGGTCTGCTGGTCGTCCACGCAGCGCTGAGCGGGCGCGGCCCGGCGGCGCGCGGGCGGCATGACGGCGTAGGGCTGCCCGCCCGGCGCCGAGCGGGCAGCCCTACGCCAGGTCGCCGCGGCGACCCTGATCATCTTCGGTGGAACGGTCCCTGACGGGGGTGGCCACTAGTAGCGGTAGTGGTCGGCCTTGTAGGGACCCTCGACCGGCACGCCGATGTAGTCAGCCTGCTGCTTGGTCAGTTCGGTGAGCTTCACGCCGAGCGCGTCGAGATGGAGCCGGGCGACCTTCTCGTCGAGGTGCTTGGGCAGCACGTAGACGCCGACCGGGTAGCTCTCGGTCTTGGTGAACAGCTCGATCTGGGCGATCACCTGGTTGGTGAAGCTGTTCGACATCACGAAGCTCGGGTGGCCGGTCGCGCAGCCGAGGTTCATCAGCCGGCCCTCGGCGAGCACGATGATCGAGTGGCCGTCCGGGAACACCCACTCGTCGACCTGCGGCTTGATGTTGATCTTCTCGATGTCCGCGGTCTTCGTCAGGCCGGCCATGTCGATCTCGTTGTCGAAGTGCCCGATGTTCGACACGATCGCCTGATGCTTCATCGCGGCCATGTGGGCGGCGGTGATGATGTTGAAGTTGCCGGTGGTGCTGACGAAGATGTCGGCGATCCCGACGACGTCCTCGAGCACGGTGACCTGGAAGCCGTCCATGGCGGCCTGCAGGGCACAGATCGGGTCGATCTCGGTGACGATGACCCGGGCACCCTGGCCGCGCAGCGCGTCCGCGCAGCCCTTGCCCACGTCGCCGTAGCCGCAGACCACGGCGACCTTCCCGCCGATGAGTACGTCGGTGGCGCGGTTGAGGCCGTCGATGACCGAGTGCCGGCAGCCGTACTTGTTGTCGAACTTCGACTTCGTCACCGAGTCGTTGACGTTGATCGCCGGGAAGGCGAGCGTGCCGGCCTTGGCCATCTCGTAGAGACGGTGGACGCCGGTGGTGGTCTCCTCGGTGACGCCCTTGATGTTCTGCGCCGTCTCGGTCCACCGGCCGGGCTTCTCGGCGATGGTGCGGCGCAGCGTCTCCAGGACGATCGCGTACTCCTCGCTGTCCGAGGAGTCGGTCGCCGGGACCGCGCCGGCCGTCTCGAACTGCGCGCCCTTGTGGACGAGCAGGGTCGCGTCGCCGCCGTCGTCGAGAATCATGTTCGGCGTGCCGCCGTCCGGCCAGGCCAGCGCCTGGTCGGTGCACCACCAGTACTCCTCGAGGGTCTCGCCCTTCCAGGCGAAGACCGGCACGCCCTGCGGGTCGTCCTTGGTGCCGTTCGGCCCGAGGACGATCGCGGCGGCCGCGTGGTCCTGGGTGGAGAAGATGTTGCAGGAGACCCAGCGGACATCGGCGCCGAGCGCCACCAGGGTCTCGATGAGGACCGCGGTCTGGATCGTCATGTGCAGGGAGCCCATGATGCGGGCGCCCCGCAGCGGCTGGCTGGCCGCGTACTCCGCCCGGGTGGCCATCAGGCCGGGCATCTCGTGCTCGGCAAGACGGATCTCCTTGCGGCCGAATTCGGCCAACGCGAGATCCGCGACCTTGAAGTCGAAACTCATGCCTTCTCCTTCGACGCTCGGGCGGCTGCCGAGCCTGCGTGGCGGGTGCGGTAGTCCCGGGAACCACCCGCCGGCGGCGGTGGCCGTGATGCGCCGGCCCGGGAACACGTTTCCTGAGCGTGCCACATACGGGCAGGGGAACGAAGACCCGGGCCGGCCCTGTGCCATCGTCGCCGGCCGCGTCCGTGCCGGCGCGAGGCGCGACGGGCGGCCGGGCGACACCGGCCTTCTGCGGAGTTGCTTATCCGCTTACGCGCCTTTTATCCGATCTCGCCGTCCCGGTGGTGCTGGCGGGGCCGCGGCGGTGCACCCAACCCCGCTCGTCGGCCCAGACCAGCAGCGGAGGCAGGACGACCAGCGCGGACAGCAGGGCGACGGCAACGTTCAGGGCGACCAGCAGGCCGAAGTCCCGCAGCAGCGGAAGTGAACTGAACGCCAGCGCGGCGACGCCGATCACGGCGGCCAGCGCGGAGACGAGGAAGGCCCGCCCGGTGCGGGCCGCGGCCGCCTCGACCGCCTCGAGCGGCCCCAGGCCCCGGCGGCGTTCCTCCAGATGGCGTAGCACGAGCAGGGTCGTGAACTCCGTGCACAGCGCGATGATCAGCGGGCCGCTGACCGCCGTGAGCGGGCTCAGGTCGACCCCGATCAGCAGGGCGATGATCGAACTGAGCCCCACCGCGATCAGTACCGGCACCACCGACAGCACTGCCCGCACCAGGCCGCGGTTGTACAGCACGAGCAGGACGAACACCGCGGCCAGGGCGTAGTACGTCAGCTCGACCCGGTTCTTGGCGAAGTTGTCCAGCAGCCCGGTGCCGACGACGGCCAGCCCCGACGGGGTGGCGCTGATGCCGGCCGGGGGGCGGACGTGGTCGCGGATGCCGTCGACGACGCCGGCCTGGCGTTCCAGCGACCCGGAGCCGGTCCGGAAGACGAGGTTCAGCGCCTGGTGCTCGCGGTTGACCATGGCGCGCTGGATGTCGGGCGGCGCCACCTGGTAGGCGAGCCGGATGTCCGCGCCGGTCGGCATCACGAGGGTGGTGTTCGGCACCTCCATCATGTAGCTGATGGTCGTCACCAGGCTGGAGGCGTCCAACAGGTCATCGGGGTGAGCCGCGAGCTGTGCGTTGGCGAACCTGCCGACGAAGGCCGCCGTCCTGTCGTCGAACACGTCGCGCGACTGGACGAAAATGCCGAGCTCGCTGGCCGAACCGGTGCTCGCCCGCAGCGTGTTGATGTTCTTGATCACCTGGCTCTGCTGGTCGACCCACTTCTCGGGGTCGGTCTGGATCGTCAACCGGTCGTCCGCGAAGATCCCGCCGACGAAGATCGCCACGGCGGCCACGGCGAGCGGGATCACGGTGATCCGCGGCAGGGCGCCCAGCCGGATGACGGTGCGACCCAGCGGGCCGTGGGTGTAGTCCTTCGGCGGCGTGGGCCGGCGCCGTTCCCGCGTGGTCAGCGACGCGGTGAGCAGCAGCACCGTCGCGATGACGATGACCGGCAGCCCGAGGGCGAGCAGCGTGCCGAAGTCGCGGATCATCGGAACCTGGCTGAACTCCAGGGCCAGGAAGGCGAGCACGGCGGCGACGGTGGCCAGCGCCAGCGCCGGCAACAGCCCCGCCAGCGCCGCCGCCACCGGGTTGCCGGCCCGGTCGAGCTGGGCTTCCTCCTCGACCCGACTGTGGAGCTGCACGGCGAAGTCGATGCCGACGCCGAGCAGGACGGGCAGGCCGGCGATGGTCACCACGGACAGCGGCACGCCGATGTACCCGGCGAGGCCGAAGGCCCAGATGAGCCCGACTCCGACGGCCCCGAGGGGCAGCAGCCGCCAGCGCACCTTGAACGCGACGACCAGCAGTCCGGCCATCAGCGCCAGCGAGATGACGCCGAGGGTGAGGAAACCGCCGCGGAGGTAGTTGTTGATGTCCCGGAGCAGGACGGCGGCGCCGGTGGTCATCGCCGTCGCGTGGTCGAACCGCAGGCCGGACGTGGCCCGCTCGACGATCCGCGCGCCCTCGCCCTCGGCGTCCAGCGAGGCGTTGCCCTCCAGCCGGGTGACCATCTGGGCGGTCGACGCGGTCGGGAAGAACGGCCGCAGCGACTTGCGGATCGCTCCGGTGTTGTCGTGGAGCAGGAAGTCGACCCAGGCCGGGTTGGCGAACGTCCGCTGCGCCTCGGGGATCGCCTGCATCCGCTTCAGGGTGGCCAGCGAGTCGCCGAGGCGGCGCTGTGCCGAGCCCGGATCCGGGTCGCGACTCTGGGCGCCCAGGAGCATCTTCGCGGCTGGGCTGTCGAGGACGTTACCGGTACTGCTGCGGACCAGCTTGTCGGTGAACTCCAGCGCGGTCAGCGGAGTGATCACCGACTGGATCCGCGGATCGGCGTCGAGTTCGGTCTGCAGGGCCCGGAACTGCTCGATGTTGTGCGGGGTGAACAGGTCGTCGGCGTCGGCACCACGCTCGATCGTGAACAGGGTGAGCATCGCCTGACCGCCGAACAACGACTGGTAGTCGACGTTGTCCCGGGCCACCTGGGAATCGCTGTTGAGGTAGTTGTCCTGGCCGGTGGTGAACTCCAGCCGGTTCAACCCGTAGCCGAGGACGAGCGTGACGAGCAGGGCCACGACGGCGACGACACCGGAACGCCGACCGTTGCGTGCGACGAGTGCCCGCCAGCGCCCGCCCGGGCCGTCCGGTGGTTCGGCGGGCCCGTGCGCCCGTGGACCGGTCAGGTTCCGGGAAAAGGGACCGGCGGGATCCCCGTCGGACGAGCTCGTGCGGTCGGTCGGGTCAGGACGGCTCGTCGGATTGTCGGCTGGCATGGTGCTTGGCGGCATCGGGCACGCTCCGGAGTCTTCTTTGGCCTCCGGATCAACGCAAAGTGACCGGTCGGTCTGAGGGCTGCATCCCTCGGTGTATAGCGTAGATCACATTCGAGGGGAGTAGCTCGGACGTTGATCTTTTTGGAGCTTCCGAATGAAACCGAGGGGGCACATTGCGTAATCGGCGGCGGAGGTCTCGACGCCTCATAGACGCGATGCCTTCAAGGCGACCCTCGTTCGGCCTGTAGGTGGTCGTATGAACGGGCGGGCTGGGAGCGGCCCCGCGCCTCCCCCGTGCCTCCCCCGTGCGTTGCCCGATGGTGCCAGTGCGCGGCCGCATCGTCGGCGGTCGGCCGGCGGATGGCGGGCGGATGGCGGGCCGACCGCCGACGGCGACGGTCAGATCCGGACCGGCTGCCGGGTGGCGCGGAACTCGACGGGGGGCGCAGCTCGGGAAGAACGGCCCCTCGTGCCCGTCGCCCCATCGAACGACGAATGGTGGACCACCGTCGACACCGCCGATCTCGATCATGGCGCCGTGTCGCTGCGGGCTGCCCACGGTGTGGCCATGGACGACGCCCCTGTCCCCGACGGACGCGGACATCATGGCGGTCAACCTCTCTGCCGCTGTGGTGACCGATGGCGTGCACCTGCACTGTCTGCGAGACACAGTGCCGACGGCCCGGCTGACCGGAAGCCCGGGAGATCATCGAAGTCGCAGCCGATCCGAACGAGGCGAGCGGCGGGGATCACAGCACCGCCGGGAGTACGGGGGTCCCTGTCCGGTTGCACCCGCCGCGGTTGCCCGGGTTGTCCGGGCCTACGCCAGCTGCGGCGACCGGCTGGCGCACGGTACGGCTGGGAGCCGGTGGCGGATGCCCGTGCACCAGCCTGGGTTCCGCTCGGCGGGAGACGGTCGACGACCCGGGCAGCGGGGAGTGGGGAGCGCGGGCGAGTGGGGAGCGCGGGCGACCGGACAGCGCGGGCGACCGGACAGCGCGGGCGACCGGATGGTGCCAATTGCCTAGTGCGGCGGATGTCATGAAGTGAGCGGTAGGCCGGACTGGGGGCTACCTGTTGCGAAAATGAAGGTAGTGGGTTCCCTGTTGTTAATCTGCGGGTAAGGCAGCTGGGACAGGTGATCATTCGTCCGTCGTCGGTTCCACGGCCGGGACAGCTAGGCGACCCAGCGTGAGATGTCGAGAAGAGTTTCGGGACTGAGCCCTATCTCACATCTCTTTCTCGGCCTTCCTTACCGATCGGTCGGTAAGAACGATGGATGGGTTAACGGGAAGTGTCGTCATGGGAGGCGGATATGGTTCGAGACTGCTCATGGTGAGCACGACGGGCCAGACCCTGCTGGGGGCGCCGGTCCGGCCGGCCGCGGTGGCCCGGGGCTCTGGCCGGGGCGATCGACCTGGTCGGGCGGTCGGGGCGTTGCGTAACAGCGCCTTCATCCTGAGTCAGGTAGTTCTGCTGGGCTCGTTGTACTGGCTCTACGGGCTGGGCCGGCACTACGCCGTCGGCCGGGAGGTCGAGGCCCTGCACCACGCGAAGCGCGTCTGGCACCTCGAGCGCCTGTTCGACCTGCCGAGCGAGTCGTCCTTCCAGTCCCTCGCGCTGCACTCCAGCCATCTTCTGGAGTTCGCGAACCGCTTCTACGTCGTGGTGCACTTCCCCGCGGCGATCACCTTTCTGCTCTGGGTGCTGATCTTTCAGCGGCCGGCCTGGCGCCGGGTGCGGACGGTCATCATGGCGTCGACCGGCGCCGCGTTGCTGATTCACATCGCCTACCCGCTGGCGCCCCCCCGATTCCTGCCGCGGTTGGTGCCCGGAGTGAAGCTCGTCGACACCGGGGCGGTGTTCGGGCCGTCGCCCTATGGGCCGCACGACACCGTCGCCAACCAGTACGCGGCGATGCCGAGCCTGCACATCGGTTGGTCGATCCTGGAGGCCTGGGGGGTGATCACCATCCTGCGCATGCGAGCTCGATGGCTCGCCATCCTGCATCCGATCACCACGACCATCGTCGTGGTCATCACGGCGAACCACTACTGGCTCGACGGCATCATCGGCGGCGGCCTGGTCGTGGCCGCGGTCCAGCTCACCCGGCCGGAGGTCCAGGCCCGGCTGCGGCTGTGGGCCATCGCGTGCCGGCTGCCGGTCCGGGCGCTGCCCGCCACGGCGATGGCGTGCGGGCCGTCGCTCGGCGTCGTTACCGGCGATCATCCAGGGGCCGCCGGCCGGGCCGTTACCGAGATGCCGCGCGCCAGAGCGGACTCCTCAACCGTCTCCGGCGCGGCCGTTGTCTCCGGCGCGGCCGTCGTCCCTGATACGCCGACCGTTTCTGGCACGCTGGCTGTCCCCGACACGTCGGCAGGGGGTGCTCCCCGTGCCGCTCCACCTCAGCGGGCCGCGGCCGAGGCCCCCGGCGATCCCGGTGGCGGTGGTGCACCCGCGGGCGACGCCCGGGGGGCGCCGTCGTGAGCTCCGGCACCTGACGGGTCAGGACAGCCGCTCCAGGACGAGCGCCATTCCCTGGCCCCCGCCGCTGCACATCGTTTCCAACCCGATGGTCGCGTCGGTGGCGCGCAACCCGTTGATCAGGGTGGTCATCATCCTCGCGCCGGTCATGCCGAACGGGTGCCCCAACGCGATCGCGCCACCGTGCACGTTCAGCCGCGCGAGTTCGACGCCGAGCTCGCGGTAGGTCGGGATGACCTGCGCCGCGAACGCTTCGTTGAGCTCGACGAGGTCCACGTCGTCGATCGTCATCCCGGCCCGGGCGAGCGCCTGCCGGGACGCCTCGACCGGGGCGAGGCCCATGATCTCGGGGGACAGCGCGCTGACACCGGTGGAGACGATCCGGGCCAGCGGGGTGACGCCCAGCTCACGAGCCCTGGTGTCACTCATCACGACGACCGCCGCCGCACCGTCGTTGAGCGGGCAGGCGTTGCCCGCGGTCACCGTGCCGTCGGGCCGGAAGACCGGCGGGAGTGCGGCGAGGGCCTCGATCGTCGTGCCCGGCCGGGGTCCGTCGTCGGCGTCGACGACCGTGCCGTCGGGGAGCCGGACCGCAGTGAGCTCCCGTTTGTAGAAGCCGGCGGCGATGGCCTGCGCGGCGAGGTTCTGCGACCGGTAGGCGTACTCGTCCTGCTCGGCGCGACTCACCCCGGTGAGCTGCGCGACGTTCTCCGCCGTCTGACCCATCGCCATGTAGACGTCGGGCAGCTCGCCCCTGCGGCGGGGATCGATCCACCGCGGGGAGCCCGCGGCGGCCAGCGCTGCGGTGCGCGCCTGGGCGCCGGCGTAGCTGGGGTTCTGGGTGTCGGGCAGGCTGTCGCTGTTGCCCTTGACGAAACTGCTGACGACCTCGACCCCGGCGGCGACGAACACGTCCCCCTCCCCGGCGCGGATCGCGTGCATCGCCATCCGGATCGCCTGCAGAGACGACGCGCAGTACCGGGAGACGGTCGTGCCCGGCACGCCGTCGAGGCCGAGACTGACCGCGACGACTCGGCCGATGTTGTGTCCCTGCTCCCCGCCTGGCAGCCCGCAGCCGAGGATCAGATCGTCGATCTCGGTGGGGTCCAGCATCGGAACCTGGTCGAGAGCAGCCAGGATGATCGTCGCGGCGAGATCGTCGGCCCGCAGCTCCCGCAGCGTGCCCTTGAAGGCCCGACCGATCGGCGAGCGGGCGGCGGCGACGACGACGGCCTCGGTCACGGTCGGCCCTCCTGAAGGCTCGGCGCCGCGGTCGGTTGATCGCGGGGCACTGCCAGCTAAATGATCAAACTCTAGCGCGGTGCGGGGTCCTCGGTCGCGGCCGCGTGGCCGGCGCGGCGATGCCGGCCGCGCGGGTTACCCTGATCATCGGGATCGACCGAGCCGGACGGGCGGGTGGATGCGCGAGGGACCTGCACCGATGGGCGGCGCCGCGGCGCTGGCCGGGCCGGCCGGCGACCTGTGCCACCACGCCGCCGCGCTGCGCCGGCTCGCCATGCGGGTGGCTGCGGTGCTGACCGGAGTCCGGAGCGTGGACGCGGGGAGCTCGCCCCTGCGCGCCCGCCTGGACGATCGCATGCACGTCTGGCGGGTGGCTCTCGACGCGGATGCCGAGGCGCTGGGCGCCCGGGCCGCACTGCTCGACCGGCTCGCGGCCGGCTGGCCGCCGCCTGCCCGAGCCCCGTGGCCCGTGGCCGTCTGCGCCGGATCGTCTTCGTCGGGTGTGCCGTCCGGGTCGCGTGTGCCGTCCGGGTCGCTTGAGCCGCCTGGGTCGCCGGCCGCAGGACTCGGCGGCGCGGCGGTTCGCTTCGATCCGGTCCTGCTGGGCGTCCTCGCCGCGCGCCTGCGCGCGGCCGCGGCTGGAGCGGCGGCGCTCGGCCGCGAGGTGGCCGTCGTTCTCGGCGAGGCCGACCGGGCCATGGCGCGGATGGGCGCGCCCGCCGGGATGTGCGGGGCGGCCTGCCGCGGACTGCGGCTCGTAGCTGTCGAGGCCCCGGATGCCGCCGCCGACCTCGAGCTGCGGATATCCCGGCTCGCCGCGGCGCCGATCGCCCTGCGCCGCGCCGGTCCGAGCGATCCACCCGAACGGATTGGCCGGACGCCCGGCGCTCGACCCGCGGCAACGGCGAGCCTGGCGGTGGCGGCGGGACTGCTGGCCCTGTTCGATCCCGGATCGGACTCCGCGCCGCATGTCCCCGGCGTCAAACGGCTGCGCGCGATCCGGGCGCGGCTGGCGGCTCTACCGGCTCCGGCCCGCGCGGGGGTGATCGGGCTGCTGCGGGGCGGCCCGTTGACCGTCCTCGCCGCGATGGCCGCGCGGCTGGCCGACACGCCGAAGCCGGGGGCGGTACGCGCCGCAGTCGAACTCGCGGGCCTCGCCGACGATCTGCTCGCCGGAGCGCCGACGGACCTGCTCGGCGAGCTGGTACGCGCGTTGCCATGGCTCGAACCCGCCGCCCCGCTGGCCGCCGGCGGCCAGCGGCCGGGGCCGGTGCTCGGCGTCGATCGTTCCGGGGACGCCATCGTGCGCGACGGCGCCGATCCAGACGACGTGGGGCAGGGCGCCGTCGCCGACTGCTACCTCGCCGCGGCGCTGATCGGCCTCGCGCGGCAGGATCCCGCGCTGCTCACCGAACGGCTCCGGCGCAACCCCAACGGCACCGTCACGATCACCTTCTCCCCAGGCTCGGGCGCGACCGCCGACGTGACGGTTACCGCGACGCTGCCCGCCCGCCGGGTCACCGCATCCGTGCCCCTCGACGGTGGGAGCGGGCGTGGCGAGGCCGTCCAGGAGATCGCGATGGACGGCGACAACGCCGCCGGCCAGCCCGAGCTCTGGCCGGCGCTCTACGAGAAGGCGTACGCCCGCCTGCGCGGCGGATACCCCGCGATCGCCTTCGGCAGCGCCGCGGCCGCCCTGCGGACCCTCACCGGGCTGCCGGTGAGCCGGCGAGCCGCCCGCGCCACAAGCGTCGTGGACCTCATGACCCTGCTCGACCGGGGCGAGGTCGTCGTGCTCACCACCCGGACTCGAACCAGGCCCGGCGGCCTCGTCGCCGCCCACGCCTACCCGGTGCTGGCGGTGGATGCCGCGCGGGGGCGGGTGCTGCTGCGCAATCCCTGGGATCCAGCGCCGGGCGAGGACAACGTGCGGTGGTATGCCTGGTCGCAGGTCGTCACAGACGTGCATGCGGTGGTGCACGGTTCCACCCGGTGACGGTCGACTACCGCCCGCGGATGATCGCGACAGAGGCCGCGCTGTGGATCATGCATTGATGGCTCACCGAACCCAGCAACAGTTCGGCGAACCCGCCATGGCCGCGGGCGCCGACGACGACGAGGTCGCACTCCCGGCCGGCAGCGAGCAGCGCCTGGGCCGGTGAGTCCGGCACCACCCGGCGTCGCAGGTCGAGCCGGGCGGGCAAGGCGTCGCGCACCTTGGCGATGGCGTCATCGAGCGTGGCCTGGGCCTGTTCCTCCAGCGCCTGGATGATCTCCCCGGGCGCCTCGGCGAAGGGGAACGGGATGGCCGCGAGCCAGGCATGCACGGCGATGAGCGCGACCCCGCGCCGGTCGGCCTCCGCAGCGGCCCACACCAGGGCGGCGAGCGAGTTCGGGGAGCCATCCACGCCCACGGCCACCGCCTGCGCCGGGCGGCCCGGAGGCGACGCCGGGCCGACACCGCGGGCGATCACCGCCGGCGCCGGCGAGTGCACGGCCACCGAGGTGCTGACCGAGCCGACCCGTAGCCGGTGCAACAGGCCCCGCCCGCGGGCCCCGACCACGATCATGCGGGCATCGTGCCCCACGGTGAGCAGGGCCTCCGCTCCGGGCCGATCCACGACCTCCTCGATTACCGAGACCGAGGATTCGGCCGGAGTCGCGGCGGTGACCGTCTCGTGCAACAGGTGAGCGGCCTTCTCGGCCAGGCCGTCTGCCTCCTCCGGGCGCGCCGCGCCGCCGCGCCCGATCCCGACGACGGCCCGAAGCCCGCAGCCGTGCAGCTCGGCCTCGTCGAATCCCCAACACAACGCCGCGCGGGAGCCGGGTGAGCCGTCGACCCCGACCACGATGTCGGCCATCTGCTGCCTCCTTCGCCGCCCCGGTGGCGCCGCGTCCGTGGAAGCACAGTGGAAGTACCCCGCCCGCTCATGGGGAACCCCCGGCGAACGGGCCCGGCGGGCGGCGTGGTGCCTCCATAGCCGAACAGATGGGCCCGATGGTGCGGACCGCCGTTTTCCGGCCGTCCGGAGAGACAAAACGGGAGGAAGCCGGGCGGCGTCCCGCCGGGGTGGTTCCACCGTGGGTTGCCGCCGGGCTCGCGCTACCCGAGACCTGTTCGTCCCACCTGTCAGCGGGAAACGTGGCGGGTCATGAGGCGGGGTTGGGCAGGAGGGGTTCCTCCTGACCCGTGATCGCCTCGGCTGGCCGCGATCTGGCAATGATCCATGCTGGCTTCAGCTCCTTCCATCCCGGGTTGAACGCGAATCCCCGGTGTGACCGATTGGCATTCGTCACCGGGTGCAACCGGACGTTGCCTGCCGTGCCCCGTCCCGTATTCCTGGCATTGACGTATCGATCAGCTTCGGCCGTCGCTGTCGGTCGGTGGTCGTCGCGCGGTTCCCCGGCTGGGTCGGGTGCCGGCGACGTGGTGAAGCGACGCGGGAATTATCGGCAAGGTCGCGCAAAGATATATCGGCTTGTTCGGAAGGGCTTCGGCTCACCGCTCGCTGAAATCCGCGGCGCTGCCGGGTGGCGGGCTCGTCCGGTGGCAGAGGATCGACTCGGCCTTCGCGGCCCGGGTCGTCCGTGGAATGTGTCTGTTCGGTGTCTGCATTCCCGCCCGTCGGCGCCACGGGCATCGCCGTCGCCGCCCCGCCCCCCGCCGCTGCGCCGTCGCCGGTGGCGGTCCGGGGCCGCGGCCGGCCCGTGCGGCTCCCGGCGGCGTCGGGAGCGCGGCAGGGAGCGCATCCGGTGAATGGGCCGCTCCGGCAGCTGCGCGCTTCCGGCGGGGTGGCGTGATTCGGCGGCACGCGCCGCGTCGGGGCCCGTTCCGAGTGCGGCCGCGGTCGGGGCGGTGGCCCGCGGGCGGACTGGGACGGTGGGCGGCTCGAGAGGATGCCGGGTGGACCACCGGCGGCGGGGTGAACCAGTCCGGGCGCGCCGCCGGGCGTGGGTGCGGCCCCGAAGGCGAATTTCCGGCCCTAACTTCAGTTACGTCATCGGAAAACCCGTGGCCGTGATAGCAGAAACAGATCAAAGCGATGCCCGGTTGTCGTGGGAGGCGCAATTCGCTGAATTTTTCGGCTGCTCAAAATTGCTCTGCGGATGGTTAGGTGTGGCCCTTTCGTGGCCGCATCCTCATCTTTTTGCTTTGCAGCAGTCAGGCGATGTTTGATGTTTCTGTCACACCACGACTACCCAACGGCGGTGATGGAGTCATGTCCTCTTCATGTGACCGTGGTGGCCCTCCACAGGAGCCGCTTGACCCGGTGCGGAGTACGGTGCCTGAACAGACGTCGACGCGCTCTCGCCCCACCGAGCCCGTTCCGGTGGGGCTGATCCCCGGACGGCCGGCCGTGACCCCATCGGGTCCGGGCAGTCCGCCAGCATCAAGTGATCCAATCGGGGGAAGGAGGCATGTGTCGTCGGACACGATCCAGCTCACCCTCCCCGGTGCTCTGGTTTCGGTTCAGGCGGCGCAGGAGCCGGGAACCCTGATCGCCGATCGCAGCGGATGGCAACGGGCCGTGTTACGCGCATCCATGCCCTCCGCGGCGAAACTCGTCGCGTGCACCCTGGCGAGCCATGTCGCCGAGGCACCGGAGTTCCTCCCCGCCGGGGCGGCGGTGACCGGCCCCGGGCTGGTCACGCTGCGAGAGGAGACCGGCTACAGCCGAACCCACGTGCAGCGGCAGGTTTCCCTGCTGCGCAGGCAGGGTTGGCTGACCACGGTGGCGCGGCCGGCCGCCGGGCGGACGACCCGGTTCGCCCTGAGCATCCCCGACTCGATGGTGCAGGCCGGTCTGGTGCGCCTGGTCGAGTCGACCGAGCAGGCGCGTGGCGGGGCCGGCAGCGCCGCGGAATCCTCGCGCGAGCCGGGCCGCCGCCAAGAGCGCCGCAGCCACGCCGGTTCCCACCGGCAGGGCGCCCCGCGGCGCCGCACCCGCGCCACGCCGACCAGGGGCAGCGAGACGCAGGACCGGGCCGGCGGCTTCGTCGTCGACCTCGTACCGTCGCGCGACCGTGGCCCTTCCTACCCGGACGCCCACCAGCATCCGGACGCCCACCAGGGCTCCGAGGACCGGCGTCGCGCGGACTACCCGATCCTGCCGACGGACGCGCCCGCTACGCCGGGCGAGCCTGGCACCGGTGACGTAGGTGCGCCGGCGCACCACGAGGCCCCCGCTGCTCCCGCGCCGGCGGCGACCGACCCGATCTTCGCCGGGCCACCCGCGGCGGCTCCGTCGGATGCGGCACCTGATGTCGGCGCGTACTCGTCTTTTGCCGATGAGGTTCCCGCCGCTGCCCAGCAGCAGAAGCCTGCGGATCAGGCCGCAGTGCACCAGGCGCCCGCGGAGCAGCCCCCGGCGGGCGGCCCGGCGGCGGACCGGCCGATGGTGAACGAGCCGACCGCGGATGAGGCTCTGGCGGATGATGAGGCTCTGGCGGATGAGGCCTCGGCGCCCACGGTTCCGCTGCCTCCGCCGCCGCCCGATCCGATCATCTTCGCCGCCAGTCAGGTGATCAATGTCCTGGGGACCGCGATGCGCCGTCCGACCTCGGACTTCATGGCGATCTTCGGCAAGTTGCGGGTCATCTTCGAGGAAGACAACTGGGATCCGGTCACGCTGGCCCTGCACCTCGTCCACATCATCCAGACCGGGGTGCTGGTCGGGGACGGCGACGAGGTCGACAACCTGTCCTGGCGCCTTGACCGTCTGCCGCGGGCTTCGACGGACTGCGAGTGCATCTCCTGCCGGGATCGCCGGGCCGACGAGCGGAAGTCGCCGTCGGCTCCTGCCCCCAGGGGCCGGCTCACCCGCTCTGGCAGGGCGGGCCGCAGCGCTGGTCGGCCGGCCGTGACCGAGCCGAAGCGCTCCGCGGCGGCGGAGTCCGGGACGCCGCCCGTGGAGATCCCGCGGCCGCCCCTCGAGGCCATCGAACGAGCTGCCCGGGTGGCGCGGGAGGCCCAGCTGCGGGAACAGCAGCAGGCTGCCGACGGTGCGGCCTGATCAAGATGCGGGGGCCGGCCTGGACGTGTTCCGGCAGGGCCCAGACGAGTCCCGGTGCGGTCTGACGCATTCGGTGGCGGCGCGGCGGCGGATCGCGCACGGCGAACGGTGTTGCACAGGCCGGTCGGTGGCTCATCATGGGAGGCCGGCGTCGACGGCGGCAGGTGACGGGCATGGCAGCAGGCGGATCCGGCGGTGGGCACGACGCGGACGTGATCGTGGTCGGCAGTGGCTTCGGAGGCAGTGTCAGCGCGTTGCGCCTCGTGGAAAAGGGCTACCGGGTCCTCGTCGTCGAGGCGGGTCGCCGGTTCAGCCCGCAGGCGCTGCCGCGCAACAACTGGCACATTCGCCGGTACCTGTGGCTGCCGCGGCTGGGCTGCCACGGCATCCAGAAGATCACCTGGCTGGGTCGGGTCATCGTGTTGTCCGGGACGGCGGTCGGCGGCGGGTCGGTCGTCTACGCGAACACCCTGTACCGGCCGCTCGACGCCTTCTACACCGACCCGCAGTGGCGCGGCATCACCGACTGGCGAGCTGAGCTGGCGCCGTTCTTCGAGCAGGCCGAACGGATGCTCGGGGTGACCCCGAACCCGACGACGACCTACGCCGACGAGGTGTTCCACGCGGTCGCGGACGAGATGGGCGTCGGCCCGAGCTTTGCGCCGGCACAGGTCGGGGTCTTCTTCGGTCGTGACGGCCGGCAGGAGCCGGGCGTCGGAGTACCCGATCCGTACTTCGGCGGGGCCGGGCCCAGCCGCACGGGCTGTGTCGAATGCGGCGAGTGCATGACCGGTTGCCGGCGGGGGGCGAAGAACACCCTGGATCGCAACTATCTGTTCCTCGCCGAGCAGGCGGGCGCGCGGGTTCTGTCCGACACGACGGTCACCGCCGTCCGCCCGCGGCCGGGCGGTGGATACGAGGTCGACATGGCCCGGACGCCGGGTCTGCCCCGGCGCGGGCGGCGGACGCTGACCGCGGGGCAGGTCATCTTCGCCGCCGGTACTCTCGGAACCCAGCGCCTGCTGCTGTCGTCGCGCGAGCGCGGCGACCTGCCTGCCCTGTCGCCTCGGCTCGGCGAGCTCACCCGGACAAACTCCGAGTCGATCCTCGGCGCGGCGCGATTCCGCCCGGACCGTCGGGTCGCCCGCGGGGTGGCGATCACCTCGTCGTTCTACCCGAACGGGCAGACCCACGTCGAGCCCGTCCGCTACGGCCGGGGCAGCAACCTGATGGCCCTGATCAGCGCCACGATGACGGATGGTGGTGGCCGGGCGCCGCGCTGGCTGAAGTACCTGTGGGAGCTGCTGGTCCGCCCGCACCATGCGCTGGCCATGGTGTTGCCCTGGCGCTGGTCGGAACGGACCATGATCGCCCTGGTGATGCAGTCCCGCGACAACTCGCTGACCGTGAACCTGCGCCGCGGCCCCTTCGGCCTGCGCTGGCTGACCAGCCGGCAGGGCCACGGCGAGCCGAGTCCGTCGTGGATCCCGGAGGGCAACGACGCCGTCCGCCGGATCGCGGCGCGGATAGGCGGCTACCCGGGCGGTTCTGTCGGTGAGATCGCCAACATCCCGATGACCGCGCACATCCTCGGCGGCGCGCCGATCGGCGCGGACTCGCCCACCGGGGTGATCGATCCCTACCAGCGGGTCTTCGGGTACGAGGGCCTGCACGTGGTCGACGGCGCGGCGATCTCGGCGAACCTCGGGGCGAACCCGTCGCTGACCATCACCGCGCAGGCCGAACGGGCCATGTCGTTCTGGCCGAACAAGGGGGAGCCGGATCCCCGACCGCCGCTGGGCCGGCCCTACCGGCGGGTCGACCCCTGCCCGCCGATCCGCCCGGCGGTGCCGGGGCACGCCCCGGGGGCCTACCGCATCGGCGAACCGGCTTCGGTGTCGCGCCGTTGACCGGTCGCCGGTTCCGCCTGCGCCGCGCCCCGGTCAGGGCCGCCGAGAGCGGCCGCTGACCGTCGCCGTGCTCGTCAGCGGGGGCGGCTGGGCTCGCCGAGCGTCGTGTCGACGCCCGGCATCTCCTCCAGGCCGGTCGTCGAGGTCGACAGGCGGTCGTCGAAGGAGTCGCGACCACTTGCCCGGTCGGCGGCCGCGGCGGAGCCGGTCGTGCTGCCGATCGGTGCCGGCTCGGCGGTGACCGTCGAGGTGTTCTGCTGCGTGAGGTAGCGGCGCACCGCGACGGTGCCCGCCGCACCCGCCCCGAGGAGGGTGAGCGTCAGCAGGCCGCGTCGGCGCCGACGGTGCACCTTGGCGAGCTTGCCTTCGGTCTTGGCCAGCCGCTTCTCCAGGATCTCCTGGGCCTTGTCGGCCTGTAGGCGCGTCTTGGTCTCGTTGGCCACGGCGCGGCGCGAGCGCTGCCGCTCCGTGCGCAGCTCGGCGGCGGCGCGGGCCCGCTCGGCGGACAGCTCCGCCTGGGACCGGGCCTTCTCGATCCGCCGGCCGGCCCGTCCGGAGACGGCGACGGCCTTCCCCGCGGCCTTCCCGGCCGCCTTGCCGGCGGCGCGCTGGGTGGAGGACCCGCCGCGGGTCGCGGACCCGGAGACGTCGGAGATCCGGTGGGCCACCGTCACCCCGGCGTCCCGGGTGACCGACGCGGCGGTGCCGGCGGTGTCCCCGGCGATGCTCGCCGCGCGGTGGGCGACGGTGCCGGCCCGGTCGGCGGCGTGCTTCGCGGTGTCGGAGAGCCCGCTGACCGGCGCGGTGTCGGTGACGTGCGAAATGCGGTCCTTCAACGTCGTGCTCATGGCGTCCTTCCCTGGAGCCGAGGTGTGGCGGGGGATCGCGGGCGGACAAGATCTGTGCAGTGTGCCGTACCCCGTTGGCGGCCCTCTCCAACGCGCCGAACCCCTGCAGGTGTGTCAGGCCGACCTGCGTCACATGCCTGGGCTGTACCGAGGCCTGTCTCGGGCGGGCGTGTGCGGATGCGGGCGGTGCGGAACGCGGGCTGCGCCCTGCGCATACGATCGGGTCCGGCTCGGGCGCCGTCTGACCCGACATCTACCCAGACCTGAAGAGAAGAGAGGCTCATGGCCGAGGAGCTGTACGCGACGTTGCGGACGACTCAGGGGGATATCGAGATCCGTCTGTTCCCCGATCACGCTCCCAAGACCGTCCGCAACTTCGTCGGGCTGGCGACGGGGACGCAGGACTGGACGGACCCGGCGAGCGGCGACAAGAAGACCGGGATCCCGCTGTACACCGGGACGGTCTTCCATCGGGTCATCCCGAACTTCATGATCCAGGGCGGTGACCCGCTGGGCTCCGGCCGCGGTGGCCCGGGCTACCAGTTCGCCGACGAGTTCCACCCCGACCTGACGTTCAGCAAGCCCTACCTGCTCGCGATGGCGAACGCCGGGCCGGGCACGAACGGCTCGCAGTTCTTCGTCACGGTCGCCCCCACCGACTGGCTCAACCGCAAGCACACCATCTTCGGCGAGGTGACCCGGGGCACCGACGTCGTCGACGCGATCGCCAAGGCGCCGACCGCCGCGCAGGACCGCCCGAAGTCCGACATCGTGATCCAGGAGATCGTCATCGACCGTCGGCCGGCCTGACCGGTCCGACCGGCGGGACCCGACCCCGGGGAGTACGACCTTGAGAGCTCTGGACGTGCCGTCGGCCGGCCGGTTGTGCCCGCCACGGCGTGTTCGACCCGGTCGCGCTCACGGGGTCGGGCGATGACCCAGCCGCCGCCGGAGCCGGCCGGGCCCGCGGGTGATGCGGGCTCCGGGCCAGCCGCGGCGGGTTGGCGGCCCACCATCGGCCCACCGGGCGGCCATGCGGGCTGGACCCCGCCGCCCGGGGCCCATTCGCCGTCGATCCCGCACTGCTACCGCCATCCCGACCGGGAAACGTACGTTTCCTGCCAACGCTGCAGCCGGCCGATCTGCCCGGACTGCATGCGGCCGGCGTCGGTCGGGTTCCACTGCCCGGAGGAGGGCCGCGCGGAAGGCGAGCGGATCGCCCCGCGCGAGCGCGAGCCGCGCACCACCCTCGGCGGCCGGGCGCAGCTCGCCCGGCAGGGGTTGGTCACCCAGATCCTCATCGGGCTGTGCGTCGTCTCCTACATCCTTCAGGGAGCGCCCGGGCTCACCGGCGACGACACCAGCAACCGGTTCACCGACGACTTCGCGATGATCGGTTTCCGGATCGCGGCGGACGACCAGTACTACCGGCTGCTCACCGCCGCCTTCCTGCACGCGGGCGTGCTCCACATCCTGTTCAACATGTACGCGCTGTACCTGCTGGGCTTCCAGCTGGAGGCGATCCTCGGCCGGGCCCGGTACCTGGGCCTGTTCGTGGCCGGCGCGGTCGGTGGGAACACGTTGAGCTACCTGCTCGGCGGCCTTCACACGGCCTCGGTCGGCGCTTCCACCGCGATCTTCGCCTTCTTCGCGGCCTACTACGTCATCGCCCGCCGGCTGCGAGTCGATTCGCGGCAGATCCTCGTCGTGCTCGGGATCAACCTGCTGATCACCTTCTCGTTCAGCAGCATCGACAAGTGGGGCCACCTGGGTGGGCTCGCGACCGGCCTGATCATCGGCCTGATCTACGCCTACGTTCCGCCGCGCCGCGCGTGGGCGCAGGCGGGCGGCGTCGTCGGGATGATCGCGCTGCTGCTCGTCGCCGCAGTCGCCAAGTCCTCGGCCCTGGTCTAGTAGCCCACCGCGGCCGGTCAGCCCAGCCGGAGCCGGATCTCCTCGACGCGCTCGGCGACCGGGCCGGGATCGGTGCCGAGCTGGCGGCGGGTCAGCAGGATGGGGCCGTCAATCGTCTCCACCTCCAGGGTGCGCAGGTGCACCGCGCGCCGGTTGTGGGTGAGGGTGGCGGCGCGTACCCGCAGCACCGCCGCCCACGGCAGGTGCCGGCGGCGCAGGCCGTCGACGAGGTCGAGCCCGGCGGGGGAGACCCGCAGGGTCGGCCGGGCGAGCAGGTCGCGTAGCGCGAGCGTGCCCAGGCCGGCGGCGAGCACGCCGACGAGTAGCCGACCGGCGGCGTCGAGCGAGCCGACCCGCTGCGCGAGCGGGCCGACGGCGGCCACCAGCGCCGCCGCCACGCCGGCGAGGGCGTAAAGCCCGACCCGCCACAGCGGCGGCGACCAGGCGGCGGACATCGGCGAAAAGTCGGCGAAAGGCGGTTCCCCGGACCCGGTGGGCTGCTCGGTCACCCCACCACGCAACCACATCGCGCCCCGGCCCACGGCCGCCGCGGGTCGGCGGGGCGATGGAGATCGACGCGGAGATCGACGCCGAGTTGCCGGATGGCCAGGATGCTTGCACCATGCTGGATAGCGGCTACTATTCGCTATCTCATCAGCACTCATTGTGCTGATCTCGGTGAGGTGGGCGATGGCGTGAGGGATGCCGTGGCAGATCGTGATCAGGGGGTAAGGGTGGCACATTCGCCGGTGCGGCGCAGCGGGGGCAGCCCGTTCCCGCCGATCGCCGAGTACGGATTCCTGTCCGACTGCGAGACGACGTGCCTCGTGGCACCCAGCGGGAACGTCGAATGGATGTGTGTGCCGCGGCCGGACGCGCCCAGCGTCTTCGGTTCGGTGCTGGACCGCTCGGCGGGCGGCTTCCGGTTCGGCCCCGACCGCACACAGATCCCGGCCGGACGCCGCTACCTGCCCGGGACGAACATTCTCGAGACGACCTGGCAGACGCCGAACGGCTGGCTCATCGTCACCGACTGCCTGGTCGTCGGCCGCTGGCACCGCACCCACAAGCGCTCCAACACCCACCGGCGGACCCCCAGCGACTGGGACGCCGACCACGTGCTGCTGCGGCTCGCCCGCTGCGAGCACGGCACGGTCGACCTCAGCCTCGTCTGCGAACCGAACTTCGACTACGGCCGCCACGCCGAGTCCTGGGAGTACGAGGAGGACGACTACTCCGCTGGCGTGATCTCCCATTCGGGCAGCAACATCACGCTGCGGCTGCGTACCGACCTGCGGTTGGGCTTCGACGGCCGGCGCGCCCTGGCCCGCACCACCCTGCGGGAGGGTGACACGGCGTTCGTCGCCCTGACCTGGCGCCCCGAGGAGCCGCTGCTGCCGGACACCTACCTGCAGGCCTGCGTCGCCGTGGACCGCACGACCGAGTTCTGGCGGCAGTGGCTCTCGCGCGGGATGTTCCCCGACCATCCCTGGCGGCGTCACCTGCAGCGCAGCGCGCTGGCGCTGAAAGGCCTGACCTACGCGCCGACCGGCGCCCTGCTGGCCGCGGCCACCACCTCGCTGCCGGAGACGCCACGCGGCGAGCGGAACTGGGACTACCGGTACAGCTGGCTGCGGGACTCCACCTTCGCCCTGTGGGGCCTGTACACCCTGGGGCTGGACTACGAGGCCAACGACTTCTTCTCGTTCATCGCCGACGTCGCCGAGCACGACGAGGACATCCAGGTGATGTACCGGGTCGGCGGCGAACCGAGGATCGACGAGGAGATCCTCGGGCACCTCTCCGGCTACGAGGGCGCCTCGCCGGTCCGGGTCGGCAACGCCGCCGCGCTGCAACGCCAGCACGACGTGTGGGGAGTCGTGCTGGACTCGGTCTACCTGCACACCAAGTCGCGCGACTACCTTTCCGAGCGGCTGTGGCCGGTGCTGGAACGCCTCGTCGAGGCGGCCGCGTCGCACTGGCAGGAGCCCGACTGTGGGATGTGGGAGGTGCGCGGGGCGCCGCAGCACTTCACCGTGTCGAAGATGATGTGCTGGGTGGCGCTGGACCGCGGCCGCCGGCTCGCGCAGATGCGTGGCGACACGTTGACGGCCGCGCGGTGGCAGGCGATCGCCGAGGAGATCCATGCGGAGGTCTGCGACTCCGGCGTCGACCATCGCGGCGTGTTCACCCAGTACTACGGGTCGAAGGCGCTGGACGCCTCGCTGCTGCTGATACCGCTGCTGGGATTCCTGCCCGCGTCGGACGAACGCGTGAAGGCGACCGTTCTTGCGATCGCCGACGAGCTGACCGAGGACGGCCTGGTGCTGCGCTACCGCACCGAGGAGACCGACGACGGCATTGCCGGGGCGGAGGGCGCCTTCCTGATCTGCTCGTTCTGGCTGGTGTCGGCGCTGGTCGAGATCGGCGAGCTGACCCGGGCCCGCCAGCTGTGTGAGCGGCTGCTCAGCCTGGCCAGTCCGCTGGACCTCTATGCCGAGGAGATCGACCCGAACAGCGGCCGCCATCTCGGCAACTTCCCGCAGGCGTTCACCCACCTGGCGCTCATCAACGCCGTCATGTACGTGATCCGGGCAGAGGACGCCGAAGCCTACGCCCGCCCGTCCCCGTCGACCTGACTGTGCGGCCGCCGACCTGTCTCGGCCGTATTCGGGGCATCGATGGTGGTTGTGGCACTAACGTGGGGGCGTGGCAAGCCTGGAGGTCAGGGACAAGCGGGTCGAGGTCGTTATGAGCGGGTTGGAGCGGCTTGGCGCGCTACGCGGCGATGTCTCGGTGTCCCTCGACGAGGTTCTCGATGTCCGCCCAGCACCGGAACCGTTCACCGAGCTCTGTGGATGGCGGCTGCCGGGGACCGGCATCCCCCGTGTGATCGTGCTCGGCACCTGGCGTTCCCGGGACGGCAAGGACTTCGCCGCCGTCTACCGGGGCCGGCCGGCGGTTGTCGTCGAGGTCCGGCCGGGCGGGGAGTTTCGCCGGCTGATCGTCGCCACCGCCGACGCCGAGAGCACCGTTTCCCGGCTGCGCGCCGCGGTCCTCGCCCGCTGACCCAACCGCCGCGCTACCGAATCCCGATTACGGCCTCGGCTTCGACCTCGACGACCCAACGCTCGTCGAGCAGACCGCCGACGATGATCATGGTGGCGGCCGGGCGGATCTCCGCAAACAGCTCCCGGTGGACCGCGCCCACCGCTGCGGCGTGCTGGGCGCCGGTGAGGAACATGCGGGTGCGAGTGACGTCATGCAGGCCCGCCCCGGCCTGCACCAGCGCGGCGCCGATGAGCTCGAAGCAGCGCCGGGCCTGCGCCTGAGCGGCCGTGGCCACCGTCCCGTCCGGCCAGATCGGGCCCGTACCGCTGACGAACACCCGGTCACCGGCCCGAACGGCCCGGGAGAACCCGATGGTCGTCTCGAACGGGGACGTCCCGGCAATGAGCTGACGATCGGTATGCATGCGGTCGCTTTTCGTCAGTAGCGCGCGGGGGCCGATATCCACACTTGTGGACAACGGTTGTGGATAAATGACACCGCTGGAAGTCCGGCCGGATGTGCCCGGGGTACCGGCCGGAACGACCGACGGAACGACTGGTACCCGGCTAGCGCCACTGGGTCGACACGGCCAAGCCGATAACGACGAACCCGAACCCGATAAGGATATTCCAGCCGCCCAGTCCCTCCATCCCCAGCACCCCACCGTTGGAGAAGTAGTAGACGAGCAGGTAGGCGATCCCGATGAGGAAGAAGGCCAGGATGAGCCCGCCGAACCAGGGCGGGGACGACTGCCGGCTTCGGCGGGTCTGATGGGCGTTGACGCTCGGCGTCGGCTTCTTCGGCTTGCGGCGTCGTGACTCGGGCACTGCGGGACTCCTCGGCTGGCCATACATGGACGAGCGGCGACCGGCGTCGCCCTCTCTGTTCGGCGGGTGGCGGTCCCGCACTGGGCAACAGGTTAAACAGCGGGACTCATGACACGCCGGTTGCGTGCCGGCGTGCGGGATTCTCGCCCGGCGACAACGTCCGCCCGATCGCACCGACGTGGCCTCGCGGGTGTCGCCGGCCGCGTAGCCTGCGGCGAGAGGCGATACCTCCGACGCGGCGGACGGATCGCCCAGCCGGGTCTGCGGTGGCGCGTGTGTGCACGCCGCCGCCCGGCGATCCGCCGACGTGCGGACGCGCTGCCCGGCCGGCGCGTCGGAGAGGTCGGCGAACACGGTGGGATGGGCATTCGGCGTGCGTCGAATGGTGCGTGCGTGCCGGGCGTTCAGCGCGGGTCGGTGGCGGGCCCGGCGGCTGGTGGCGACCGGGCTGGTGTGCTGCCTCGGCCTGCTGGTCGGTGCCGCCGCCCACGCCGGGCCGTTCGCCGATCGGGACGGCCTGCGCGGCTCCGCGGCTGCCCTGGGGCCCGGCGGCATCGCCGAGGTCGTGGAGAGCGAGTCGAAGCGGGTGGCGGCGCGGCGCGGCGCGGCGGCCGAGCAGTCCCGCCGGCCCGCGGCAGCCGCCGGGACCGGGTCGGCCGGGACCGGGTCGGCCGGCGCCGGGTCGGCGGCCGACGGGCCGGTTGCCGTGCCGGGCGTCGGCCAGGGCCTGGCGGGGGCCGCCGGGCTGGCGCCGGTGCACGGGCCGGCGCTGACCGTTCAGCTCGACGACGCGCCGCAGGAGAGCCGCCGCGGCCCGTATCCGCCGGGGATCCTCGCACCCGGGCCGGACGATCTGGTCGTGCACCAGCAGGACGTGCAGGCGGTCGTGAACGCCCTCTGGGCCGGCGGCGCCGAGGCGATGACGATTATGGGTCGGCGGGTCACCGCCCTGACGGCCGTCCGGTGCGTGGGCAACACGCTGCTGCTGCACGGGGAGGTCTTCTCGCCGCCGTTCCGGATCACCGCGATCGGCGGCGCCGCTGCTCTGCGTGCGGGCCTGCGGGCCAGCCCGCAGATCGCGATCTACCAGCAGTACGTCGCCGCCTACCGGCTGGGTTACCGGATCGACGAGGTCGGAGACGTCAGGATGGCCGCCTACGACGGGCCGCTGCCCCTCACCCACGCCGTCGACCCGGCGGGCCGGGCGGACTGAGCCGGCCGAGTCGGGTGCTGCCGCCGGCTCAGGCGAAGGCGGCCGCCCGCAGCGTCTCGACCTCGGCGGACAGCTCGGGTGCCAGCCGGCGCGCGGCGCCGCCGTCGCCGCACTGGTCGAGCCAGCGGGCCAGGATCAGGTGGCCGCCCTGGGTCAGCACCGACTCGGGGTGGAACTGCACGCCCTCGAGCGGAAGCTCGCGGTGACGCAGCGACATCACCACGCCGCTGTCGGTTCGGCCGGTCACCTCGATCTCGGCGGGCAGGGTGGACTCCTCCACGGCCAGCGAGTGGTAGCGGGTCGCGATGAACGGCGACGGCAGGTCCGCGAGGACGCCGACGCGGTCGTGATGGACCTGGGAGGTCTTGCCGTGCAGCAGCTCCGGCGCCCGGTCGACCGTCGCCCCGAACGCGACGCCGATCGCCTGGTGCCCCAGGCACACCCCGAGCAGGGGGGTGCCGCGCCGGGCGCACTCGCGCACCATCGGGATGCTCACCCCGGCCGCCTCGGGGGTGCCCGGCCCCGGGGACAGCAGCACCCCGTCGACGCCCAGGTCGCCGAGTTCCATCGGCGCGATCTCGTCGTTGCGCCGCACCACGCACTCGGCGTCGAGCTGGCCGAGGTACTGGACGAGGTTGAAGACGAACGAGTCGTAGTTGTCGACGACCAGGATCCGCATCAGCGTGCCACCTCTCCGCGTTCGGTCATCAGGTTCGCCCGGTCCCGGTCCCGTTCTGTGGCGCTCCGGCACCCTGGCCGGCGCCGATTCCGGGGCCGCGGTTGGCCACCCCGCCGTGGGCGCCGGACTGGGCGGACAGGCTCGTCGGGGACGGGTTCGGCTGGGTCTGGGTGACCACGGGGGTCGGGCTGAGGGTCTCCGGCTGGTCGGTCGGCGGCTGGTCGGTCGGCGGCGCCTGGGTGGGGCTCGGCGGCGGAGTGGTCTGGATCTGCGCGGCGACCGAGAGCTGCACCGTGGATCCGCGGGCGACGTTCCCGCGGGACGGAGTCTGGTCGACCACGGTGCCGGGCGCCACGTTGTTGTTCGCCACCGACTGCTGGGTCGCCTGCAGGCCGTAGCGGCTGAGCTCGGCGACCGCGTTCGCGTAGGAGCGGTTGCGCACGTCGGGCACGTTGACGTTGGAGCTGACCACGTTCAGCGTGACGGTGCTGCCGGGCTTGACGGCGGAGCCCACCTGAGGATCGGCGCTGTCGACCGTGCCCACCTTCTGGCTCGTCGCGTTGTAGTAGGGCATCGAGTTCGGCACGAGGCCGAGTCCGCGCAGCTCGGCCTCGGCCGTGGCCTGCGACTTGCCGACGAGGTCGGCCGGGATCGCGATGTCGCCGGCGGCCTTGCCGATCGACAGGGTGACCACCGCATCGGCGGCGACCTCCTTGCCCCCGTCCGGGTCCACCTTGGTGACCCGGCCGGCCATGTCCGGCTCGTTCACCGAGACAATCGTTGGCTTCCCGGTGTAGCCGGCGCTCTGGAGCCGGGCCCGGGCGTACTGCTCGGACTGGCCGACGAGGTCCTTGGGCATGGTGAACGACTTGGCCGCCTGGCCGCCGCCGTTGCCGAGGAAGGTGGTCGCGAGCAGTACCACCGCGACGAACACGATGACGATGCTCAGGCCGGCGAGGATGTACTTCAACGTCTGGGACCGCTGCTCGTCGGGCACCGCCCGACGGTCGATCGCGCCGGTGACGTCGTAGCGGTCGAACGGGCCGGTGCCGAACCGGCCGTCGTCGTAGGCGTCGCCCCGGTAGGACGTCGCTTCGTCGCCGTAGCGGTCGTCGGGGTAGCGGTCCCGGGTCGGGTAGCCCGCCCGGTCGCCCCGGCCGAGCAGCGCGGTGCCGGCGGTGGCGGGGGGGCCCAGGGTGGTGGCGGCACCGCTGGCGCCACCGCCTCCCATCATGGCGTGCACCCGGCGCCCCGCCAAGGCGCGCTCCAGATCGTCGCGCATCTCACCTGCGGTGAGGTAGCGGTCGTCCGGGTCCTTCTCCATCGCCTTGAGCACGATCGCGTCGGCCTCGGGGGAGATGTCGCGGTCGCGGGCGGACGGCGGGTCCGGGTCCTCCCGGACGTGCTGGTAGGCGACCGCCACCGGGTTGTCCCCGCGGAACGGCGGGGAGCCGGTGAGCAGCTCGTAGAGCAGCACCCCGGTGGTGTAGACGTCGCTGCGGGCGTCGACGCGGGCCCCGCGGGCCTGCTCGGGGGACAGGTACTGGGCGGTGCCGATCACGGCCGCCGTCGCCGTCATCGTCGACGAGGTGGCGGTGGTGGCGCGGGCGATGCCGAAGTCCATCACCTTGACCGAGCCGTCCGGGCTGAGCATCACGTTCGCCGGCTTGATGTCCCGGTGGATGATCCCCATCCGGTGGCTGTAGTCCAGCGCGGCGCAGACGTCGGAGGTGATCTCCATGGCGCGGCGCTCGGTGAACCGGCCCTCGGCCTGCAGCGCGTCGCGCAGCGTCCGGCCCTCGATGAACTCCATGACGATGTACGGGATGTGCGTCCCGTTGATCTCGTCCTCGCCGGTGTCGTACACCGAGACGATCGCCGGATGGTTCAGGGCGGCCGAGGACTGCGCCTCCCGCCGGAACCGGGCGAGGAAGGTGGGATCGCGGGCGAGGTCCGACCGCAGCGTTTTGATCGCGACCTCGCGCCCGAGGCGGATGTCGTGGCCGCCGAAGACCTCGGCCATCCCGCCATAGCCGATGGCCGCGCCCAACTCGTAGCGGCCGCCGATGAGCTGCGGCGCCGCGTCGGGCGTGTACATCTCCGTCGCGTCGGTCACGAATACTCCCCTGCCGTCGCCCCTCCCGCGTCGGAGAGCGCCGACCCGGCGTTGCCGATGACAATTTCATCACCGAGTGTGTTCGAATACACCACCGCTGGTGGTGTGGCCGCCGAGTTCGATTCGGAGCCCTTACTGGAGAAAAGCTTGTTGGTCACGAAGGCGGTGATGGCGACCGTCAGGATCAGCAGGATGATCAGGACCGGCAGCGGCAGCGGCACCGCCCGCCGGGGCGCCGGGCCGGAGCGGCGCCGGGCCGCCCGGCCCTGCCAGGCCTCGCCCGGGTCGCGGTTGTCGCCGCGCTCGCCCGCTCGGTAGCCCTGACCCCCGTAGGCGGTCTCGTCGCCGTAGCCGCCCGGTTCCCTCCGGTAGGGCGGCTCGCCGTAGCCCGTGTCAGCGCCGAACGACGGGCTGTGCATCGCCGTCGCGGGCATCTCGGTGGGGCCGTGCGGGGGGCCGACCGGACCACCGGGCACCGCCTGGGTGTAGTCCGACCCGGCGCCGGACCGGCCCGGCCCGCTGGTCCGCCCCGTGGTCGGCGGCGGGGGAGTGACCCAGGAGGGCGGCCGGTTACGGGAGGTGGGCCGGTGTGGGCGGCTACCGGGGCCGACGGCTGGCAGGCTGGTGCTCGGGCCGGGGTGGCGCGCGGTCATGTCCGGCGCGCCGCCCGGGCCCGACCACCGACCGGCGTCGGGGCTCCACAGGCTGCGCCGGATGCCCGCGGCGGAGCGGGCGAACGCGCCCGCGGAACTCGGCCGGCGTGCCGGGTCCTTGGCCATGGCCGACTCGACCAGCGCCCGCACCTGGTAAGGGATGTCGGCCGGCAGCGGGCGCGGGGTGTCCTGCTGGTGGGCCATCACCACGACGATCGGGTTGCGGTCGTCGAAGGGCCGGTGGCCGGCGAGGCACTCGTAGGCGACCACACCGAGCGAGTAGACGTCGCTGGCCGGCGTCACCGGCCGTCCCGACGCCTGCTCGGGGGAGACGTAGTAGGCCGTGCCCATCATGATGCCGGTGGCGGTCAGGGGGGCGGCGTCCACCGCGCGGGCGATGCCGAAGTCGGTGACCTTGACCGCGCCGTCCGGGCGCAGCAGCAGGTTGCCGGGCTTGACGTCGCGGTGGACCACGCCGAGGGCGTGGGCGGCCTGCAGCGCGTCGGCGGCCTGGCCGAGGATGTCCAGCATCCGCTCGGGCGACAGCCGCTTCTCCCGGTGCAGGGCGGCCGACAGCGGCTCGCCCTCCACCAGCTCCATCACCAGGTAGGCGGTGGGGTAGTCGTCCGCGGTGGCAACCTCGCCGTAGTCGTAGACCGAGGCGACCCCGGGATGCGACAGCCGGGCGGCGTGGCGGGCCTCGCCGCGGAAGCGCACCAGGAACGACTCGTCGCTGGCGTACTCCGGGCGTAGCAGCTTTACCGCGACGGGGCGGCCGAGGGTCTGGTCGAGGCCCCGCCAGACCTCGCCCATGCCGCCCGCGGCGATCCGGCCGTCGAGCCGGTAGCGGTTGTCCAGGACGGTGTTCGGCGAGGCGGCGCCCGCGAACGGCTGCGACGGTGAGGTGGGGTTGCCCGGCGAGTTGTTCATGGTGTGTCCAATGCGGCCTGCATGACCTGTTTCGCGACGGGGGCGGCGATGGCACCACCGGTGCCGACCTCACCCCCGCCGTCCTCGACGAGGACGGCGACCGCCACCTTCGGCGCGTCCGACGGGGCGAACCCGACGAACCAGGCGTGCGGCGGCTCGCCCGTGCCGTGCTCCGCGGTTCCGGTCTTCCCGGCGACGGAGACGCCGTCGATGCGTGCCTTGCGGCCCGTTCCCGACGTCACCACGCTCTCCATCATGGTCGTGAGTTCGGCGGCGACGTCGCCGCTCACCGGCTTGCCGAGTTCCTTGGGGTTGGTCCGGCTGATCGTCTTCTTGTCCGGGCCGCGCAGCTCGGAGACGAGGTAGGGCTTCATCTCGGTGCCGCCGTTGGCGATCGCCGCGACCACCTCCGCCATCTGTAGGGGGGTGACCCGGACGTTGTACTGGCCGATCGCCGACTGCGCCGTCTGCGCGCCGTCGAGCTTGGCCGGGAAAACGCTGCGGGCCTGCTGCAAGGGGAAGTCGGGGAAGGTCGCGTTCAGGCCGAACGCCTCGGCCTGCTTGCGCAGCGTCTCGGCGCCGAGATCGATGCCGAGCTTCGCGAACGCCGTGTTACAGGAGATGGTCAAGGCGTGGATGAGGGTGTCGGTCTCGCCGTCGCCGCACCGCTCGCCGTCGAAGTTCGGCAGCCGCACCGTGCTCAGCGGCAGGTCGAGCTGGTCGGGCGCCGGCACCCGGTCGTCGGGCTGGCGGCCCTGCGACAGCGCCGCGGCGGCGGTGATGAGCTTGAACGTCGACCCTGGCGGGTAGGTCTGCTGGGTCGCCCGGTTCAGCAGCGGCTGGGCGGGGTCGCGGGAGAGCACCCCGTAGGCGCTGGTCGCCGTCTTCTCGGTGTGGCTGGCCAGCGGGCTCGGGTCGTAGGACGGGCTGGTCACCATCGCCAGGACGGCGCCGGTGGACGGGTCCAGCGCCACCACGGCGCCCTTGCGGTCGCCCAGCGCCTGCGCGGCGGCTTGCTGGACCGCGGGCAGGATCGTGGTGACCACACTGCCCCCGCGGCGCTGCTTGTTGGTGAACAGTCCGGTCACCCGGCTGGCCAGGAGGCGGTCGTCGTCACCGGAGAGGAACACGTCCTGGGAGCGTTCCAGCCCGGCGGCGGTGAACAGCGTGTAGTAGCCGGTGACGTCGGCGTAGAGCGTGCCGGCCGGGTACTGGCGCAGGAACTTGTACTGGTCGTTCGACGGAAGCGAGCGGGCGATCTCCACGTCCCCCGCGACGATCGCTCCGCGTTCCCGTTCGAGCCGTTCGGTGATCTGGCGGCCGTTGGTCGGCTGGGTCTTGAGGTCGCTGGCCTCGCCGACCTGCAGCCAGTTGGCGTTCACCAGCAGCGCGGCGAACAGGACCAGGCAGGCGATGGCGACCTTGCGCACCGGGCGGTTCATGTCGTCTTCACCACCTGGGTGGGGCTGTCGGCGACCGCGCCCGGATCGAACAGCGGGGCGTCCGACGCCGGCTCGGGAGCGCGGCGCGAGCTGTCGCTGACCCGCAACAGCAACGCGATGATCGCGGCGTTGGCCACGATGGACGACCCACCGTAGGAGACGAACGGCAGCGTCAGCCCGGTCAGTGGGATGAGTCGCATCACCCCGCCGACCTGCACGAACACCTGCAGCGCCAGGGTGAACGACAGCCCGGTCGCCAGCAGCTTGCCGAAGGTGTCCTTCGCCCCGAGAGCGGCGCGCATGCCTCGCAGCACGATCAGCGCGTACATCGTCAGGATGGCCATCACCCCGGTCAGGCCCAGCTCCTCGCCGAGGCTGGCCATGACGAAGTCGGTGTTGGCGAACGGCACCTTCTGCGGATGGCCCTCGCCGAGGCCGGTGCCGGTTATCCCACCGGCCGCGAAGCCGTACAGGCCCTGCACGAGCTGGTAGGAGGTGCTCGACGGGTTGTCCCCGTCAAAGGCGTGCAGCCAGCCGTCGACGCGGATCTGGACGTGGGTGAACAGGGTCCCCGCGAGGACGGCGCCGAGCATGAACAACACGAACCCGACCAGGAACCACGACGCCCGCTCGGTGGCGACGTAGAGCACGACCATGAACATGCCGAAGAACAGCAGCGAGGAGCCGAGGTCGTTCTGCACGACCAGGATGCCGAGGCTCGCCAGCCACGCCACCAGTACCGGGCCGAGGTCACGGGCGCGCGGCAGTTTCACCCCGAGCACGGACCGCGACGCCAGGGACAGCACGTCCCGCTTGCTCTCCAGGTAGCCGGCGAAGAAGACCAAAATAATGATCTTCGAGACCTCGCTGGGCTGGAACGAGAACGGCCCGACGCGCAGCCAGAGCCGGGCGCCGTTGATGGAGGTGCCGATGCCCGGGACGATCGGCAGCATCAGGCCGACGATGCCGACCAGCCCGGCCGTGTAGGCGTAGCGGGCAAGCTTGCGGTGGTCGCGTACCAGCGCCAGTACCAGGACGAAGACGACGACCGCCAGCAGGGTCCAGACGAGCTGCACCTGAGCCGCGCCGGGGGGGATGTGCCTGCCTGCCTGCTTGGCCGCCTCACTCTTGGCCAGGTCGAGCCGATAGATCATGACCAGGCCGAGCCCGTTGAGGGCGACGACGACCGGCAACAGCACCGGGTCGGCGGCGGGTGCGAACCGGCGGACCGCGAGGTGCGCCAGCGCCCACAGGCAGAAGAAGCCCAGGCCGATCGAGAAGATGCCGAGCGAGAGCTCACCGATGTCCGCGAACGTCAGCGCGGCCAGCGCGCTGGTCGCCAGCACCCCGGCGAAGACCAGCAGGACGAGCTCGCGCCGACGGTACGGCGGCAGGTTCGTGCCCTGCGGCAGTGGTAGGCCGGCGAACGTCGCGGTGAGGTCCGCCGACCTCGGCCTGCGCAGCGGAGGAAGGGGGATCGGCGGGCGGGTCATCGCTGGCCTGAGGTCACGGTGACGGGGTGGGAACGGGCGTGCTCGGGCAGCCTGGGGCGGCGATGCCTGCGGGGCTCGCCGCCTGGCACATCGCTGGCACCAGGCCGGCGGTGGGCTCCAGCGACGGGGATTTGAGACGGCTGGTCGGGGA
>NZ_JANEZT010000210.1 GCF_025403405.1 Frankia tisae
GGGGTCCACCAGCTCAGTCGCCCACGGCGTCGTCCTCCGCGGCGGCGACTCCGGTCCCCCGGGCGTGATGAATGCCTTCGTAGAGCCTGCTCAGCCGCCCGCGGATCCGCTCGGGCGCGACCTGCAGGTCAAGCGACGACGCCGAGCCGGCGGATCCGAGGAACAGGCTCGGGCTGGCCGCGCCGTCGACCGGCCCGGTGGGTGGCCCGGGTGGGATCTGCCCGGGAATTGGCACGGAGTTCGGGGTCCGGATCGGCAGCCCGGAGGCCGTGGCCGGCAGCGGCCCCGCCGCCGACCGGGAAGACAGCCGGGGTGTCGACGCCACGACCGGCTTCGGGACCGCCGGCAGCCCGGGCACCGTGAACGGCCCGCCAGCCGCTACCGAGCCGCCGCGCGATCCGGCGACGTCGACCGCGGCGAGGCCCACCGCGACCCGCTCGGAGCCCGACCCATCAGGTCCGTTCGGCCGGCCCGCAGGCCCGTTCGCCTGGCCGGGCGCCGCGGGAAGCTCCTCGCGGACGAACCAGTTGAACGGTCCGGCCGGCCCGTCGAGGGCCCGCGTCCCGGCGGCATTCTCGGAGAACGCCCGCAGCCCGGCGGTTGGCGACGTGAAGGCGGCCCACGCCGGCTGCCCGGCCGCGGGCGACGCCGCGTCCCCGGTGGCGCTCGGGTCGGGCCGCGCGGCGACGGCACGCTCGCGCCGGGTCGCCGCCCGTTCGCGTCGCCGGTCGAGCGCGGCGACGGCCTGCGCGATCGACGGCAGGTCCGCATCGCCCCCGGCCGCCGGCAGTGCCCCCGGGCCCGTCGGATCACTACCGGTGGGCCGGTCGACGCCGTCGAGATCGGCAAGATCGACGAGGTCGGCCAGATCGGCGAGGTCGTCGTCGGTGAGGCCGATGCCCCGGGGCCGGAACCATCCGCTGGTCGGCACGTACGGGGCAAACACGGGTGCCACGGGTGCCGCGGCGTCCGGGCCGCCGTCGAACCCGCCGGAACCGGCAACGTCGGCGCCGGGCGCCGCCACCTCCGCCGCCGCCTCGGCCTGCTTGGGTGCCCCCACCAGGCCATGGACGGAGACGGGGACGGAGACGGGGACGGGGACGGGGACGGGGTCACTCGCCACGAGCAGCGCCGCCGGTAGCCGCACGGACGCCCGCACCCCACCGGCGTCCGAACGGCTCAGCCGCACCTCGATGTCGTGGCGGTCGGCGAGGCGGGCGACGACGAACAGACCGAGGCGCTGGGCGATGGAGAAGTCGAACGTCGGCGGGTCGGCGAGTCGCTGGTTGACCGCGGCGAGCTCGCGCTCGGACATCCCGAGCCCGCCGTCGTCGATGGTGATGAGCACCCCGCCGTCGTCTGCGGTGGCGGCGAGGTCGACGGACAGGTACGGCGGCGAGAACTGTGCGGCGTTCTCCAGCAGTTCGGCCACCAGGTGGACGACGTGGTTGACGGAGTCCGCGGCGACGCGCGCGTCCGGCACGTCGACGATCTGGACCCGCTCGTACTGCTCGATCTCACCGAGGGCGGCCTGCAGCACATCACCGAGCGGCACCGGCTCGGCCCGGCGACGCCCCGGCCCGGTGCCCGCGAGGACCAGCAGGTTCTCACTGTTGCGGCGCATCCGGGTGGCCAGATGGTCGAGCCTGAACAGGTTCTCCAGCTGCAGCGGGTTCTCCTCGGCGGCCTCCAGCCGGTCGATGAGGGCGATCTGCCGTTCGATGAGGCTCTGGCTGCGCCGGGAGAGGCTGAGGAACAGGGTGTTGACGTTGCGGCGCAGGCTGGCCTGTTCCGCGGCGAGGCGCACCGCCTCCCGCTGCAGTTCGTCGAAGGTGCGCGCGACCTCGCCGATCTCATCTCGGGAGTCGATTCCGATCGGCTGAATCGTCGTGTCGACCTGCTCCGGGCTCACCGTGTGCAGCTCGGAGATCAGGCGCGGCAGGCGGACCTGGGCGACGTCGAGGGCGCCGCTGCGCAGCCGGCGCAGCGGCGCGGTCATCGTCCGTGCGATCGCCAGCGTCCACACGACCGCGCCGACGGTGATCACGAGGATGAGCGTGCCGATCAGGGCGATGCGCTGCCAGGCGGCGGAGCGCAGGTGCTCGGCGGAGTGGGTGACGTTGGCGAGCAGGTCGGACTCGACGATGCGCAGCAGCTCGATGTGGGTCGTGCTGGCCGCGAGCCACTGGTCGGGATCGATGTCGAGATCGGTCAGCCGCTGGCGTTGGATGGCGCGCTCGGAGATGCGCTTGACCGTCAGCACGGCCTGCCCGTTGACGATCTGGTCGAAGCGGGCGCGGTCGTCGGGACGGGCGGCGGAGCGGAAGGCATCCTGCGCCGTCTGCTCCTGGGCGAGCAGTCCGGCCAGCCGGTCGGAGGCGCCGAAGGCGAACCGCTGCGCGAAGCTCGTGGCGAACAGCTGCCCGCGGATCTCGGAGTCGATCTCCTTCAGCGCCGACACGTCGCCCAGCACGGTCGCGGCGTACCGCAGGTCCTCGTCGTCGCGGTCCTGCCCGATGCGGCCGTCGAGGTCGAGCAGGTTAGTGATCATGGTCGAGTACTGACTGAAGATCGCGTCCATGGGCAGGCCACCGGTCCGCACCGACCGGCGCAGCGCGGGCAGCCCGCCGATGTCGCCCTCCGCCCGATCAGCCACCCGCCCGGTGCCCGCGCCGAGGCCGCCGACGGAGGAGCCCAGTGTTCCGCGGAACCGAGCCATGGTTGCGTCGACCGCCCGCTGCTGGCTGTCGAGCCGGCCGGTGAGCGCGGTCTCGGAGTCCGCGCCGCGCCCGCTGCTGATGTACCCGACCGCGAGGTCACGTTCCAGCTGAAGTTCGTGCACCGTCGCCGTGACGTCCCGGCCGAGCTTCGCCGCGGTCACATCGCGGCCGTAGCTGGCGGCGTTGGACAGCCAGGTGACGCCCAGGAGGATCCCGAGAGCCAGGAAGGCCGCGGTGGGCACGGCCAGCGCGGCGAACAGCTTCCCCCGCACGGGCAGGTCGCGCAGGCTCGCCCACCGGCGTGGCCGCACCTCGCCACCCCCGACCGGCCCGGTCGCGACCGGGCGGCCACGGCGTGCCCGCCGCGACCCGGCGCGGCCCCGGTCGAGGACCCCGTGGGAGGTCTCCGGCGGCTCGCCCGTCACATCCTCGCCCCTTCCTGGCTCGATCACGCGCCCCGTACCTCTCCGCCTCTCGAACGCCCGGCTCCCGGAACCCGGATCCCGGAACCCGGAACCCAGGGCGGCGCCGGGTGAACGCTGCCGCCCAGCGGGGCCATGCGCACCCGACCGCGAGACGGTTGTCCTCACCACAGCTCCGAACCAAAAGGCTATTTGCGCACCGGACGCGACTGCCAGCGGGGTCTCTTGACGAACGGCCAGGCAATCGTCCGGGTTGAGTCCAACCATGCTGGGGATGACCCAACCCCACTGCGCCTGACCGACACCAAACCACTAGTGTCGGCGCCGGTCGCGGTAGCTTTCACCGCTCACTCCAGCCGGGCGCACGGGGAGCGTGATGATCCACGGTTTTCGAAGGGCGAGCGCGGCGGGTGTTGCGCTGATCTGCATCGCTGCACTCGCGGGCTGCAACGGTCGCGACAATTCCGGGCCACCCGCGGTTTCCGGGGAGGTCAAGATCGGCCTTCTCGCTCCGTTGACGGGCGGGAACACCGAAGCCGGCCGCGATGCCCAACGGGGAGCGGAACTCGCCAGCCGGTTCATCAACACCGGAGAAGACCACTCTGGATACTCCACTGGTCGAATCTGGGGACCATCAGGTCACGCCCGGCTGTCAATTGTGACGTTCGACACGAAAGGCGACCGGCAAACCGCGGCAGACGGTACGGCGACCCTGGCGGGCAGTGACGGCGTGGCCGGCATCGTCGGCGCATTCGGCGCCGACGCCACCCTGGACGCCAGCCAGCGGGCCGAGCGGCTGCAGACCCCGTTCGTCAGCGGCGACGCCGCCCTGACGGCACTCACCGAGCGCGGGCTGAGCTGGTACTTCCGGGCCGGGCCCGACGCCGCGGACTACGGCGGCGCCTTCCTGTCCCTGCTGCGCAACGCCGAACAGCCTGGTCAACAGCGTCGACGGGTGGCCGTGCTGTACGGCAACGACGCGACCGGCGCCGACCTGAGTTCGATCATCGCCGAGTACGGCGAGGAGGCCGGTTACCAGATCGTGGCCAACGCGCCGTACGAGCCGGGCGACGCCGATCCCTCGGCCGCGGTGGCGGCGATCCGCGCCGCCGCACCCGACGTCGTCCTCATGACGACGACTCCCGGCGCGGGGGCAGGTCTCGGAAAGGCATTCCAGGCCAGCGGGTACACGCCGCCCGCCGTCGTCGTCTACGGCGCGCCCGCGGAGGCCGCCCAGCTCGCCGCCATCCCCGGTTTCGCGGGCCGGGTGAGCCGGCAGGTCTCGTGGTCGCTGCCCGGCACCCGCGCCAACCCACTCGCCGCAGCGGTCACCGACCGTTATCAGCGCGACTTCGGCACCCCGATGACGGCGGACGCGGCGAGCGCCTTCACCGCGGTGACAATCTATGCCCGGGCAATCGAGGATGCCGGCAGTTCCGAACGGGAGCGGATACGCTCCGCACTTGTCGCGATCGATCTCCCGGGAGCCGCGACCATCATGCCCTGGAACGGCGTGCGTTTCGACGGAACCCACCAGAACACGCTTTCCGCAACGGTCGTCGAACAGGACACCGACGGGACATTCGCCACCGTCTATCCACGCGACCTGGCCACAACCTCGGTCCATTGGCCGCCGCCTGGAAGTCCAGCGTCGACCACCCGCGCCTCGGCCGGATCAGGGGCACCGGCAGCATCCATCGGCGCGCAGAACGGTTAGGCCGGCGGGTCATGCGGCACCATATTTGGACATATAGCAACGAATCGGTGAAGGCCGGCGCTCCGCCACGGGACAACGACGCCGGTGGGCCGGCGAGCGACGACGCAGGTGGGCCGGCGGGCGACCTCGCGCCGACGCTGGTGACGTTCACCGGCGCCGAGAAGCGCTACCCGGACGGCACCCAGGCCCTCGCTCCGATCGATCTGACGGTCCGCGACGGCGAGTTCGTGAGCATCGTCGGCGCGTCCGGCTGCGGCAAGAGCACCCTGCTGCGGCTGGCGTCCGGCCTGACCGAGGCCACCGCCGGCACGGTGGCGCCGTCGACCGACCGGATCAGCTACGTCTTCCAGGATCCGACCCTGCTGCCCTGGCGCAGCGTGCGGCGCAACGTGGAGACGCTGGCCGAGCTGACCGGCACCCCCCGCGCCGAGTACCGGCCGCGGGCCACCGAGGTCATCGATCTGGTGGGGCTCGGAGGGTTCGAGCGGCACCGGCCCCGCTCACTGTCCGGCGGGATGCGGATGCGGGTCTCCCTGGCCCGCTCGCTGGTGCTCTCCCCCGACCTGTTCCTGCTGGACGAGCCGTTCGGCGCCCTCGACGAGATCTCCCGGGAACGGCTGGGCGACGAGCTGCTACGACTGTTCGAGCTGCGCCGCTTCGGCGCCGCCCTGTTCGTCACCCACTCGGTCGCGGAGGCGGTGTACCTGTCGACCCGGGTCCTGGTGATGTCGCCGCGCCCAGGCCGGATGGTGGCCGAGTTCACCGTCCCGTTCGGCTTCCCGCGACCGGCGGAGCTGCGCTTTCGGGACGACTTCACCCGCTTGACCGCCGCGGTCTCGCGCCGCCTGCGCGACGGCGGCGGGCAGCCGGCGTGAGGGCGCTGCGCACGGGACGGCCACGGGCGACCTGGCGCGACCGCCTCGCCCCGCTCGTCCTGTTCGCGGTCATCATCGGCGTCTGGTACTTCGTGAGCCTCGTGGTGCTCGACCGGGACCGCCGGTTCCTGCTGCCCAGTCCCGACTCGGTCGTCCGCGTCGCCTTCCTCGACGGCCACAATCTCGCGCAGCTGCTGCGGGCGCTGTGGCTGTCGGCGTCGGTGGCGCTCATCGGCCTCGGGGTGTCGATCGGGCTGGGCATGGCCGTGGCGATCGCGATGAGCCAGGCCCGGTGGATCGAGAAGTCGGTGTACCCGTACGCGGTGATCCTGCAGACCATCCCGACGCTGGCGATGGTGCCGCTGATCGGCTTCTGGTTCGACTACGGCTTCCTCAGCCGGGTGATCGTCTGCGTCCTCATCGCCCTGTTCCCGGTGATCAGCAGCACGCTGTTCGGCCTGAAGTCGGTCGACCAGGGCATGCTCGACCTGTTCCGACTGCACCGGATCCCCCGCTGGCGCCGGCTGGTGTCGTTGCAGCTGCCGGCGGCGATGCCGGCGACGTTCGCCGGGTTCCAGGTCTCCGCCGGGCTGTCGGTCGTGGGCGCGGTCGTCGGCGACTTCTTCTTCAAGCAGGGCAAGCCGGGCATCGGCGTCCTGATCGATCTTTACCGGGCGCGACTGCTCTCCCAGCAGCTGTTCGGCGCGGTCATCCTCGCCTCGCTGCTCGGGGTCGTCGTGTTCACGTTCTTCGGCTGGCTGAGTCGACTGGTCACCGGTCGCTGGTACGGCGCCGAGACGCCCTGACGCCGCGGGGGGTTCACGAGCCCCGGGGGGTCTTCACGAGAGGGAGCAACATGGGACGTTTCCGACGAGGAGCCGCCGTCGCCTTCGGCACGGCGCTCGCCCTGGCCCTGGCGGCCTGCAGCGGGGACTCCGGTGGCGGGCCCGACACGGGGGCCGCCCCCGCGGCGCCGGCCGCCGCATCCGGCGACGCCATCAACCTGACGGGCGCCTGCCCAGCCAAGATCGTGGTCCAGACCGACTGGTTCGCCGAATCCGAGTACGGGTTCCTGTACAACCTCATCGGCTCGGACGCGAAGATCGACACTGGCAAGAAACGGATCACCGGCTCCCTCGTCTCCGGCGGCAAGGACACCGGGGTGGACGTCGAGGTCCGATTCGGCGGCCCGGCCATCGGGTACGAGCAGGTCAGCGCGCAGATGTACGTCGACAAGTCGATCAATCTGGGAATCGTCTCCACCGACGAGGCCATCCAGAACTCGGCCTCCCAGCCGACCAGGGCGGTGTTCGCGCCGTTCGAGGTCAGCCCTGGGATGATCATGTGGGACAAGAGCAGGCACCCGAACTTCACGACGCTGGTCGACATCGGGCAGACCGACACCAAGGTCCTCTACTACGAGACCGACGCCTACATGCAGTACCTGCTCGGCGCCGGCATCCTGCGCCGGGGCCAGGTCGACGGCAGCTACGACGGCTCCCCGTCCCGTTGGGTCGCCGAGGACGGCAAGGTCGCCCAGGCCGGGTTCGCCACCTCGGAGCCCTACATCTACAAGAACGAGCTCGGTGACGGGCACAGCTACGACGTCAACCTCCAGCTCGTCAACGACACCGGCTACCCGGTGTACGGGCAGGCCCTGTCGGTCCGCACCGGCGACGAGGCGAAGCTCGCCGGGTGCCTGAAGAAGCTGGTGCCGATCGTGCAGCGCTCGCAGGCGGACTTCATGGCGCACCCGCAGACGGCGAACGCGCTCATCATCAAGGCCGTCAAGGCGGACGCCGCGTCGGTGTGGAACTACTCGCCGGGGCTCGCCGCCTACGCCGTGCAGACGATGAAGAACCGGGCGCTGGTCTCCAACGGGTCGAACGCGACGATCGGTGACATGGAGCAGAGCCGGGTCAACCGGATGATCCAGATCCTGACCCCGATCTACGCGGGCCAGAAGAAGCCGGTGAAGGCCGGCCTCGTCCCCGCCAACCTGTTCACCAACCAGTACATCGACACGAGCATTGGACTGAAGTGACCGATCCCGCCGCCGTCGCACCGGCCAGCGCCGTCGCACCGGCCAGCTTCGTGCTGCGGGCCCGGCACGTGCTGACCATGGGCGCGGCCGGGCACGTGCGCGACGGCGCGGTCGCGGTGGTCGACGGGCGCATCGCCGCAGTCGACGGGTACGCCGCGATCGCGGCGCGGTTCGCGGACCTGCCGGTCATCGGCGACGGCGGCGGGATCATCACCCCCGGTTTCGTGAGCTGCCACGGTCACTTCTCGGAGGGCCTGGTCACCGGCATCGGGGAGACCCACACCCTGTGGGAGTGGTTCGTCCACGTGGTCGAGCCGATCGAGGCGCACCTGACCCGGGACATGGCCTACGTCGGCACGCTGCTGAAGGCGAGCGAGATGGCCCTGTCGGGGGTGACGACGGTCGGGGACATGTTCTGCTCGGCGCCGGGCACCCCGCCGGTCACCCCGGGGATCGTCGACGCACTCGACGTCGTCGGGGTACGCGGGGACGTCTCGTTCGGCCCTGCGGACGTCCCGCACGCCCGTTCCATCGACCTGATCGTCGCGGAGCATCACGCGCTGGCGCAGGCCGCGGCGGGCTCCCGGCGCACCCGGTTCCGGGTGGGCCTGGCCACCATCCCGGCCAGCAGTGACGCGCTGCTCGCGGCGACACGGTCGCTGCTGGGCGAGACCGACCGGCTGCATGTCCACCTGCACGAGGTCCGGGAGGAGGTGACCGCGTCACGCACGGCCCGCGGGATGAGCTCGATCGAGGTCGCCGCCCGGGCCGGCCTGCTCGACGCGCAGACGGTGGCCGCGCACTGCGTGTGGCTCTCCGACGACGACGTGGCGCTGCTGCGCCGGCACGCCGTCGCCGTGGCGCACTGCCCGGTGTCGAACATGATCCTGGCCAGCGGGGTCTGCCAGGTGCCGCGGCTGCTGCGTGACGCGGTACCCGTCGGCCTCGGCGTGGACGGCGCCGCCAGCAACGACAGCCAGAACATGCTCGAAACCGTCAAGGCCGCGGCGCTGTTGCAGAAGGTGCACCACCAGCAGGCCGACGTCCTGACCGCGCCGGCGGTGCTGCGGATGGCGACCCTCGGCGGTGCCCGCGCGCTCGGCCTCGACGACACCGTCGGCAGTCTGGACGTGGGCAAGGCCGCCGACCTGGTGCTGTTCGCCGAGGCGAGCCCGTCGATGGCATTCGTGCACGACCCCTACCAGGCCGTCGTCTACTGCGCCGGCACCCGGGACATCGCCGGGGTCTGGGTCGACGGCGAACGGATCGTCGCCGACGCCCGCATCCTCACCGCCGACCTCCCCGCGATCCTGCCCCGGGCCCGCGAGCTCGCCGTCGAACTCGCCACCCGCGCCGGCCTCGCCTCGGAACTCGCCATCCCCTGACGTCACCTGGTGCGGCGCCCCGGTCGTGCTTGCCCGGCCCGGCCCGGGTCGATCGTTACTTCAGGTAGTCAGTGAGGTGGACGAGAGCGGGGCTGTGCGTGGGAACAGGCGGGCACTCTCCCACGCATCCGCCATCGGCGCCCGTTTCGCGACCCACCTCAGCCACAGCGATCATGGTGTTCCACGGCGATCATGGTGTTCCACGGAGCCGCAGTGCGTTGCCCGGCCGCGGCCCCGGTTCCTGAAGGCTGCGGGAACCCGACGGTGCTGGGCGGACACATACCGGTATGGGGCAACGGTGACGGGTGAATCCGAGTCGGACGAGGCACTTCTGGCGCGGGCCGCGAACGTGGACGGGGACGGCACGGCGTTCGGACGGCTGTTCCGGGCGCATGCGGGAGCTGTGCACTCGTACTGCTTTCACCGTCTCGGGTCGTGGGGCGAGGCGGAGGATGCGACGTCGGTGGTCTTCCTGGAGGCGTGGCGGCGGCGGTCCGACGCGGTGGTGGTGTCGGGGTCGTTGCGGTCCTGGCTGCTCGGCGTCGCGACGAACGTGATGCGCAACCAGCGGCGCGCCGCCCGCCGGTACGACGCCGCGCTGTACCGGCTGCCGCCGACACGTGCCGAGCCGGATCATGCCGACGACGTCGTGTCGCGGCTGGATGACGAGCGGCGGATGCGGGCGGTCCTGGCCGAGCTCGCGGTGCTGGATCGTGGGATGCGGGAGGCCGTCGTGCTGGTGGCGATGGAGGGTCTGACCTACGCGGAGGCCGCGGTGGCGCTTGGTATCCCGGTGGGGACGGTGCGGTCCCGGTTGGCGCGGGCGCGCGACCGGCTGAAAAAGGTACGCACGGCGGCTGACCCGTGGGATCTGCCCGCCGAGGTAGCCGGTCCGGCGGGGGAACTGCCCGCTCGCCTTCCTGGTCGGGGCAGGGCGCGGGATGTCTGATCTGGAGTTTCGGGACCTTCCGTCACAGCGGCCGATGCCCGCGGAACGTCTGGAGCAGCGTCGGGCACTGCTCGAACGGCACGTCGCCGCATCGCTGCGACCGTGGCCGAAACCGTGGTGGCGACGGCGACGGGTGCTGATACCCGGTGCTGTGGTCGCCGTCGCCTGCCTTGCCGCGGCCGGCTGGGGACTGCGGCCCGCCGGCCTGGCGGAGCGGGCGAGCGCCGTCGGTTGCTATTCCGCGGTGAGCCTGCAGAGCGACACCATCGTCATCGGCGGCGCTGCCGCGGCCGATCCCATCGGCTCCTGCCTCGGGGCCTGGCGGCGCGCCGGGCTCGAACCCGGCGCCGGAGCAGTCGCCTGCCTGCGCGATGACGGGGGTATCGCCGTGTTCCCGCGCAAGGATGCCTGCGCGTCCCTGGGGCTGCGGCCGTTCGCGGGTGTTTCGGACCGGGCGCGGCGGGTCGCCTCCTTCCAGCACGAGGCGATCGACCTGGTGGCGGCGGATCGCTGCCGTCCGCGTGCGGAGATCATGGCCGATCTCCGGCGCGCGTTGACTGCCCACGGGTTGTCCTCGTGGTCGATCGACGACAGTGGATTCGGCCAGCCCTTCGCTCGGGACCGGCCCTGCGCCAGCCTCGCCATCGACGACGACCGGTCAGCCGTGATTGTCGTTCCGTTCCCCAGGCTCCCTGCGCGGTGAGGCCGTGCGGGTCGGTCTCAGGAGGTGACCGCCGCACGGCCGCCCATCAGGGGTCGGGTCAGGCGCGCAGGGTGAGGTCGGCGACGAGGACGGGGTCCAGGCCGCCGGGAGTGCCGTCCGGCTCGGTCTTCGACACGGTCAGCCGCGCGGCGCGGCCGTCGAGATCCAGCATGGCGAGCTGGCTGTCGAACCAGGGGCCGTCGGTCACCTTCCAGCGCAGCGCCCGCCGCGGCGCACCGGCGAGTCGCGCGAACGCCCCCGACACCACGGCGAACGAGGTCCGGCGGGACAGGGCGTCGATCCGACGGATCCCGGGACCGAGCGGGTTGCGAAACGGTGAGCAGACGGCCTGCCAGACCGGCACGTCCAGTCCCGCGGGACCGACCTTCGACAGGTCGGCTCGGGCGAGGTAGGCGTGGTGCACGTCGCCCGAGAGCACGACGACGCTGGCGGGGGCGGGGCCGTGCTCGCCGGCGCTGACGGCGCGCAGCAACTCCGTCATCGCATCGAAGGACGCCCCGAACGCCGCCCAGTGTTCGAGATCCAGCGCCTGGCGCAGCCGCTCGGCCACACCAGCCGCGCGGCGGCCCCACCGACCGGCCGCGATCTGCTCGTTGGCCGCCTCGACGTTGTGGATGAGTGGGCTGAGCAGGTACGGCACCGACGTGCCGAGCAGCAGGTGGTCGACCTCGCCGGTGTGCTCGGTCTGCTGGCGCACCCAGGCCCACTCGGTGGCGTCGACCATCGCGCGCGTGCCGTCCGCCGCGACGACCCGCGTCGCCCGCGAATCGATCACGACCAGCCGGGTCCGACCCAGATCCCAGCGGAAGCTCCACCGCACCGTCCGCTCCCGCGGGTCGGCGTCGGACGAGTCTGCGCTGGCC
>NZ_JANEZT010000211.1 GCF_025403405.1 Frankia tisae
GGCGAGGGGACAAGGCAGGGGGCGCAGATGGGGCTGTCCACACACGTCCTGGATACGGCGCAGGGACGGCCCGCTCGCCGGGATGCCGGGATGGCGATTGCTGGAGCTTGGTGGCCGTCCTGCTGGCCGAAACCGTCAACAACCTCCGGCAATCGAGTCGGCGACCCCCTAGCCGGTGGGGCGGGCTAGGCGCCGGTGATCAGGTGCCGGACCCGCAGGGCGGTGATCTCCGCCTGCTGACCGGCGGCGATGCGCAGCTCCTCAGCGGGCTCGTGGGCCATCCGGTCCTGGAGCAGGGCCAGCATCTCCTCGGCACTGCGCCCCGCCGCCCGGACCAGGAAGATGTAGCCGAAGCGGTCCTCGTAGGCGGCGTTGCCGGTCGCAAACGCCGCCTTGATGTCGTCGGAGGCCTCGTCCATCGCCGCCTGCTCCCGTCGGGGGGCGTCGAGGGAGACCACCGACGCCCGGGCGGTCGTCGGCGGCGCGGGGATGCCGGTCGGGCGCTCCCCGATCCGGGGATGCGCGGTGAACGCCTCGAACCAGGCCGACTCCGGCAGCCGCCACCATTCCTGCTCGGCGGCGGGTAGCAGGGCGGTCAGGGTGCCGAACGGACGGCGGGCCACCACCGCCTCGGCCCAGTCCTCCGACTCGCAGCAGGCCAGCAGCTCCTCGCGGGCGGCGTCCGGGGACAGCGCGTCGAACCAGCGCATGGCCAGCGCCTCTCGCCCGAGGGCCGTGGGCACGCCGGTCAGCCGCAGCCGGGCCAGGCCTCCGTCGGGAATCGCGTCGACGCGGACGTGGGTGGCCTGGACCGGCACCTCCAGATCGAACAGGTGCCGGGTGTTGGGCTGCACCCGCGTGCGCGGCAGCAACGGGACCCACTCGATGATCGCGTCGATGTCATCGGGGTCGAGCAGGTCGGGGTGGTCCGCTGCCCACAGCTCGACGGCCCGGGGCGCGTTGCCGCGGAAGTGGCGGGTGTCGACCTCGGCCCGCACGATCAGGCCCTGCGTCGTGAGGCGGACCGCCGCCCAGTCGTGCCCGGTGCCACGGCGACGCCGGGTCTCCCAGCCCTCCCCCATCGCCCGCGCGTCACCGGAGGCGTTGAGGTTGTGCCGGTCGCCATAGTGCATGTCGCTGGCGGCCACCACGACCCCGCCCAGATAGGCGGCCGCGAGATCGGAGGTGACCCGGTCGAGCAGGCGCGGGTCTGGCACGACCGTGCCATGCACGCGCAGCCGGGCGACGCCGCCGTCCGGATGGATGGTCAGCCGCAGATGGGTGATCCGAAGCCGGCCCGCCTCCGCCACGGGCAGCACGTTGACCGCGTCGGCGGCGATCGGCGTGTGCGGGACCAGTTCCACCCAGTCGACGGCGTCGTCGGCGACCTCGGCGGCGGAGGGATAGCCGGCGACCGTCGCCCCGTGGATCTCGACCGCCTCGGGGGCGTTGCCGGTGAAGTGGGTGGTGTCGACGGTGATCGCGTGGGCGATACCGGGCGCGCCGAGGCGGACGATGGCCCAGTCGGCCCCCGGCAGGTCACGGCGGCGGCGGGTCTCCCAGCCGTCGGTCCACTGGCCCCGTTCGGTGAACACACCGGGGCGCACGATCGGCGGCTCGGACAGCAACATCCGCTCCGCGAACGCGAAGAACTCGTCGTTGACGGCCACGACCGTGCCGCCGGAACGGGCTGCCGCCAGGTCGACGAGGTTGGTCAGGTCGGGCTCGTCACTCATCAGGATCCTTCTCTCGGTTCGAGCGGTGTCACCTGCGGCGACCTGCCATTCTGTGGTCTTTCGGGCGGCCGCCAGGTCACCACCGGGGGTGGCTGCGGACCCTGCGGGACAAGATGGGCCAGCGCGTTGGCGGGACGCAAAGGGTACGTCCCGTCGACGCCTGCGGGTGGTCCGGGCCGGCGCCGCTGGGCCGGATCAGAGCCCCCCGCCCGCGCCCGCCGCCGACGTGGCCCCCGGCGGCGGGAAATCCTGACCCGATCGGGCGATGCGGTGATCCTCACCGTGTCAGCAGGCGTCCCCGCGGCGGGCGGTCACCGTCCGCACGCACCCCCCGCAGATAGGTCGCCCGGACGACTCCGTCGAGGCTGCGTCCAGCGTAGGGCGTGAGTGGGTGGCGGTGGCGCAGCATGGACGGCTCGACCAGGAAGGATGCCTCCGGGTCGAAGACGACGAGGTCGGCGTCCGCGCCGACAGCCAGCCGGCCCTTGCCGCGCAGCCCGGCGAGGTCCGCGGGACCCGCGGACATCCAGCCGACCACGTCGGCGAGGGTGTGCCCCCGGGCGCGGGCCTGGGTCCACACCGCGGGTAGCCCGATTTGCACGGACGCGATGCCGCCCCAGGCGGCCGCGAAGTCGCCGCTGTCGATGTGCTTGACCTCGGGGGTCGACGGCGAGTGGTCGCTGACGATCCCGGTGAGCAGCCCCGCCGACATCGCGTCCCACAACCGGTCCAGGTTCGTCCTGCCCCGGATGGGCGGCGCGCATTTGAACACCGTGGCCCCCTCGGGGACCTCCTCGGCGGTGAACGTCAGATAGTGCGGGCAGGTCTCGGCGGTCAGCGACAGCCCCTCCTCCCGGGCGGCGAGGATCTCGTCGAGGGCGTCGGCGGCGGACAGGTGCAGCACGTGCAGCCGGGCACCCGTCGCCGCGGACAGCGCCGCCAGCCCCGCCACCGCCTGCGTCTCCGCCGCCGCGGGCCGGGAGGCCAGCCAGCTCGCGAAGGCCCGCCCGGCCACCGGCGGCGCCGCGGCGAGGACCGCCGGCGCCTCGGCGTGCACGACCGTGAGGGCGCCCATCCGGGCGGTGTGCCGGGCGGCGGCGGCCAGCACCTCCATCGAGACGTGCGGGAACTCCTCGACCCCCGACGGGGCCAGGAACGCCTTGAAGCCGAAGACACCGGCGTCGTGCAGGGCGGCCAGATCGGCGAGGTTCCGGGTGTCGGCGCCGATGATGCCGCCCCAGAACCCGACATCGACGGCGATCTGCCCCTCGGCCACCGCCCGCTTGGCCGCGAGCGCCGCCAGCGAGGTCGTCGGCGGAATCGAGTTCAGGGGCATGTCGATGATCGTGGTGACGCCGCCCGCCGCCGCGGCACAGGTCGCGGTGGCGAATCCCTCCCACTCCGTCCGACCAGGCTCGTTGACATGCACGTGGCTGTCGACCACACCGGGTAGCAACGCCAGGTCACCGACGTCGGTGACCAGGGCGTCCGCCGGTACCTCGGTGGGTTCGGTGATCGCAGTGATCCGGCCGTCGGCGAGGTGCACCGCCGCCGCCCGCTCGCCCTCGGGCAGGACCACCCGGCTGGACCGCAGTACCTGCGGCCGCTCCGGCAGGCCCACCAGCGCACCCGGGGAGTTGTCACTCACCGGTCGAACCACCCCCAGCCGTGTCGACGTCGGCGCGGGTCGGCAGGTCGCCGCGGGTCGGCAGGTCGCCGCGGGTCGGCAGGTCGACGAGGTCCTGCGGGCGCACCGGGACCCGCCGCAGGTCCCGCCCGACCGCCGCCCGGATGGCGGCGACGATCGCGGGGGTGGCGGTGCAGGTCGGCGCCTCCCCGACGCCCTTGACCCCGTAGGGCGCGTCGGGCTGCGGCTCGGTGACGGCGACGAAGTCCAGATCGGGGACGTCGGCGGTGGTCGGCAGCAGGTAGTCGTGGAAGGTCGGGTTGACCACCACCCCGTCCACGGTGACCAGCTCCTCCATCAGGGCGAGACCCAGCCCCTGGGCGGTGCCCCCCTCGACCTGCCCACGCAGGGACAGGGGGTTGAGCACGGTGCCGCAGTCCTGGGCCAGCGCCATCGACACGACCCGGACCAGGCCGAGGTCGATGTCCACGTCGACGACCGCGCGGTGCGCCGCGCCGGCGAAAGCCACGTGCGGATCGCCCTGGCCATCGGCGTCCAGTGCGGTCGTCCGCCGGTGGTGGAACGTGTAGTCAGCCTCGATCGGGCCCTCGACCAGCGCGTCGGCGATGCGTACGCGCAGCCCGGCCTCCACGCCGACGATCTCCCCGGCGACGATCCGCAGGGTGCGCCGGGGGGCCTCCACGACCTCGGCCGGCAGTCCGGCGGCCCGCGCGACCCGGGCGAACAGCCGGTCGGCGACCGCGGCACAGGCGCCACGCACCGCGCCGCCGCTCATCCAGGTCTGGCGGGAGGCGCTGGTGGAACCGGCGCTGCCGACGGCGGTGTCCGCGGGGGCGAGGACGACCTGCTCGACGCCGAGCTCGGTGCGGGCGATCTGCCCGGCGATGGTGACGAAGCCCTGGCCGACCTCCGCGCAGGCGCTGTGCACCCGCACACGCGGCGTGCCGTCATCGGTCAGGTCCAACCGGACGCGGGCGGCCGACGAGTCGTCCATGCCCTCCGAGAAGAGCAGGTTCTTGTAGGCCAGGGCGTAGCCGACGCCGCGGCGCACCCGGCTCGGTTCCGCTGCGGCGGGCAGGCCGCCGGGCAGGGCGAGGCCGGTGACGTCCGCGGCCGGCGGTGGGGGCAGCGGACGGGCGGCGACAAGCTGGATGAGTTCCCGCGCCGGCAGCGGGCCGCCGAGTACCTGTCCGGTGGGCAGGACATCCCCCGGTCGGACGGCGTTGCGGGTCCGCAGGTCGACCGGGTCCAGGCCGAGCGCGTCGGCCAACCGGTCCATCTGGGCCTCGTGGCCGATGGTCACCTGCGGCACACCGAATCCCCGCATGGCCCCGCAGGGTGGGTTGTTGGTCCGCACGGCCACCCCGCGCAGCCGGGCGTGGGGGACCCGGTAGGGGCCGGCGGCATGGGTGAGCGCGTTCGCGAGTACGGCGGGGGACGACGACGCGTAGGCGCCGCCGTCTAGGACCACCTTGGCCTGGACGCTGACCAGCTCGCCGTCGGCCGTCGCGGTGTGCCGGAACCACATCCGGGCGGGATGGCGATGCGGATGCCCCAGGAAGGACTCGACCCGGTCGTAGGCGATCCGCACCGGCGCACCCGCCGCTCGGGCCAGCAGCGCGCCGTGGATCTGGAGGGTGATGTCCTCACGTCCCCCGAACGCACCCCCCACGCCCGCCAGGGTGAGGCGGACGAGGTTCTCCGGGATGCCCAGGCAGGCGGCGAGCTGCTCGCGGTCCGAGTGCAGCCACTGGGTCGCCACGAGCAGGTCGACCCCGCCATCGGCCGCCGGGCTCGCCAGGGCCGCCTCCGGTGCCAGGAACGCCTGGTCCTGCATGCCGACCACGTAGCGGTCCTCGACGACGACGGGACCGTCGACCCCGGGCTCGCCGTGCCGGATGTCGATCTCACGGAAGAGGTTGCCGGCGGGGTGCAGCGGTTGCGCGTCCGCGGCCAGCACCCGCTCCGGGTCGGTCGCCGGACGCAGTGGCTCGTAGTCCACCTCGATCGCGGCGAGCGCGCGGCGGGCGGTCGCGGCGTCGACGGCGGCCACGGCGGCGACCGGCTCACCGGCGTAGCGCACCTCGGTGGCGGCGAAGACCGGCTGGTCGGCGACGATCAGCCCGTAGGTGGCCACGCCTGGCACGTCGGCGGCCAGGACCACAGCGGCCACACCGGGCAGACGGCGGGCCGCGGCGGCGTCGACCCGCCCGATCCGGGCCCGCGGGTACGGCGAGCGCAGTGTGCGCGCGTGCAGCATCCCCGGCACCCGCAGGTCGCCGGCGTACGGGAACGCGCCGGTCACCTTGTCTGGTCCGTCCGGGCGACGCACCGACCGTCCGATCTCACCAGCCACGACCCCACCGCCCACGATCTCATCACCCATCCGGCTCACCCCCCATCTGGGCGGTCCTGGGCGTTCCCAGGTGCGTGAGCATCAGCTGCTGGGATGATGCCGCGCTCAGCCTGGACCGCCCGCACGGCGGCGAGGATGCGGCCGTAGCCGGTGCACCGGCAGATGTTGCCCGACAGCGCCTCGCGGATCTCCCCTTCGTCGGCGTCCGGGTGGCGGGTCAGCAGGTCCGTCACCGCGACCACGAAGCCAGGGGTGCAGAAGCCGCACTGCACCGCCCCCTCGGCGAGGAACATCGCCCGGATCGCCCGGGTCAGCCCCGCACCGCCCAACCCGGCGACGGTGACCACCCGGGAGCCGTCGGCGTCCGCGGCGAGCACCGTGCAGGACGCCGCGAGCCGGCCGTCGAGCAGCACCGAACAGGCCCCACACCGGCCCTGCTCGCAGGCATCCTTGACCGCCGTCACCCCGAGCACGTCCCGCAACACGGTGAGCAGTGAATCCTCGATCCGAGCGCCGTTCACCGAGCGCAGGAAGCCGTCGACGTTCAGCCGGTAGCTCTCACCACTGTCCGTTCGGGCCTCCCCACCGCCGGAACTACCTGCCCTACCTCCGGGACCGTCTGCCGCGGCGTCGAGGCCGTCCGCGGACACGGCGGTCACCGCTGCCCACCGGCGGCGGACCCCCGCGCGGGGTCGCCGGCGGCGGGCGCGGTCAGGTGATGAAGGCAGCGGGCGAACGCCCGACCGGCGAGCACCCCCGCCGCGTGCCAGCGGTACTCCACGGACCCCCGCGGACCCGCGGGTAGCGCCGGAGCGACCCGGGCGGCCTCCTCGACGACCAGGTCACCGAAGCGCCGGGCCGTCGGCGGGGATACCGTCCCCGTCGACCAGTCGACCTCGTCCCGGGCGTACCGCTCGGCCTGACCCATCCGGGCCGGCAGCATGCCGACTCCCCCGATGGCGCACGTCAGCCGGTGGCGCACCCGGTCCACCAGGACCGCGCAGGAGACGACCGCGGGATAGGCGGCCTGACGCTCACCGATCTTGAGGTAGACCTGCGGACCGCCCGGACGGGCCAGCCGCACGGCGGTGACGAGGGCGTCCGGAGCCAGGCCGTCGGCGAGGAAGTGCGGCAGGGACATCCGGTCCGGTCCTCGTGGCGAGGCGGTGAGCACCTCCGCGTCGGCGGCGGTCAGGAAGGTGAGCAGGTCACCAGCGGGCCGCACCGATCCCAGCGCACCACCGACCGTGCCGGTGTTGCGGATCTGCACGGAGCCGACCACCCGAGCGGCCCGCGCCAGGCCCGGCGACAGCGACCAGCCTGCCAGGTCCGTGTAGGTCGCCCCGGCGCCGATGGTCAGGCTGTCCGCCCCGGCGCCGCGGACCCGTAGTTCGAGCACCCGGCGCAGGGCGATGACCGCCTCCGCGGAGCGCTCCCCGGACCGCAGCGCGGGGACCAGATCGGTGCCGCCGCCCAGCAACGCCACCGCGGCGCCGGAGTCGTGCGCGGCGGCGAGCATCTCCACCGCCTCGCCGACAGTGCGTGGCCGGAACATCGTGGACGTCATCCCGCCGGCCATCACGAGGACCACTCCCCCCGGTACCGCAGCGGGCCGGAGCACGCGCGCTCAGACCACGCCCGCTCGGACCACGCCCGCTCAGGCCACGTGCGCCACGTCCTGGACCGCACCCGCCCGAACGGACCCAGGGCGGGGAATCCGGGTGGACCCGACGGGCGGTGCCGGCCGGCGCGCCGGGGGACAGCGGGGCAGGCGGACGAACGGTGCATGGCAACCGACCCTAGAGGCGGAAAGTTACAATGATGTTCGACCAGTCAGACGCTCCGTGAGCCTGCCCGATCGAGCTGAAGGGGCCGGCGCACTCCGTCTCACCGGGGCGTCGCCACATCCCACCGACCTGAACCATCACCGGCTACCCAACACGCCATCACCGAGTGTTACATACTCGACGTCGGGTCGAAACACCGAGCCGCTTCGCTCCCGAAATGGGACTTTTGTCCCCTCCGTTCCCGAAGCCCACGCTTCTCGGTCTTTCGTCGCATCTCATAACGAGACCGGTAAGTACCGCGCCGACCATGGCGTGTCCCGGCGAACAATTCCCTCCGGAGAGGGACGGCACGCGACCGAGCTGAGGTGGGCTTGACACATCGCCTGAAGAACACCACGGCCGCGTTGCGCCATGGCTGGCATCCGGTGGCGCGCTCCGGCGAGGTCGCCGACGAACCGGTGGCGGTGCGGCTGCTGGGTGACCCATGGGTCATCGCCCGTCTGGACGATGGCCTGGCGGCGTTCGCCGACCGGTGCCCGCACCGGCTCGCGCCGCTGTCGGCCGGCCGGGTCGATGCGCGCGAGCTCGTCTGCGGCTACCACGGCTGGCGTTTCGTCGCCTCCGGCGATTGCACCGCGGTCCCCGCCCTGGGCCCCGGGGTGCCCGCCCCCAAGCGGGCCAGGGCCACCCCGCCGTGGGGCGTGGTCGAGCGGCACGGCCTGATCTGGCTCGCCCCGGAGGAACCGTTCACCGACCTGATCGAGATCCCCGAGGCGGACGAGGCAGGATTCGACTCGGTCTGGCTCGAGCCGTCACGGTCCTCCGCCTGCGCCGGCCTGCTTGCCGACAACTTCCTGGACACGGCGCATTTCCCGTTCGTGCACGCCGACACGATCGGCGCCGGCGAGGACACCGTCGTCGGGCCCTACCGGGTGACGCAGGACGGCGACGGCTTCGTCGTGCAGATGGAACAGCGGGTCGCCAACCCGGAGGATCCCAAGGTCGCCACCGGCGATCATCCGCTCGTTCAGCGCCGCTGGTCGACCTACGTGTACCGGCCGCCGTTCATGCTGCGGCTGCGCCTGGAATACCCGGACGCCGGAATGATCAACACGATCCAGTTCTGCCTGCAGCCGGAGGATGCGGGATCGACCCGGATCTACACCAGGCTGCTGCGCGACGACCTGGGCGGGGACGCCGCACGGCGAGCCGAGGCCGCCCGCTTCGAGCAGGCTGTGCTCGAAGCGGACCTCGCGCTGCAGGAACGGTTCGACCTCGACGGTCTGCCCCTGATCGCCATCGCCGCCGACGGCGACCCCGTCGAAGAGGTGAGCATCCGGGCAGACGCGGCGGGGGTGGCGCTGCGCCGCGCGCTGGCGTCCCTGGTCGATCAGGCGGCCCGGCTGCCGGCAGCCTCCGGGCGCTTGGCCGGTGGGCGAGACCGGCCGCTCACCGCCGCCCGCCGCACCGCCGCCCGCCGCACCGCCGGACGGCCCACCGGCACCGCCCCGTGAGAGGCGTGCACGGGAGCGGAGCCGTGCGGGTTCTCCGGTGAGGACAAATCGGACGCCGAACCCTCCAGAAGGACCCGGGTAGGCGCTCTCGACTACCTATGATCGCAAGAGGATTCGGACGCATCTGGCACGGTCCGACTGCTGCGGGCGGCGGCGGATATCCGACACCCCAGCGGGGACAACATTCCAGCTCAGTGGCCCACCACCCGACCTAGGATGGAGTTCGGATCCGGGCCGGGAGGCACGAAATTCATGACGGAGCGTGGTTGGGCTCGGCCGATCACCGACGCGAGCTGGGCAGATCTCGACCCACGCGAATTCGAGCGGTTCCGTCGGCTGGTGGGCGCCGCAGGGTCGCGCGCCGACGCCGGTCTCGCCGGCCTGCCGGACCGTGAGCTGGCCGCCGCCCTCGGCGTGGCAGGCCAGGCAGCCTCGGAGCAGGGCACGGCGGAGCCGGCCCTGCTGCCCGAGGCCCTGCTGTTGTTCGGCCGACCGGCGGCGATTCGCTGGTTCCTGCCCTGGCACGAGGCCGCGATGCAGGTCCTGCGCGCCGACGAGGCCGTGGTGAACGACTTCTTCCACTGGCCGCTGTTCCGGCTCGCCGAGGAGCTGCTGGCCCGCTTCCGCGCCCGCAACACCGAACAGGTCGTCCGGTTCGAGCTCGTACGGGTGCAGGTTCCCGCCTTTTCGGAGCTGGCGTTCCGGGAACTGATCACCAATGCGCTGACCCATCGGGACTACGACGTTCCCGGCGCCGTCCACGTGCGGTGGGCGGACGACCGGATCGAGATCACGAACCCCGTGGGGCCGGCCGCCGGACCGTCGCCGGGCACCGTGCTCGTGGGACCGCCCCGCCCGCGCAACCCCCTGCTCGTCGATGCCTTCCGGCGGGCGGGGATCGCTCATCGCACCGGGCACGGCATCGCCCGGGCCGTCGCCGACCAGCTTCGCCACGGCCTTGCGGCCCCCCGCTTCGACCACCCGGCGCAGCAGATGGCCGTCGCCACCCTGCCTGCTGCCCCTGCGGATCTGGCCTTCGCCCGGTACGTCGCGGGCCGCGAGCGGCTCGGCCAGCCGCTGGGGCGGGCCGAGCTCCAGCTCGTCACCGCTTTGCGGCACGGTCAACGGCTGCGCACCGCGCAGGCCGCCGCCCTCCTGGCCACGGACCGATCGCAGGCGCGCGCCCACCTCGTCGGCCTGCTCCAGGCTGGCCTGGTCCAGGCTGGCCTGGTCCAGGTGAGCGGCGACAGTGCTGGACGCACCTGGCACCTGACCGACCAGGTACACCGCGACCTGCGCGAGTGCGCCGCGCACGTCCGGGCCCAGACAACTGGCCGTTATCCGGCGGCACCCGTGCCGACCGCGCAGACCGCGCCGTCCGGATGGGCCATCCCTGGTGGAGGACCCGCTCTGCCCCACCGGCAGCGGGCGGCCGACGGAGGCTGAACGGGCCAGGGCATCAGGACGCCAAGGCCTCAAGGCCTTCAAGGCCTTCAAGGGCGGGTGTAGAGCAGCCGGCCAAGCGTCGCGAGGGTCCGCAGGGGAAATGGCAGCCGGCAGCCGAGATCGGCCGCAGCCGCGTCGACGGCGGCCAGCTCGCCGAGCACCGCCTCCCACGGGGCGTCGCTCATGAGACCCAGCAGCGGCAGCGGGCAGGCCGCCCGCACCCAGCCCCGGTCCACGACGACGAACCCACCGCCCATGCCCTCGACCGCTCGGGCGGCGGTCAGCATGTCGTCGTCGCGGGCACCGACCACGATCACGTGGCCGGGGGCCTGCGCCGTCGACACCCCGAGCGCGCCACGGCTGAGCCCACAGCCACGGATCAGCCCGACGTCGACCGGCCCGCCACCGCCGTCCCGCTCGAAGACCGCGACCTTGTGCAGGTCGCGGGTGGGGTCGGCGACCGCGTATCCGCCGTGCACCGTCGGCTGCACCCGCACGGTGCGCACGCCGTGTCGACGGGCCGTCTCGGTCACCGGCTCGGGGCCCGTCGCGCCCAGCGGGCCACCCTCCGGACCGCCGGCGTCCAGCGGGCCGCCTCCCGCGCCGCCTGCCACCGGCGGGCCGGCCAGCTCCCGGGGCGCGTCGATGCTGACCACCGCGACGCTGGCGTCGCGACGGCCCGCCCGGCTCAGTCCGGGGCCGGCGAAGGAACCGGCGTGCAGGTTCGCCGGCAGCCGGATTCGGCCGACGGCCCAGGCCGGCGCCAGGTCGTGGTTGTCGAACAGCGGACGGCCGTGCTCGGCGGCGATCCGGCCGCCCGCGACCACCACGTCGGGCGGCGCGGTGCCGGCGAGGGTGGACACCACCTGCAGATCGGCCAACCGGGCGGGGGCGATGGAACCCAACATCGAGTCCAGGCCGTGCACCCGTGCCGGGAGCAGGCTGGCGTGCCGGATCGCGTCGATCGGGCCAAGGCCCTGGCCGACGGCGAGCCGCACGTCATGGTCGAGATGGCCGTGGGTGGCGAGCTCGGTGACCGTCCTGCTCCTGGTCGGGCCGGGGGTGTCCAACGCCCAGCGCAGTGCGGCTGCGTCCGCCACGGGCCCCGTGCCCAGCGCGGACAGGCCGCCCGCCCCGGTCCCGGGCGGCGCCGGGGTCACCTCGACGATCGAGGTGGTGGTGGGCTGTCTC
>NZ_JANEZT010000212.1 GCF_025403405.1 Frankia tisae
CCCGACCGCCCTGGCCGTCCCGACCGCCCTGGCCACGGATACGACCCAGCTGCCGACGCGCCGGGCGGCGCTGCGACCCGGGCCGGTGACCGATCGGCGTGGTGGTCGCCGTCGACGGGCAGCGGTACTGGCGGCCGCCACCGCCCTGCTGGCCCTGATCGTCATGGCGGTGCCGGTCGCCCTGGGGGCCGATCGGGAGCGGACGTCCCCCTCGACGTCCATCGGCGCGGATACCGGCTGGCTGCCCGTCGTGTCCTCACCACGGTCGACCCAGCCGGATGGGGGCGCCGCCGCGCCGGGGCCTGACCTGCGCCCCGAACTCGCCCGCGAGGTTCTCACCACGCCGAACGGCGGCGCGCCGGACGAAACGGTGGCGATCGCCGCCGGGCCCGCGGGGCGGGCATCCCCGCCCCCGGCGGCGACGCCGGTGTCCCAGCCGCGAGCCACCGCAGCGGTACCTGCGGCGCAGGCCCCGGCACCGGGGGATGCCGGCCCGTCGACGTCGGGAACTGTTCCATCGCCCCTGGGAGCCTCGTCGACGGTCACCCCGATCACACCCGGTCCAGTGGTCGCAAGCTCGGCGACGGCCGACCCCGGCCGAGCCCGGACGCGCTCGTGGTCGGGTCGCGGCGGAACTCCGTTCGGCCGGGGCAACTACCGGTTCAGGCACCGCCGCCACGGGTGATCAGGCGATGACGCCGGCGCCAGGTCGAAAGCCAAGACGGCCTTGCCGTGGGCACAGGTCCACGGCAAGGCCGTCTTGGCCGGGTTCAGTCCGTTCGACTATCGCGTCCCGCCGCCACTGGCGGGTAGAAAAATCGCCAGCGCGTGGGTCATTTCTGGCTCTCTTGCTAGAATTGACCCGCGGGTGACGGTGCCGGAATGTTCCGAGCTTTCACTCGGACCACTCAGGTGATAGTTGAAGAAGATTTTCCGGCCTCGGTAACCATGAAGTCCTCAGAGCGACGGACTGCCAGTCGCCGTGACGCAACCGTCGGGGCGCTGGCCGAGCGTTTCGTGTGGCGTCGACGTGCTGTTCTGGCGAGACAGTCGTGACCGGCGCCTGCTGACACTGTGGAAGGGAATCCCTGTGAGCGGCAAGGCCAACTGGCTCGTCTGCAAGGTCGGTTGCATCGAATGTGGAATGATTGAAGACCCGGCGCTGAGGATCATCGGGGTGTATTCCGAGGAGCAGCAGGCTGTCGCCGTCGCCCGTGGCGCTGCCCACACGATCGCGCAACGGTGGGGGATGACGAACACCGACGAGCCATACCCGGTGAACGCGGCCGAGATGCTGGGTTCGCGGATGGGCGCCGGCTGGATGTGGACACCCGCGGACCACGAGCAGGTCTTCGCGGTGCAGGTCCCCTCCGGTGCGGAGCAGTAGGTGGGAATCAGGTGCTCAGGTGCTCAGGCGCCGGTACCGGGCGAGGCGGCGCGCCCCGTCCGCGGCGGGGCGGGCGACGCAGGGCTGGAGAGCCGCTTCGAGCCGGGTGCGGACGGTGGACTGGTCGAGATGCATGCCGATCGCGACGAGTCCGCTGGGATCTTCCGTCACGGGCCTGACCGCGACGTGGATCTGTCGTCCGACGACATTGATCACATAGCCGCGCAGGCTCCGCCCGGTGTCCACGGTCAGGGTGCCCTTGAGTCGGTAGACGTCCGCGGGTAGATCCTCAAGCAGGTCGGCCAGCCGGCCGGGATCGACCGGCCCGGCGGCGGGAATGGTCACCGCGTCGGCGCGCGGGTGCGGCTCGCCGTCGTGGTCGTGGTCGTGCCTGGCCAGGGCGGCGAGCGGGAGTTCGCCGACCGGGTCGTGCGGGCTCGCGGCGTCGAACACGAGTGCCGGGTCGATGCGGCCATGGGTGGTGTCGACGACGTGTGCGAGAGGGTTGCTCTCGCGTACCCGGCCGGCGATCCGCGCCACCGTCTCGGCCCGGTGCGCCGGCGGAACCCGGTCGGTCTTGTTGATCAGGACCAGGGAGGCCGACGCGAACCGGGCCGGTGGCAGCCCGCCCGTGTCGACGGTGTCGAAGTAGGCGGCGGCGTCGATCACGTCGACGAGACCGCCGAGGCGCACGCGGTTCACGCCGCTGAACCGGATGAGCCTGGCCAGATGCGGCGGGTCGGCCACGCCGCTGGCCTCCACGATCACCGCGTCCAGCCGCAATCGCGGCTGGCTCAGCTTCTCCAGCGCCTGGTCCAGGCCGTCGGTGTCCGGCAGGCAGCACAGGCAGCCGCCCGCGATCGAGGCCGGCTCGTCCACCTGACCGGTGACCAGGGCGGCGTCGACGTTGATCGTTCCGAAGTCGTTGACCACCACCCCGAGGCGCGCCCCGGGCGCCTGGAGCAGGTGGTTGAGGACCGTCGTCTTGCCCGCGCCCAGATATCCGGTGAGCGCGATCACAGGCACCCGCACGCCCATTCCCGCCTGCCTCCTCCCGTGCCGCGCTCGGCCGGTGGCGCGATCTGTATCGCCTGGCGCGAAGACCCCGGGCTGGGCTACGAAGACTATCCACCCGAGCCGCCGGTCGACCTGGCGTGCTGGATCGTCACCCTGCCTGGGGAGATCGTCGGGGGGCAGGGCCCGGATCTGCGCTCGCGGTTCCCAGGCGGACCGGCGTGACCGCGGGGGGCCTTCTGACGATGGTGACGGATCCACACTCGGGTGAGGACCTCGTCACCTTGGCAGGGACCGAGGTACGGGAACGGCCACCGTAGGGCGGTCGGCCGGTCCTGACGTGGGGTCGTCTTCGGACTTCTCGTTAAAATCGACTCGCGGGAGACGGCGCTGGTCAACAGGCAGCGAAGTCTTTGATCAGGTTCCGCGGGATCCGCAAACGACTCGAGTGTGGCGAGGCGTCCATGCGCTGTTTGTTCGGGCGGTCATGGCAGGCGTCTGCCGGCGCTGAGGATAATCGGGGTGTATGCCGACGAACAGCAGGCCATCGCCAGTGCACGCGGTGCCGCCCAGACTATTGCCAAACGTTGGGGGATGACGAACTCCGACGAGCCCTACCGGGTGAACGCGACCGAGATGCTGGGTACGCGCATGGGTGCTGGCTGGATGTGGACACCCGCGGATCACGAGCAGGTCTTCGCGGTGCAGGTCCCGTCCTGAGAGCCCCGGGTGGGGCGGGCCAGGACGTGATGCTGCCTCTCGCGTTCGATCCCTGTTTACGCAGGCCGTGCGCTTGCCTGGAGAAAGCCGACCAGGCTGCGTCGTGCCCCGGTATGCCTGAAAGAATCACGCCGCGGGGATCCTGGGCACCGAGAGGGCGGCAGGCGTTGGCGAGAAGGCTGGGAAGTTCGTACACCCTGGAGGCCATGATCGGCCGGGGTGGGATGGGGGAGGTGTGGCGCGGCCACGATGAGGACGGAGCTCCGCTCGCCTTCAAACTTCTGCTACCGGAGCTCACGACGGATCCGGAGCTCGTCGCCCGGTTCATGCGGGAGCGCTCGGTCCTCATCCGGGTCGACTCACCTTTTGTTGTGAGGGTCCGCGATCTCGTCGCCGAACGCGGTCAACTGGCCATCGTCATGGACTTCATCGAGGGCCCCGACCTGCGTCGCGAGCTGCGGCAGCGCCGGACGATCCCACCGAGGGAAGCAGTGGCGACCACCGTCGGTATGCTGACCGGACTCGGTGCCGCGCATGCTCTCGGCATCGTCCATCGTGATCTCAAGCCCGAAAACGTGCTGCTTGACCGGCATGACGGCGGATATCAGCCGAAGATTTCCGACTTCGGAATTGCCGGGCTGACGGACGCGTCGACGCGGCTGACTACCCACCAGGGCATCCTCGGCACTCCGCTCTACATGGCACCCGAGATGATCGAGGGGGACGTCGTCGGCGCGCCCGCGGACGTCTACGCCGCGGGGATCGTGCTGTACGAGCTCCTGTGCGGGGTCACGCCGTTCACCGGACGGGCACCCATGGCCATCCTGCGAGCGCACGTCGACCTCATCCCCGGCCGGCCGCCGGACATCACCGACGAGCTGTGGTCCGTCCTGTCCGCCATGCTCGCCAAGGACCCGGCCGCGCGGGCCAACGTCGATCAGCTGCAGGCTCTCCTGCCGGACCTGCACGAACTGCCGGCCAGCCGGCCGCTGACCGCCCCGCCGCCCCCGATCTCTCGCACGACCGGGATGGTGAGAGCGCCCGCAGCGCCGCCCTGGGCGCCGGGCACGTTCGGGACGCCAGCGGCTGTCGGGCCGGTCCCGCCGGAGATGATCGCCGCGCCCACCGTGCGGGTGCCGACACCGTCGCCGACGCTCGAACCGACCCCGCCTGGCGGTGCTGTACCGATCGGCCCTGCCGCCGGCCAGCCCCCTGCCGCCGGCCAGCCGGGTGGGCGGCGACACCGTCGTCTCCTCGCCGGTGCTCTCGGCGGCCTCCTCGCGGTCGGGGCGGTCGTCGCGGCCGTCGTGCTGTCCGCTGGCTCGCAGTCCTCCCCGTCGACACTCGCGGCCCAGACGCCTCGCTCGGATCGGCCGACGATGACGAACCCGCCCGTCGCCACGCCCGGCCCGGGTCTCGCTGCCGCCTCTCCCACCGACGGCGGCGGGCCAACGCCGCCGCCATCGACCAGCGCGACCGCGGTGGCCGTGGTTGCTCCGGCGGTCGCGGTCGCGCCAGGCTCGACCGGAACCGTCCCTGAGCCACCACGTCGCCCCGATGCGGCTGCGCAGCCCAGTCCCACCAGGGCCTTCGTCAACACCGCGACCCAGCGCTGTCTCGACAGCGACGCTCAGGGGCAGGTTTACGCGCTCGGTTGCAATCAGGGTGACTACCAACGTTGGGGATACCCGGCTACGGAAGGCAGCGTGCTACTCAGGAATGCCCAGACCACCAACTGTATAGGCAGTAGGGCGAACCCCGCGGGTGACGGGACCAAATATCGCGGAGCCGTATATGCCGCCGCCTGCGACGGAGGGGGCGCACAGCTGTGGACCACGTCCAGTGACCGTTTCGGGACGACCTTCCGTAATGTCTCTACTGGTGAATGCCTGGACAGCGACGCCAACGGAAGTATCTATACCCAGGACTGCAACAACGGTAATTTCCAGCACTGGGGCTAGCCAGCACTGGGACTAGGGTGCGTCCGGGCGATTCAGGTCGTGCCGGAGGTCAGCCGAGCGTCGAGGGTGTCGCGGATTTTCCGGGTGAGAGTGGTGGCGGTGAATGGTTTGTCGAGGAATGCCGTGACGCCGCCATGTCCCTGCGCGGCGAGGATGCCGCGGGTGTGGGCGGAGGTGAACACGACCGGCAGGTCGGGTATGAGTGTGGTGAGCTGGTCCGCGAGCTGCCGGCCGTTCATGCCGGGCATGATCAGGTCGGTGAGGAGCAGGTCGACGGTGGGGTGGCGCAGCGCCAGGGCGAGTGCCTGCCGGCCGTCCGCGGCGACGAGCGTCCGGTATCCGGCAGAGTTCAGGATTCGTTCGGTCAGCTCACGCACCGCCGGGTCGTCCTCGACGAGCAGAATGGTCTCGGCGCCGTCGGCGAGTCGGTCGAGGTGCGGATCCGCCTGCTGCTGGACGGCGAGCGCCGCGACGGCCGGCAGGTAGACGCGGAAAGTGCTGCCGGTGCCCGGTATGGAATCGACCGTGATGTGGCCCTTGGCCTGTCGGATGATGCCGTAGACGGTGGACAGGCCCAGCCCGGTGCCCTTGCCCTGGTCCTTGGTCGTGAAGAACGGTTCGAAGACGCGGGCCTGGACGTCGGGCGGCATGCCGCAGCCGGCGTCGGCAACGGTGAGGAGCCGGTGGCCTCCGGGTTGAAGGCCGAATTGGTCAGCCTCGGCCTCGTCGAGGTCGAGGTGCGCGACGGCGATCGTCAGGCGACCGCCCTGCGGCATCGCGTCGCGGCTGTTGACGGCCAGATTGACGATCACCTGCTCGAGCTGCCCCTGGTCGGCCCAGACGACGCTGGGCGCGGTGGCGATCCGGACGATCAGCTCCACGTCCTCCCGGATGAGCCGGCGCAGCATCTCCTCGACGCCGAGAACCAGTGCGTTGAGATCGATTGCCCGCGGCTGTGCCACCTGGGTGCGAGAGAAGGCCAGAAGCTGGCGGGTCAGCGCGGCGGCTCGGGCCGCCGCGTCGCGAATCGCGCTCAGGTCCGCCCGTGCCGGGCCCTCGACCTGGTTGAGCAGCATCGCCGCATAACCGTCGATGACGGTCAGCAGGTTGTTGAAGTCGTGCGCGACACCACCTGCGAGCTGGCCCACCGCGTCGAGCCGCTGCGCCTGACGCAGCTGCGCCTCGGTGTTCTTCTGCTCGGTGACGTCGGCCACCATGGCGAGAATGCCCTCGACCTCACCGGTCGGGCCGACCCGCGAGGTCAGGGCGACCTGGGCGACGCCCGCCCGATCGCGACCGAGATCGCCATGTACGCCGTCATGATGACGGCATTGGCCACGGCGCTGAGCTGCCACCACATCACGTCGGCAATCCCCCTGCAGGTCACCCTCTGACGCCCGTCCTCGACCGCGCCTGCTTCCCGGCGGCGGGCGGGTCGCCGGAGTCGGGTGTCTCGGTCGAGGGGAGGATCATCGTGTCACGCCAGGTGGCGACGTACGGGCTGTATAACCCGTGGCCGGATCGCCCGGTGGGAGGCCGGGCCTACTCGTCGGCGATCCAGCTGCCGTGGAATCCGGCGGGCACCCGCCGGGGCAGTGACACGCGGGCCACGGTGTCAAGGTCGGCGGCGGCCAGGACGAGCAGCTCGGAACCGCTTCCGGCCTTGCCGGTCACGATCGAGATCAACCAGCCGTCGTCCTCCGACCGGGCCCCGGGCGCGGCGACGAAGATCGCCTCGCCGGGGCTGGCGCCCAGGGTGCGGACCGTGCTCTCGCTGGTCCGGACGTCGTACTTGACGATCGCGTCCTGGCTGACGGAGTAGAGGAAGCGGTTCGACCTCCCCACCCGCTGCTCGTTGAGGGTGGGGAATTCGACCGCCCGGTCGTCGAGTGCCCGCTCCTTGACCACGCCGTTCGCCGGGTCGACCAGCCAGCGGTGCGCGAAGCCGTCGCCGATCATGTTCGTCCTGGTCGGGGTTCCGCCGAGTCGGGGCCAGAGGGCCGCGAAGCCGGCGCGGTCGTAGCGGACGGCGTCGAGTGAGACCCGGCCGTCGTCGTCGACGTGGGCGTTGCCGACGTGGAAGACGTAGCAGGGGTCGATGTCGAACCACCGCGTCTCGCCGCCGTCGCGGGCCATGACGCCGAGGCGAGCGCCGTGGTCGTCGTCCCATCGGTAGGGCATCCCGTGCCCGACGAGGCCGAGGTCGAAGACGACCGGCAGGTCGAGCCACACGACGTGATTTTCGGTGATGGCGAAGTCGTGCATCATCGTCGGGCCCGGCACGTCGATCACCCTGCTCTCGACGAGCTCGCCGGCCGCCGAGAGCCGGTGGTAGGTCAGGTACGGCGGGGCCATGCCATAGCCGAAGAACAGCAGGTCACCGGTGAGCGGGTCCCGCTTGGGATGCGCGGTCATGGCGGTGGTGAGTCTCCCGCCGAAGTCGCACGGCCCGGTCGTCTCCAACTCGGGCGTCAGCTCGTACGGCAGACCGTTTTCCACCAGCGCGAGGATGCGGCTGGCGTGCCGGATCACGCTGGTGTTCGCGGGGACGGCCGTCAGATCGAACCCTGCGGGCCCCACGAACGGCGCCCCCGCGAGCTGGCGGGTGCGCACCCAGCGGTTGCGGTACCACTCGGCGCGGCCGTCCCGCAGCCGGATGCCGTGAATCATCCCGGCTCCGGTGAACCAGTGGCCCGGGTCCTCGCCGGGCAGCGGGTTGGGGCCGTTGCGGAAGTAGCGGCCGCGCAGCGCGCCGGGCAGCGTGCCGGCGACCGGCAGGTCGACGGCATCGATCTCGTCGGCCACGGGCGCGAGCAGGCCGCTGAGGTAGGTGGGGTTGCTCGTCGTCGTCATCATCGCTTCTCCGATCAGAGTGGCGGGCCGACCCGGTGGGCACGATCTCCATCCCGATCGGCAATACTCCACCTTCGACATGTCAACGGTAGAACATCCATCGGTGACCGGTCAAGGCTGACCTAAGCTGGGGGCATGAGCCTTCGTCATGCCGTGCTCGGCCTGCTCGCCGATCGCCCCGCCAGCGGCTACGACCTGCTCAAGACCTTCGCGATCTCGCTGAGCAACGTCTGGTCGGCAACCCAGAGCCAGGTGTACGCGGAACTCGGTCGCCTGGCCGACTCCGGGCAGGTGACCGTCACGGCCGAGGGGGCCAGGGGCCGCAAGGAGTACGCGATCACGGAGTCCGGGCGGGCCGAGCTGCACCGTTGGCTCACCAAGGTCGAACCGAACCGGACATCACGCAACGACACGCTGCTTCGGGTGTTCTTCCTCGGCCTGCTCGAGCCCGACGAGGCCCAGGCCTTCATGCGGCGGGAAGCCGAGACCGCGGCGGCTCACCACGAGGAGCTCTCCGCGCTGACGGCGGTCGCCTCCGGCCCGGACTCCTTCTCCGTTCACGGCCGTCTCGCGCTCGAATGGGGCCTTCGCGTCACAGCCGCCCAGCACGAGTGGGCGCTGTGGGCGGAGAAGCAGATCGTCGACCGCGCCGTTAGCGACGGCGACGGCGACGGCGACGGCGATACTGCCGCCCCGGCTCCGGGCTGAGCGACCTCACCCCGTCCCGACCGCAAGCCATCCAGCGGCGGCCTTCCGGACTTTCGTGAACTTCTCCTTGCCCGGCGAACGTGCCAGAGGTGTGGCGGGGAACCGGGTCTGGTCCTGGGGGCGGAGGTGGGACGCGTGACGATCTGGGCGCTACGCGGTGCGATCACGATCGGTGCCACATGGTGACCACCCTGACCCGGGCGGGTCGCGAGGGGTCCGCGGCCGAGGGCGTGGCCGAGGGCGTGGCCGGAGCCACCGCGCTGGTCGTGGAGGCGGTGGCCCACGCGCGAGGACTCGCCGACCTGAAGGAGACGGGCCACCAGGCGGCGGCGGGACTGGGCCGGCGGCTGACGGGTCGAGCTGCTCTGCTGCTGGCGCTGGACACACCGCGGGTGGCGCATCTACTCGCCGAGGCGGAGGTGGTGAGCCGCGTTCTCGCCAGCGGCGCGGCCCACGCCGCCGAGCAGTCCGCCGCGCAGCGGGTGCGGGCGGCCTGCCACACGCTCGGCTTCGAGTCGACGGCGCGCCGCGCGCCGCGCCTGCTTGCCGGGGACCTGACCGCGGAGCAGGTCGTCGCCGCGGCCGCGGCCGTCGGTCGGATGTCGTGGCTGGCCGACGTGGTGACCGGCCGAGACGTCTCGGCGGCGAGGAGGAGTTGGTCGGCCGAGCTGGCCGCCGGACCGGCGGTGGAGCGGGACCTCGCGGCCATTCGCCGGCGACTCGTGAGCGTGTCGACGCCGCCGGGACCGGGCGGTCCCGAGACGGACCCATCTCGGCTCGCCGCACGCCTGCTGTCGGAGTCGGAACTCGCCCACTGGCCGGTACTCGCGGCGCGGCTCGCCCGCATCGGCGAGGCCGCCGGCCACGCGCGGATCGCCGCGATGGCGCGTGCGGCCATGGCCCGGTTGACCGCCCGGCAGGCCGATCAGGAGGCGGAGCGCCGCCGGCAGGCGAGCGTGCGTGGTGGCGTCAACCTGGTCGATCAGATGTGGCGGGCGGCGAACCCCCGTCTGCCGGCGTGGCCGCTTGCGGCTCCCCCCGGGGAGATGCTGGCCTGGCTGCGGCGCCTGATCGGCGCGCCGCTGCACACCCCCGACGCGGAACGGGCAGCGGCCGAATGGCTGGGCGCGGACCTGTTCGACCTGCGCAGGCTGCCCTCGGCGCCAGCCTTCCTCGCGGGTGTCGACATCGGGAACCTGCGGCCCGAACATGTCGCGCCGTTTCTGCGCCGTATCAGCATGACCCGCCCCACTCCAGGAGCCGAGGAGCTGTCGGCGCAGTCGCTCGAGACCGACCGCGGCCCTGTCAGCTGGGCGCGGCGCTCGGCGGGCGAGCGGCGCTGGGGGCAGGCGGCCGACACCGGGGTGCCGCTGCTGGCGGAGGTGGTCGGGATACCGCATGTGGTGCACGGGATCTGGTTGGGCCAGCCGATGCCCGCGCGGACGGCCTTCCGCGACAACTACGGCGCGGCGGCCCGCCGGTATGCGGGCCAGGCCACCGTGGTGCTGTGGACGGATATCCCGCGCGCGCACTGCGCGGCCGTCCTGGCCGACCCCGCCCCCCCGGTCGGCGCGGCCGACCCGCTCCGGTACGTCCGCACTCTGATGACCTGGGCGCGTGACAACGACGTGGCGCTGATCAACATCCACGAGGTCTTCCACGCCGACCATCCGCTGTACCTGTATCCGCAGTACGTCCTGGAGATGGCCAAGCAGCGTCCCCGCGGCTACGCGAGCGCGTCGGATCATCTGCGGGTGGAACTCGTCCACACCTTCGGCGGTCTTTACATCGACGGCGACATCCGGTTCGACGCCGGATCGCCGGAAGGCGGCCATCCCGGCTCGGTTCCCGAGCTGTTTGCGGCCGTCGCCGCCTCCACCTGTGGCTTCACCCTGAACATCCTGCCGACCGGCGTCAGTAACGACCTGGTGGTCGGATCCGCCCGCCACCCCCTGCTGCGCCTGTGGATGGAATGTGGTCGGCTCAACTACTTCCGGCTGCAGCGGGAGATCGCCGGCGGGCTCGAGGCGATGGCGCGGCCCTACGTCGGCACCTCCCACCAGGGCCTGCGCCACCTCGCCCCGCACCGCACCGGACGGGTCCACCACATCGCCCTCGAGCTGCTGGGCATCACCCGCGACGACCTCACCCCCACCGGGGGAGCCGTCATCACCGTCAACGAGATCACCTGGGTGCCCCGCGGGAGGGAGCGAGCCGAGTTTGACGTGACCGGCGCCGATCCCGCCGATCCCGCCGATCCCGCCGATCCCGCCGATCCCGCCGATCCCGCCGATCCCGCCGATCCCGCCGATCCCGCAACGCGGGACGAGGTGCTGACGCGGACGATGGGGCTCGTGACGTTCCTGCTCTGGCAGCTCGTGGCCCGGCAGGGCAACCTCTACCTGTCGGCGGTGGAGCCCGTCGTCCTCGCCCTGCCGGACCCGGACGCGGTCTGGATCGCCCTGCTGGGCTTCCTCGCCGCTGCCGACGCCGCGCGCGCGCTCGTCACGTCGGTCACCGACCACCGTCGCGGTGAGGACGGCACCCTCGAACACATCCGGCTCCCCCGCGAGGCGGAGGCGTTCCTGGACCGGGAGGCCGGTCCGCCGTCCTGGTTCGGCAGCGAGTTTGCCGAACCAGGACGGCCGGTGTGGCTCCTCGACGAGGCCGTCACCCCGGTCGCCCTGCGGACGCCGTCGTCGGCGGCCGCGGCGTTGAAACGCGCGACGGTCTCCTGATTTCCCGCATCCACTCCCGAGGATTTCAACGCACCTTCGGCCAGGACATTCAGATGACCGCTGAGCGTTAAATTTCCGGCGTGTCCCACCGAAAGTTACGCTTCTCTTCGCGGAGAGTTCTTGCAAGCCGGAGAACGCGCCATCCCGACGGCTCTAGGTTCACGGCATGAAGAAGCGCAGAATCTCAGCCGTCCTCGGCGCGGCCCTCCTTTGTTCCCTGGTCGGCATCGCGCCGAGCGCGTCGGCGGCGGGTCCCGGTGCCACCGCCACCGCC
>NZ_JANEZT010000213.1 GCF_025403405.1 Frankia tisae
GGCCGGTAGATCTCCTTCGGGAAGATCGCCGCGCCGGTGGGGGTGCTCACCTGCTGTTCGGGGGCGCCGAACAGGCCCGCGGCCTGCGTTTCGAGGTACAGCCGGATCGAGGAGCCGATCGTCTCGGTCACCCAGTAGGTGGTGATGTTGGTGAGGATGTCGTCGCGGCTGATCGCCTTCTCCACGTCGCCGTCGCAGTCCGACCAGGTGCGGAACTTCTCCACGATCCAGCCCGCGAGCCCGGCCGGGGAGTCGGCGAGGGCGTGGGCGAGGGTCTGCGGTTTGGTGCCCTGGATGGCCTGGTAGCCGGTCTCGTGCTGGGCGAAGCGGCGGGCGAAGTCGAGGTTGGCGAGCTCGTCGGGGGTGAGGGCGGCCCGTTCGTCGCGGGTCATCGGCGGCGGCGGGACGAGGTTGAGGTGGATGCCGAACAGGCGGTCGGGGTGGTCGGCGCCCAGATAGGCGGTGACGGAGCCGCCCCAGTCGCCGCCCTGCGCGGCGAAGCGGTCGTAGCCCAGGCGGGTCATGAGTTCCACCCAGGCGTCGGCGATGCGGCGCACATGCCAGCCGCGGGCGACCGTCGGCCCGGACCAGCCGTAGCCGGGCAGTGACGGGCAGATGACGTGGAAGGCGTCGGCGGCGTCGCCGCCGTAGGCCGGCGGGTCGACCAGCCGGTCGATGACCCCGAGAAACTCCACGATCGACCCGGGCCAGCCGTGGGTGAGCAGCAGCGGCACCGCGCCCGGGTGCGGCGAGCGGGCGTGCAGGGCGTGCACGGTGGTGCCGTCGATGACGGTGCGCAGGTGCGGCCAGCGGTTGAGGCGGGCCTCGGCGGCCCGCCAGTCGAATCCGTCGGCCCAGTAGGCGCACAGCTCGCGCAGGTAGTCCACGTCGGTGCCCAGGTCCCAGCCTGTGCCGGGGATCTGCTCGGTCCACCGTGTGCGGTGCAGCCGGTGGCGCAGATCGTCGAGGACCGCGTCGGGAACGTCGATGGTGAAGGGCACCAGGGCGGGTGACGCGGGTGACGGCGACGTCATGGCAGGCTCCGAGGGGTCCGGGGTCGGATGGGATGATCACCGGCCGGCGGTGGGTGTCGCGACGGCCAGTTCCGACTATCGACCGCTGCGGTGGCGGGCCGCAACGGACCCGGTCAGGTGGTGGTGAGGATGCGCGGGCCGTTGGCGGTGATGGCGACGGTGTGTTCGACGTGGGCGGCGCGGCTGCCGTCGGTGGTGTGCAGGCCCCAGCCGTCGGCGGCGGTGTAGTAGCTGTCGCGGCCGCCGGCGCAGAACATTGGTTCCAGGGCGAGGACGAGGCCTTCGCGCAGCGGCATGCCCCGTCCGGGCTGGCCGTCGTTGGGCACGCTGGGATCCTCGTGCATGCGCCGGCCGATGCCGTGCCCGCCGAAGCCGCGGGGGATGCCGTAGCCGGCGGCGCGCCCGACCTGGCCGATGGCGGCGGCGATGTCACCGAGGCGGTTGCCGGGGACGGCGGCGGCGATGCCGGCGGCCAGGGCCGCGGCGGTGGTGTCGATGAGGGCGGCGTCGCCGGGGTGGGGGGTGCCGACGGTGAAGCTGATCGCGGCGTCGCCGACCCAGCCGTCGAGTTCGGCGCCGCAGTCGATGCTGACCAGGTCGCCGTTGCGCAGCGGGGTGTCACTCGGGATGCCGTGGACGATGACGTCGTTGACCGAGGCGCAGATGACCGCGGGGAACGGTGTCGGGGCGAACCCGGGGTGGTAGTGCAGGAACACCGGCAGGGCGCCGGCGTCGCGGATCACGGTGTGGGCGACCGTGTCCAGCTCGCGGGGGGTGACGCCGAGGGCGGCGGCGTCACGGGTCGCGCGCAGTGCGCGGGCGACGACGGCCCCGGCGGCGGCCATCGCCTCGATTGCCGCGGTCGACTTCAGCTCCACCATCGCGACCATCCTCCTTCGTCGATGTCGGCGCTGCTGGTGTCGTCGAGACCACCGAACCTGCGCCCAATTACTATACCGGTATTACTATCACGGCCATGGTGCGGACGCCGTTGACCAGAGCGGAGCGGGAGCGCGGCGAGCGGCTCGGGGCGCTGCTGCGGGTCGCGCGTGGCGCGCGCAGCATGGTCGAGGTCGCCGCCGCGGCCGGAGTGTCCGCGGAGACGCTGCGCAAGATCGAGGCCGGGCGCATCGCGACTCCGGCGTTTTTCACCGTCGCCGCGCTCGCCGGCGTCCTCGGCCTGTCCCTGGACCTGCTGGCCGACGCCTGCGACCCGGCGGCGCAGCGCGCCCTCGGTTAGGACGCCGTGCGCCCGACCACGGTCGGTGCGGCGACGCTGTGGCGACAGCGCACGTAAGCGGGGTGAACCGTCCTTTTCCGCCGACACCTGCCTACCGCCGCCGGTGCACAGGTCTTCGGACAGAAGAGGGCCCAGATGTCTGCAGAGAAGGCCATGCGGAGCTGTTCCTCCGGAAGGTGGAGCGAGGGCGGGATCGGTTCATCCCCGCGACCGTCGTGATGGTGTTTCGCTATGCCCTGATCTGACTTTCAGAGGGTGTTTCGCCGGTGCTCGGTGCCCGCCTCTTCGAGAGTGCACCATCCGAGCGGCGCCGCTGTCGAAACGCATCCTAGTGACGGGAGCGGCTCGTGTCTGCATGCGGAACATGTTCGTGTGGCGGCCACATCCACGACGACACCGAAGGCGTCCTTTACGGTCCGTTTTTCCGTTTTGATTCCGGAAAGAGGGGAGCGCATCCGGACTGCCGAGGCTGCGGTGTCAGATGCCCTAGAGCGAGGGCATACATTCGAATTCGAGTTCGGCTTGGCGCTACCCGAGCCGGCTGCGGTACCGTCCCTCTCGCAATCTTCAGCGCGTTCGAAGAAATGACGAGAAGGGATCACAATGACCCAGCAGGAGCAGCAGCAGCAGCGCCAGCAGGTCGAGCAGCAGCTGCGCCAGAACTGGCAGCAGCTGCGCTACCGCATCCTCGACCAGTTCGGTCAGGTCAGCACCGCGGACCTCGACACGGCGACCGACATCGAGGACCTTGTTGCGCGTATCGCGGACAGGACGCACCACAGCGAGCGGTACGTCGAGAACCGTCTGCGTGAGCTGGCGGGCGTCGGCGGTGGCCAGGGTGGCCTGGGTGGCCAGTCCGGCGAGCGTTTCGGCGGCGGCAACCAGGGCAACCAGGGGAACCAGGGGAACCGGGGCAACCTCGGCAACCAGGGGAACCAGGGAAACCAGCAGGGCCAGCCGTTCGGCTCCCAGCAGTAGTTTTTCGAGGTCGGGTCGGTTAGCACCTCGTCTCACCGCGGGGAAGCCGGCGGGCCGCCCATCTTCTGTTCGCTACTCGGCGCGCATGCTCAACATGTCGCGCCGAGTAGTGAACGGATCTCCAGAAGTTCATCAATCAGTTTTACGGTTTCTGTGCTGCGAGGAAGATGGCGTAGTTGTTCCAGCATCGCGTCGGTTTCTTCCATGCTGGGAACGTCGTCGATCGACGCGGCTATCTTGACGATATCGGTTTTGGGAACACCACCTGTCTGCATACCGCACGGTCGCACACGCTGGTTCACCAGTAATTAAGCCAGGGCTACCTCTGTGTTAATTGTGGGGCTGGTTCTGGTGCGACGCGTGATGGTTCGCGGCCAGCGCGGCGTCCCGACGTGACAACGGCCCCGGCCGGCGAGTGCCGGTCGGGGCCGCGGCGGGTGGGGATCGGGTGCCCGCGGACTGGCCTCGGGTGGGTCGGTGACGGCTCAGGACCGGCGCAGGATCGCCTGGGCGGTGTCGCGCAGTTGGCGGGCGCGCAGGCTGGTGTCGGCGGGGTCCAGGTGATCGGCGGCGTCCAGGATCGTCGCCTGGGCGCGGCGGTGGTCGGCGCGGTGGGCCTGCTGGTCGGCGGTGCGGCCCTCGTGCAGGGTGGCCATGTGACTCCCTCGTGGGACGGGTCCCGGCGGCGGGATGCCGGTCGGGGCTGCGGCGGTGCTGGGGTGGGGAGTGCCGGCGGTGGGTCTGCCCGCTCAGTGTGCGCATCCCGGCGACGAGGTGCCTCCCCCGGCCCGAAATCCCACATCCGGTTCTGGCCGGTGTGGCTTGACTGCGCGCCGTGAGTACTGATGTGCACCTGCGGCCCGCCGTGACCCGTGGTTCCCCCGGGACCGGCGGCGCCGGGCGATCCCATCCCGATCTCGCCCGGTTCCTCGCCGCGCCTGCGGGCTGACCGGCCGGCGACCCGCCGGGGCCTCAACACCGGCCGCCCAGGCGCAGCCCTCGCGCCGCTCGACATGCGCAGACCGCCGGGCTGGTTCATCCTTGTCAGGCGCTGCCTGCTGGTCGCCTGCGACCGGATGTTGTGCCTGTGCCCCGTGTGCCTCCTGGCGGCTGTGCCGATGGAGCCGTCTTTCACGTCGGGAGACCGAACCGTGATACCTGATGCCGACACCGACCTCGCCCCCACACCCGATGGTCGCATCGACGATCGCGGGGTAAGGAATCGGCGAGCAGGCGATCGGGCGGTAGCGGTCCCATCGACATCGGGCGGTTCCGCTCGCCGGGTAAAACGGACTCTGACGACAGCCTTCTCAACCCTGCTGGCGTTCCAGGTGCTGCTGGGCATCGTGTGTCTTCTGGCCACGATCTCGGTGAGGTCCCAGGTTCATAATGTGGTGCGGAACATCGCCGCCGAACGGCAGGCCAACGACGAGATCCTCGTCGACATGACCAATGCCGAGACCGGTGTTCGCGGCTATCTGATCAGCCGTAACCAGTCCTTCCTGGCGCCTTACGACACCGGTACGGCCGCGCTGCCCGCCAGGTTCGCGACAGTCGAGCAGCACCTGCCCGGCGATCCCCGTCTGCGCGGCCGGCTGGCGGCCGAGCGGGCCGAGGTGTCCGCGTGGTACCGGGACTACGCCAGGCCGGTGATCGCCGGCGCCACCCCGGACCCGGCAGATGGCAAGCGGCTGTTCGATGCGTTCCGGGCATCGCAGGCTGCGGTTGCCGACATGCTCGACCGCCACCGCGAGGCCAAGATCGATGAGCTCAATCGCACTCAGGTCGGGACGCTCGCCCTGGTTGCGGGCTGCCTGGTGATCGGGTTGGTGGTGGGCACGCGGACCGCGGTGGTCACCACCCGTCGACTGGTCCGACCTCTGACGGCGGTGACCGAAGCGGTGCGTTCCCTGGCCCACGGCCGTCTCGTGACCCGACCCATGCCCGCCGGGCCGGCCGAGGTCCAGGAGGTCGGGTGGTCGGTGAACGTCCTGGCGGACCAGTTGGACCGGGTGGCCGACGAACGGGCCAGCGCGGCGGCCCGGCTCCAGAAGGCCAACGACGAACTCGAAGCGTTCTCCTACAGCGTCTCCCACGACCTTCGGGCCCCCTTGCGTGCCGTCACCGGCTTCTCCCACATCCTGGTCGAACAGCATGCGGACGAGATGTCGGAACAGGCCCGGGAACTTCTGAACCGGGTGGAACGAGGCGGCCAGCGCATGGGTGCCCTGATCGACGACCTGCTCGCGTTCGCCCACGTCGGACGTCAGGAGCTGACCAAGACCACGGTTCACCCGGCGGACATCGCCCGAGAGTGCCTCGCCGACCTGAGCGCCGAGCAGGAGGGCCGTCATGTCGAGACCCTCGTGGAGGATCTTCCGGCCTGTCTGGCCGACCCGGCGCTGCTGAAACTCGTCTACACGAACCTTCTGTCGAACGCGCTCAAATACAGTCGGGGGAGAGATCCGGCCCACATCCGGATCGGGAGCCACGCGGAGTCAGGTGCCACAGTCTACTTTGTCAGCGACAACGGGGCGGGTTTCGACTCGCGTTATGCGCACAAACTGTTCGGCGTCTTCCAGCGGTTGCACAAGTCGGAGCAGTTCGAGGGAACGGGTGTCGGGCTGGCGCTGGCCGCTCGCATCATCAAGCGCCACGGCGGTCAGATCTGGGCGGATGGGAAAATCGACCAGGGCGCCACCATTTCGTTTACTCTTCCCGTGGCCGCACCATCATGACCAGGTTTTCGCCGGATGTCCTGGCCGGGCGGGCTCCGGATGGGACACATCGCCGCGCGCTGGCGTATCTCAGCGCCGCTCCGGGTACCACCAGGGAAGCCGACGGGTCGCCCGGAACCGGTGCGACATTCTCGTGCGCATCTGATGAGGGGGTGCGGAGTGAGCGTCGAGGGCCTGGACATCCTGCTGGTGGAGGACGACTCGAACGATGCCGATCTGACCCTGTACGCCCTGCGCGACGAAAAGGTCATGAACTCCGTTCATGTCGTTAGCGACGGCGCGGAGGCGCTGGATTTCCTGTACTGCACCGGCTCCTATGCCGACCGGCGACCGGCGGGCCCACCCAAGGTGATCCTGCTTGACCTCAAGCTGCCGAAGGTGGATGGGCTGGAGGTGTTGAAAAGCATCAAGGACGACCCGAAGCTGCGGTCGGTGCCCGTGGTGATGCTCACCTCCTCGCAGGAGGAACGGGATGTCCTGGCCAGCTACCGCCTCGGTGTGAACAGCTATATCGTCAAACCGGTCGATTTCAAGCAGTTCGAGGACGCGATCCGGTCTGCCGGGATGTACTGGCTGTTCCTGAACCGGCCGCCGGTCCGCAACAGCGTGGGGTCTGCGCCGCGGCCGACGAGCGGAGAGGCGGCATGCCGTGCCGAAGATGCATCTCCTCATGGTGGAGGACTGTGACGACGACGCCGTTCTGATCGTCAGTCAGTTGCGCGGCGGTGGACTCGACGTCAGCTATGACCGGGTGGAGACCGCCGGCGAGCTGACCGCCGCGCTGCGCGCCCATCCGCCGGACCTGGTGACCTGTGACTACAACATGCCGGCGCTCAGTGCCGAGCACGCGCTGAAGCTGCTGGCGGACAGCGAGCTCGACGTCCCTTTCATCCTCGTCTCCGGCCAGGTCGGAGAGGAGACGGCGGCGGCGCTCATGCGCTGCGGCGCGCACGATTTCCTGCTCAAGGATCGCCTGACCAGGCTGGTCCCCGCGGTGCAGCGGGAACTGCGCGAGGCGGCCGACCGGCGGAAACGCCGTCACGCGGAACAGGAACGGGAACGCCTCGAACAGCAGCTGCACCAGACCGAGCGGCTGGAATCCCTCGGCCGGCTCGCGGGCGGCGTGGCCCACGACTTCAACAACCTGCTCTCCGTCATCATGGGTTATGCGGAGATGCTCGCGGAGACGCTGTCCACCGATGACCCACGCCGTGCCGACATCGGTGGAATCAGCCTCGCCGCCGAGCGGGCCGCGGCCCTGACCCGCCAGCTACTCACCTTCAGCCGGCAGAAACGCACCCAGGCGGAGACGCTCAACCTCAACGACGTCGTCACCGCCACCGAAAGCCTGCTGCGGCGCACCATCGGCGAGGACGTCGAGTTCGTCACCCAGCTGGATCCGGGGCTGTCCCAGGTCACCATCGACCCCACCGGAATCGAACAAGTCGTGATGAACCTGTGTGTCAATTCCCGGGCCGCCATGCCACACGGCGGCCGGATCACCATCACCACCGCCAACGTGGGTGGCCCTGCCGGCCCGGCCCGCGGCCCGCGGGCACCGGAGGGCCGCTGGGCGTGCCTCACCGTCGCCGACACCGGCTGCGGCATGCCCCCGGAGGTGGCGCGGCGCGCCCTGGAGCCCTTCTTCACCACGAAGGGGCCGGGCGAGGGAACCGGCCTCGGTCTCGCCACCGTCTACGGTGTTGTCACGGCGGCCGAGGGAAGGATCAGCATCGATTCGCAGGTCGGGCAGGGAACCACCATCGGGGTGCTGCTGCCCTGCTCGGAGCAGTCCGCATCACGCCGCCCGGCCGCTGGCCCGGCCGGTCCCGACCGGCGCGGCGACGGTGAGACCATCCTGGTGGTGGAGGACAACGAGGCCGTCCGCGACATCACCACCCGGATCCTGGCCCGCTCCGGGTATCAGGTTCATGAGGCGGGTTCTCCCGCCGAGGCACTGGAGCGGTTCGGGGACACCGGCACCCGGATCGATGCCCTGCTCACCGATGTCGTCATGCCTGGCATGTCCGGCTATCAGCTCGTGGAGCGCTTCCGCCGGCGTCACCCCGCGCTGCCCGCGATGCTCGTGTCCGGCTATGCCGCCGGCGGGGCGCCGGGCGCCGCCACCGCGCCGGCCGACCTCCCCCACCTCCAGAAGCCCTTCACCGCGGGCGCCCTGCTCAGCAAGGTGCACGAGCTCCTGGGCCCGTCCTAGGCGTGGGTGTGGGCTGGCGGGCGACGGCGATCGTGGCCCGCCGGCCGGTGCGTTTGGGTAGCAGCAGGACCGGCCGCGGCGCGGCCGGATGCCGGTGGAGGGGAAGCAGGCACGCCGCCTCGGCGACGCCCGGTATCCCGAGCGCGGCCTGCACGGCGGCGCTGGGATGGGGGACGTCGACCGTGGCGAGACGCGCCGGTGGATATCCCACGACGGGCCAGCGGTGGTGGCCGGCGGCCGCGACGATGCCCGCCTCGTCGCGGCGGGCGGTGACGGTGGCCAGCAGGCGCACCGCGCCCGTCGGCACGCCGAGTTCCCGCAGCGCCGCGTCGATGAGCGCCAGGATCTCCCCCGCGTCGACCCCGGGCCGCGCGCCGACCCCGACGACCAGATCGGCCGTGCCCCGGTCATCCGCCGCGACGACGCGCGTAGCCGGTGGGTTGCGCCTGTCGTCCTGGTGCGCCTCGCCGGCCCGGCCGGACGGGTCGCTCGGGCGGCGGGTTGCCATCGGGGGCTCAGGCCGCGCCGGGACGGCGACCGTATGCACGCGCGGCGGCGAGCAGGCCGGTGGCGATCTGCGGCCGTCCGGCCCAGTGCAGGTGCAGGTAGGAGGCGTGCACCCGGCGCTGCACGAAGCCCTCGGCCAGCCATCGCGACGGCGCCTCGGCTGGTCCCGCCGCCGGCGGCGTCCCGGGCCGCGCCGGTGGCGTCGCGCCGGCAGGGGCGGCGGGCGCCGGGTCGACGGCGGGCAGCCACCAGGCCGCTGGGGGTGCCCCGGTGGGCGGGGGAAGCAGGACGGTGCGGTGGAACTCGTGGGCGGTCAGGACGCTCCCGGCGGGGGCCAGTGGGCTGGGCGTGGCGGCGACGGCGCGGCGGTAGCCGAGGGTGAGCCGCGGGCCCATCACCGCGTCGACGTCGAGGACGGCGCACATCGGCGCGCCGTCGAGGCTGCGGGCCAGGTAGAGCAGCCCGGCGCATTCGGCGACGATGGGGGCGCCGCGGGCGGCGAACGCGGCGATCTCACCGCGCAGGCGGGTGTTGGCGGTGAGCGCGCCGACGTGTTCCTCGGGGAAACCCCCACCGATGATCAGCGCGTCGGTGCCGGCGGGCAGCGTGTCGTCGCGCAGCGGGTCGACGGCGACGACGTCCGCGCCGGCGGCGGTGAGCAGTTCGGCGTGCTCGGCGTAGCCGAAGGTGAACGCCGCTCCCCCGGCGACCGCGACCCGCGGCGGCCGCCCGGCCGTCGCATCCCCCACCGGCGTATCCCCCATGGCGGAGAGTGCGAGGGTCGGATTCCAGGCGTTGGTGCGCAGCGGTGGGGCGGCGCGGGCGACGCGCAGCAGGCCGTCGAGGTCGCAGGAGGCGGCGATGAGCGCGCCGAGGCGGTCGACGGCGTCGACGGCGGCCGGGCGGCGTTCGGCGGCGGGCACCAGGCCGAGGTGACGTGAGGGGGTGTGCACGGTCTGTTCGCGGGGAACCGCGCCGAACACGGCCATCCCGATGTCGGCGAGCGCCTCGGTGAGCAGCTCGCGGTGGCGCGGCGAGCCGACCCGGTTGAGGATCACCCCGGCGAGGTGGAGGCGCGGGTCGAAGGCGCGGAACCCGGCGACGAGCGCGGCGATGGAGCGGGCGGCGCCGGAGACGTCGACGACGAGGATCACCGGGGCGTCGAGCAGGCGGGCGACGTGCGCGGTGGAGGCATGGTCGGCGGCCTCGCCGGGTTGCGGGCGGGCGACCCCGTCGAACAGGCCCATCACGCCTTCGACGACGGCGATGTCGGCGCCGGTGGCGCCGTGGGCGAACAGGGGGGCCAGGCGCTGCGGGCCGGCCAGTACCGCATCGAGGTTGCGTCCGGGGCGGCCGGTGGCCAGCGCATGGTAGCCGGGGTCGATGTAGTCGGGGCCGACCTTGTGCGGGGAGACCCGCAGGCCGCGGGCGCGCAGCGCGGCCATCAGCCCGGTGGTCACCGTCGTCTTGCCCGCCCCGCTGGTCGGGGCGGCGAGCACGAGGCGGGGCAGGGCGAGGGGGGCGGTCACCATTCGATGCCCCGCTGGCCCTTCTGCCCGGCGTCCATCGGATGGCGGATCTTGGTCATCTCGGTGACGAGGTCGGCGGCGTCGAGCAGCTCCTGCGGGGCGCGCCGCCCGGTGACGACGACGTGCTGGCGGCCCGGGCGGGTGCGCAGGGTGTCGACGACCTCGGCGACGTCGAGCCAACCCCAGTGCAGCGGGTAGGTCATCTCGTCGAGGACGTAGAGCCGGTAGGTTTCGGCGGCCAGATCGCGGCGGATCTGCGCCCAGCCCTCGGCCGCGGCGGCCGCCGGGTCGCCGTCGGGGTCGACGCGGCCCTGCACCCAGCTCCACCCGGAGCCCATCTTGTGCCAGTCGACCGAGCCGCCTTCACCGGAGTCGGCGAGCACGCCCAGGGCGCGTTCCTCGCCGATGCGCCACTTGGCGGACTTGACGAACTGGAACACCCCGACCGGCCAGCCCTGCGACCAGGCGCGCAACGCCAGGCCGAACGCGGCGGTCGACTTGCCCTTGCCGTCGCCGGTGTGGACGATCAGCAGCGGCCGGTCGCGGCGGGCGCGGGTGGTCAGGCCGTCGTCGGGGACGCTGGTCGGCTGTCCCTGCGGTGCCATCTCAGGCCACCTTTCCCGCCCGTGGCGGCGTCGGCGCCGGTGGTGGCGGGGCCAGCAGTGGCAGGGCGTCGAGCCCGATCGTGATCCCGCCGAGGGCGTGGGCGAGCCGGCCGGCCAGGCCCAGGCGCAGGAAGCCGCTTTCGCAGTCGACGACGACGCTGGCCAGCCCGCCACGGCCCGCGCCGCCCCCCGCCGCGCCGCGCCCGGCGCTGGCGGGGCGGCCGGTGGCGGATCCGCCCGGCCCGCCGGCGGCGCGGACCAGGGCGCGGGCCACCGGCAGCGGGTCGGCGCCGGCGGTGGCGCGTCCGTCGGTGACGACGACGAGCAGGGCGCGCCGCGCCGGGTCGCGGCGCCGTTCGGCGCGCAGCACCTGCCCGGCGCGGGTGAGCCCGGCGGCCAGCGGGGTGCGCCCGCCGGTGGGCAGGGCGCGCAGCCGGGCGGCGCCGACCTCGACGCTGGCGGTGGGGGCGAGCACGACCTGCGCCCCGGACCCCCGGAAGGTGATCATGCCGATGCGGTCGCGGCGCTGGTAGGCGTCGACGAGCAGGGCCAGCACGGCGGTGGTGACCAGGGTCATCCGCGCCTGGGCGGCCATCGACCCGCTGGCGTCGACGACGAACAGCACCAGGTTGCCCTCGCGGCCCACCCGTACCGCGCCGCGGCGGTCGGCGGGCAGGACGATCGGGGCCGCGCCGCGCCGGCCGCGGGCGTGCTGGTGGGGGGCGGCGGCCAGCAGGGTGGCGGGCAGGTGCACCCCGGG
>NZ_JANEZT010000214.1 GCF_025403405.1 Frankia tisae
CCCCCACACCGACCGGCATCGCCCACCCGTGGGCCGTGCCCCCGGCCGTCGACGCGCCGGCGACAGCGACAGCGCTGGCCCCCGCATCCGCCCCCGACCGGTCGGGGGCCATGCCGGCCCACGCCGGCAGGCCCCTTCCACGATCGCAGGCCCTGCCGGCCACCCCCGTCACCGACCCGATAGGCGAGTGGAGCCTGGAGATCATCGATGACTACGCGCACCACCCGACCGAGATCCGGCTGACGCTCGCCGCGGCCCGCGCCCGGGCGCACGGCCGGGCGGTGTGGGCCGTGCTCCAACCGCACACCTACAGCCGGTTCGCCGCGCTACTCGACGGCTTCGCCACCGCCTTCGCCGACGCCGACCGGGTGTACGTCACCGACATCTACGCTGCCCGGGAGACCGATGACCTCGGCCGGCACCCGATGGATCTGGTCACGCGGCTGGCCGGGCCCGCGGCCGTCGGTTACGTGCCCTGGCCGGAGCTGGTCGACCGGCTCGCCGCGGACGTCCGCGACGCGCTGGACAGCCCCGTCCCCGCCCAGGCCGGCGGCGTCCTGCTGCTCACCCTGGGCGCCGGTACGATCACGACGGTCGGGCCGCGGCTGCTGGCGGCGCTGCGCGAGGAGATGCCGCGCTGACGCCGACGCGGCGCCACCGGCGTGATCCTCCCGGCCGTGACGCTGCGTCGATGGTTGACTGCCGCAACACGTCCACCGCCGGCATGGCCGGCGGCGACCGGTGAGGATCAGGTGGATGTCAGACATGCAGGACCCGCGCAGCCCCGGCTTCGACATCCGAGCGGTCAACCAGACCGTGATCGCCGAATACCGGGCGACCGGCGGAGCACTGGAGAAGACGCTGCCCGGCTCCCGGCTCGTCCTGCTGACGACGACCGGGCGGCGCAGCGGGCAGGAACACACCACGCCGCTCGGTTACGTCACCGACGGTGCCTCCGACGCCGCGGCGGGCGAGAACCAGGCCGGCGGCGAGCACCAGCCCGACGGGACTGCGCAGACCGGCGGGAACGGGCAGGCCGGCGGGAACGGGCAGGCCGGCCGGCACGGTCGCATCATCGTGTTCGCGTCCAACATGGCCGCCCCAGGGCATCCGGACTGGTATCGGAACCTCACGGCCAACCCCAAGGTCACCGTGGAGCTCGGTACCGGCCGGTTCGCCGCGCAGGCGTCTACCGCCACCGGGGCAGAGCGGGAGCGGCTCTACCAGGCACTGGTGGAGACCATGCCGGGTATCCGCGGCCACCAGGAACAGGTCGAGCGCGAGATCCCGGTGGTCGTCCTGGCCGCCCTGGACTGACGCTCCCCCGCCGCCATCCACGGGATGCGCCGGGAGTGGGCGCCTGGAGTGGGCGCCGATATTGCTGGAGGTTGTTGACCTGTGCGGGGCCCGCAATCGTCAACAACCTCCAGCAATCGCGCGCAGTCGCGCCCGCGCGGAGCCAGCCCTCCGGCAACACCCGGCCAGCTGGCACGCGTTCAGTTGTGATCAGGGGGAAGCGGTGCGGTGCGGTGCGCGCGATCCGCAGGACCCAGACCGCGCACAACGCACCGCAACCAACCCCACGCTGGTTGCGGGTGGGCCTCCGCGAGGGGCGAGCCGTCAGGAGGCGGCGTGGCGGGGCCTCTTATGACGCCGGGTCGCTGCCGCATCGCGGACCATCGCGACGATCGCCGCGGCGGCCTGGGGGTAGCCGGTGCCCGCACAGGCCGCCGACATCTTCGCCAGCCGCTCCGGCGAGGTGAGCACCGGCAGCACGTTCGCCAGCAGCCAGTCCTCGTCGAGGTCGGCGTCGTCGACGAGGAGGCCGCCACCGGCCTCCACCGTCGGCAGGGCGTTGCGGCGCTGCTCGCCGTTGCCGTGTGGGAGCGGCACGTAGGCCGCCGGCAGGCCCACCGCGGCGAGCTCGGCGCAGGTCATCGCGCCGGAGCGGCACAGCGTCATGTCGGCGGCGGCGTACGCGGACCCGATGTCGTCCAGGTAGGGAAGCAGCTCGTAGGGGGCTGGCAGGCCGCGGGGCAGCGCCGCCGCGACCTCGTCGAAGTTCTTCGGCCCGGCCGCGTGCAGCACCTGGACGCCCGCGCTGGCCAGCGACTGCGCCGCCGCGGTCATGACCTCGTTCAGGCTGCGGGCCCCCTGGGAGCCGCCGAAGACGAGCAGGGTCGGGCGATGCGGGTCAAGCCCGTAGCGGGCCCGCGCGGCGCGGCTGGCCGCCGGTGAACGGTCGAGGGTGAGGATCTGCGCGCGCAGCGGGATCCCGGTGAGGGTCGCACCGCGCAGCGGGGTACTCGGGTACGAGGTGGCGACGAAGGAGGTGAACCGGGCGCCGAGCCGGTTGGCCATCCCGGGCAGCGGGTTCGCCTCGTGGACCACGATCGGGATGCCGCGGCGCCGGGCGGCGAGATACGCCGGCACCGACACGTAGCCACCGAAGCCGACGACGACGTCCGCCCGGACCCGGTCCAGGGTCGCGCCCGCCTGGCGCACCGCGTCGAACAGGCGGACGGGCAGCTTCAGCAGCGCGGGCGTGGGCCGACGCGGCATCGGCACCTTCGGCACCGTCGCCAACTCGTAGCCGCGGGCCGGCACCAGGCGCGCCTCCAGGCCGGTAGCCGTGCCCAGCAGGGTGAGCTGGGTACGCGGCTCGGCGGCGCGCAGGGCGTCCGCCACGGCGAGCGCGGGTTCGACATGGCCGGCTGTCCCGCCGCCGGCGAGCACTACGCTTCGCAACACCGGTCAAGACGATGACACATCGGGGCGGCCCGCGGACCGCCCGGTCCCGGTCACTCGCCCACCGGTGCCGGATGCTATGTCGGGGCCGTCGGCGGGCACGAGCTCCAGGTCGGGTCGCCGGGCACGGCGGCCGGGCAGCCGCGGCCGCCGGCGCGCCCCGGCGCGCTCGGCCCGTGCCACCCGGCGTTCCTCGGCCCGTCGGGCCAGGTACTTCACCGCCGCGGGCTCCGAGCGGGCGAAGGAGAGCAGCATCCCGAGGGCGGCGAGGGTGGGCAGCAGCGCGGACCCGCCGAAGGACACCAGCGGCAGGGTGACGCCGGTGATCGGCAGCAGGCCGACGACCGCCCCCATGTTCACCACCGCCTGCACGATGATCCACGCGGTGACCCCGGCGGCGGCCAGCCGGACGAACAGGTCGTCGGAGCGGTGGGCGATGCGCAGGCCCGCGTAACCGAGCACGCCGAACAGCCCGACCACCACGAGGCTGCCGACCAGGCCCAGCTCTTCGCCGATGATCGCGAGAATGAAGTCGGTGTGCACCGCGGGCAGCACCTCCGGCCACTTTGCCCGGGAAGCGCCGAGCCCGTCCCCCCACCAACCCCCCGTGGACAGCGCGTAGATGCCCTGGACGGCCTGGAAACCGTCACCGCTGGCGTCGGCGAAGGGGTCGGTGAACGACAGCAGCCGCCGGATCCGGTAGGGCTCGACGACGGCGAGCACCGACGCCGCGAGGATCATCGAACCGAGCACGGCGCCGTAGAAGCGCTTCGGGGTGCCGATCACCCACAGGATGGTCAGCGGGACGACCGTCACGCAGATCGCGCCGCCGAGATCCGGTTCGAGCAGCATCAGCAGGTCGATGAACAGGAACATCGGGACCAGCGGGACGAACAGGTGCTTCGGGTCGGCCAGCAGCCGCCGCTTGCGCACCAGCAGGTCCGAGCACCACAGCACCAGCGCGATCTTCGCCAGCTCGCTGGGTTGGATGGTGATCGGGCCGACGACGATCCACTGCCGGGCCCCGCCCCGCACGCTGCCGATGCCGGGGACGAGCACGGCCATGAGCAGGAACACGGTGCCGGCCAGCAACGGGTAGGCGAACGCCCGGAACGCCCGCACCGGCAACCGGCTGGCCGCGACGACGATCGGCAGGCCGATGCCCACCCAGATCGCCTGCCGGATGAACAGCGTGTACGCCGAGCCGAACAGGGCGTAGGAGCGCACGCTCGACGCCGAGAGCACCATGACCAGCCCGAGCAGCAGCAGCAGGCCGGCCGAGGACAGCAGCAGGTAGTAGGAGGCGAGCGGCCGGTCGAGCAGCGGCACCCGCAGCTCGGCGGTCTCGCGGTCCACCGGGTCGTCGTCACCGGAGCGGGCGGCCACCGGCCGCACCGGCAATCCTGAGGAGGGCGATACCGGCCTCGAACCAGCCACGGCTACCCCTCTCGTGCGCGCACCGCCTCGGCGAACAGGTCTCCGCGGGCCGCGTAGTCGCGGAACATGTCCATCGAGGCCGCGGCCGGCGCGAGCAGCACCGTGTCGCCGGCGCGCGCGAGCGCCGCCGCGGCCTTCACCGCATCGTCCATGCCGGCGGCCCGTTCGACGGGGACATCGGGGGCGTGTCGGGCGAGCGCGACGCCTATCTCCTCGGCGCAGCGGCCAATGAGGACCGCGCCGCGCAGCACGTCGCGGGCGTCGCGGACGAGGTCGTCGAAGTCGAGACCCTTGTTCAGGCCGCCGGCGATCCACACGACCGAGGGGTAGCCCGCCAGGGAGGCCGCGGCGGCGTGCGGGTTGGTCGCCTTGCTGTCGTCCACCCAGCGGACGCCGTCGATCACGGCGACCTCGGCGTTGCGGTGGGCACCGGCGCGGAAGTCCGCGAGCGCGGCGCCGATCGCCGCCGGGTCCACGCCCTCGGCGCGGGCCAGCGCCGCCGCGGCGAGCGCGTTGGAGATCAGGTGGGGGCCCACGACCCGCAGGTCACGCAGGGCGACGAGCCGGCCGCCACCGAAGGCGTGGTCGACGAGGTGACCGTCGACCACGGTCAGTCCCGGGGCGGGTCGGGCCCCCGGGTCCCGCCCGAACAGCACCCGGCGGCCTGGCGCCCCCGCGAGCAGCCGGGTGCTCGCGGCGTCGTCGGCGTTGCCGATGGCGATCGTCGCGGGATCGCGCCAGATCCGCGCCTTGGCCTCGGCGTAGGCGTCCGCGCCGCCGTGCCAGTCGAGATGGTCCGGGGCGACGTTGAGCACGGCCGCGGCCAGCGGTGCCGCGGTGAGGGTGTAGTGCAGCTGGAAGCTGGACAGTTCGACGGCGAGCGTGTCGTAGGGCGGCTCGGCGGCCACGGCCTCGACGATCGGCGTGCCGATGTTGCCGGCGGTGGTCGCGTGCCGGCCCCCCGCGGCGAGCATCGCCCCGAGCATCTCGGTGGTCGTGGTCTTGCCGTTCGTGCCGGTCACGGCGAGCCAGCGGGTGGCGCCGCGCCAGCGCCAGGCGAGCTCGACCTCTCCCCACACCGGCACCCCCGCCCGCGCCGATCCGGTGATCAGCGGCGCGGTCGGCGGGACGCCCGGCGAGGTCACGACGAGCCCCGCCCCGCCGGGGCCCGCCGGCAGCCCGCCGAGCTCCACCGTCGCGCCGAGCACCCGCAGGTCGGCGGCGGCCGCGCGGTGCCGATCGGAGTCGCCGGCGTCGACGACCCGCACCCGGGCGCCGCGGCCGAGCAGCGCCCGGGCCGCGGCGCCGGCCGCCTGCGTGGAACCCATGGGGCTAATTACCTCCGTGGGAGAGGAACTCGGCGTAGAACAGGCCGAGCCCGAAGGCCACCGCGAGGCCGGAGACGATCCAGAACCGGATGATGACCGTCGTTTCGGGCCATTCGGCGAGTTCGAAGTGGTGGTGGATCGGCGCCATGTTGAACACACGTTTCTTCGTCGCCTTGAAGAACGCCACCTGGATCAGGACGGACAGGGTCTCGATGACGAACAGGCCACCGAGGACGACGAGCAGCAGCTCGGTCCGGCTGACGATGGCGATGCTGGCGAAGGCGCCGCCGAGCGCGAGCGAGCCGGTGTCCCCCATGAAGATCTTCGCCGGGCTGGCGTTCCACCACAGGAAGCCGAAGCAGGCGCCCATCGCCGCCGCCGCGACCAGCGCCACGTCCAGCGGGTCGCGCACCGCGTAGCAGCCCGCCGGGGAGTCCCCCGGCTCGCACAGGTTGCCGAACTGCCAGAACGAGATGACCACGTAGGCGCCGAACACCATCGCCGACGTGCCGGCGGCGAGGCCGTCGAGGCCGTCGGTGAGGTTCACCGCGTTCGACGTCGCCGCGATGATGATCCAGGCCAGCAGCGGGAAGGCGACGATACCGACCGACAGGGACGTGTCGCGCACGATCGAGATGTACGTCGACCCCGGCAGCAGCCCGGCATGGTTTTTGAACCGGACAGCGAGCAGGCCGAACGCGAGCGCGACCGCGGCCTGGCCGGCGAACTTCATCCGGGCGGTGAGCCCGAGGCTGCGCTGCTTACGGATCTTGATCCAGTCGTCGAGGAAGCCCACGACGCCGAGCCCGGTCATCACCAGCAACACGAGCAGGCCCGAGGCGGTGAAGCCGATCCCGGTGACCAGGTGAGCAAGGAAGTAACCGACCAGCGTCGCCACGATGATCACCGTGCCGCCCATGGTGGGCGTGCCGCGCTTGGTCAGGTGGCTCGACGGGCCGTCCTCGCGGATCTCCTGCCCGTAGCCCCGCCGGCGGAACAGCCGGATCACCCAGGGGGTGCCGAGCAACGACACGACCAACGCGACCATGGCCGCGATAAGAACGCCTCTCACGCGGGTGTCACCCGCGCGTGTTCGCTTGGGTACACCCAGCGGTCCGTACTCATGCCCCCTCGATCCCGGCGCCGACCACGCCGAACCTTGTCACCACGTCCTCGGCGACGCGCTCCAGGCCGTAGGACCGGCTGGCCTTGACCAGCACGACGTCGTCCGGCCGGGCGAGCGCGACCACCGTCGCCACCGCCTCGTCCACATCCGCCACCCACACCGACTCGCCGTCCCAGGAGCCCTCCAGCGACGCCGCGAGATGAATCCGCCGGGCCGCCGGCCCCACCGCGATCACCTGGTCGATCCCGAGCCGGACGGCGAGCCGGCCGAGCGCGTCGTGCGCGTCGTCGGCGGCGTCGCCGAGCTCCCCCATCCCGCCGAGCACCGCGATCGCCCGGGCCGCCCCGCGCATGTCGACCAGCGTCACCAGGGCCGCCCGCATCGACTCGGGGTTGGCGTTGTAGGCGTCGTTGACGACGACGACCCCGGCGGCGGTCCGGGTGACCTCCATCCGCCAGCGGCTGCGCGCCCGCGCCGCCCCGAGCGCCGCCGCGGTGCGGGCGGGGCTCAGCCCGAGGCGCAGGGCGACGGCCGCCGCCGCGAGCGCGTTGGGCACCTGGTGCGCGCCGACGAGGCCGAGGGTGACCCGGTGGCGCTCGCCGCCGGCGAGCAGGTCGAACGAGGCATGCCCCAGCTGGCCGACGCCGACGCCGACGCCGCGCACATCGGCCCCGGCACTCTCGCCGAAGGTGACGACCTCGCCGCGCGCCCGCGGCGCCATCTCCGCCACCAGCGGATCGTCGGCGTTGAGGATGACGGCGTCGCGGGCGGCCTCGGCGAGCTCACCCTTGGCCGCGGCGATCCCGCGCCGGCCGTCGGCGTACTCGCCGACGTGCGCGCTGCCGACGTTGAGCACCGCCCCGACGGACGGGCGGGCCACCGCGCACAGGGTGGCGATGTGCCCGAGGCCGCGCGCGCCCATCTCCAGCACGACGAACGCGGTGTCCACCTCGGTGCGCAGCAGGGTCAGCGGCAGGCCGATCTCGTTGTTGAACGACCCGGGCGCGGCCACCGTCGGGCCGAGCTCGGCCAGCAGGTCGGCGAGCAGATCCTTGGTCGTGGTCTTGCCCGCCGAGCCGGTGACGGCGACAACGGTGGCGCGGGCCAGACCGCGCACGTGCGCGGCGAGGGCGGCCAGCGCGGCCGACGGATCGGCGACGACGACCGCCGGCACGCCGACTGCCCGGGCGGCGAGCACCGCCGGCGCGCCCGCGGCCACCGCCGCGGCGGCGAAGTCGTGCCCGTCGGAGCGGGCGCCGACCAGGGCGACGAACAACGTGCCGACGCCGACCTGGCGGGAGTCCACGGCAACCCCGCGGACCACGGCGGCCGGGTCGTCGACCGCGTCGAGGCGCCCGCCGGTCGCCGCGGCGACCTCGGCGAGGGTCAGCGGGATCATCCGCGCGCCGCCGCGTCCAGCGCCGCCCGCAGTACCACCCGGTCATCGAACGGGGTCACCACCCCGGCCTGCTCCTGCCCGGACTCGTGCCCCTTGCCGGCGACGACGACGGCGTCCTGCGGGCCGGCGGCGGCGACGGCCGCGGCGATCGCGGCGGCCCGGTCCGGTTCGACCCGAACCCGGCCCGCCGCGCGCGCGGCGGCCGGCACCCCGGCGAGCATCGCGGCGAGGATGTCCGCCGGATCCTCCGAACGCGGATTGTCGTTGGTGAGGATCGCAAGGTCGGCGAGCGTGACGGCGGCGGCGCCCATGAGCGGGCGCTTGCCACGGTCACGGTCGCCGCCGCAGCCGAGCACGACGATGATCCTGCCCTTCACCAGGGGACGAACGGCCGCCAGCAGCGTCGAGACCGCGTCCGGGGTGTGCGCGAAGTCGACCAGGGCGAGGAACGGCTGGCCGGCGTCGACCCGCTCCATCCGACCTGGCACGCCGGGCAGCGAGCCGATCCCGGCGGCCGCGGCGGCCGGGTCGACCCCGACCGCGACGAGCAGCGCCAGCGCACCCAGCGCGTTGGCGATGTTGAAAACACCGGGCAACGGGACGGACAGTTCCACCCGCTCGCCGCCCGGCCCGGCGGCCAGTAGCTCGCTGCCACCGGGGCCGGCGGTGACGGCACGGGCCGTCCAGTCGGCGGGGCCGTCGACGGCGAAGGTGACCGCGTCCGGGCGCCGGCGTGCCAGCCGCCGGCCCCAGTCGTCGCCCACCCCGATCACCGCGGCGGCCGCCCGGCCGGGCGCGAACAGCGACGCCTTCGCCTCGAAGTAGTCCTCCATCGTGGGATGGAAGTCCAGATGGTCCTGGCTGAGGTTGGTGAACAGCGCCCCGGCGTAGTGCAGCGCGTCCGCCCGGTGCTGGGCCAGCGCGTGGCTCGAGACCTCCATGGTGGCCGCGCCCACACCCCGTTCGACCATGGCCGCCAGCAGCGCCTGCAGGTCGCTGGCCTCCGGGGTGGTGTGGGCGCTGGCGAGGCGCTCCCCGGCGATGCGGGTCTCCACCGTGCCGATCAGCCCGGTGGTGTGGCCCGCCGCGCGCAGCCCGGCGTCGAGGAGGAACGCGGTCGTCGTCTTCCCGTTGGTTCCCGTGACGCCGAGCAGGCGCAGCGCCGCCGACGGCTCGCCGTAGACGCGGGCCGCCACCGGGGCGAGGTCGCGGCGCGGGTCGGCGCTGACGAGCACCGGCAGCGCGGCCGCCGGGCCGCCCCCGGCGGCGATCCGCCGCGCGCCCTCGGCGTCGGTGAGCACCGCCACCGCGCCACCGGCGATCGCGGCGGCGGCGAAGTCGGCGCCGTGCACGTGCGCGCCGGGCAGCGCCGCGTACAGGTCGCCGGGCCGGACCTGGCGGGAGTCGTGGGTGACGCCGCGCACCGCCGCGTCCGGGCCGGAGCCGGCCGGCGGCGCGCCGGCGGGTGACCCGCCGGGCGCCGGTGGGAGCGCCGCGGCCGTGAGCACCGCGCGCAGATCAGCCAGGCCGCACGCGGTCGGGGCGGCCGGTCGGGGTGCCGGTGGGGTCACGCTGACGACCTTAGTGGGAGCAAGCGCGGCCATCGGCAGGGGCGCCCGGGCACGGCGGTGGTCCATTGCGCCGGCGGACGGGTCCGAACTACTTGTCCAGGTCGAGCAGGAGCGGCGACGGCTTCGTCGTCGGTTGCGGCACGCCGAGGGTGGTCAGGGCGAAGCTCATCACGCCCTGGAACACCGGCGCGGCGACCTGGCCGCCGAAGTACCCCTTCTTCGGGTTGTCCAGGACGACCTCGACGACGACCTTCGGGTCGTCGGCCGGGGCGAAGCCGATAAACGACGAGACGTAGCCGTCGTAGCCGCCGTGCACCGGGTCAGCCCGGTTCGCGGTGCCGGTCTTGCCGGCCACCCGGTAGCCCGGGACCTCGGCGAGCGGCGCGGTGCCCTCGTTCGTCGCGACCGCCTCCAGCATCCGGCCAAGCGTTGACGCGGTCTGCGCACTGATCACCCGCTGGCCGGGAAGATGCGGGGTGACCTGGACGGTTCCGTCCGGACCGGTGATGGCGTCGACGAGCCGGGGGGGAACCCGCACCCCGCCGTTGGCGACGGTGGCGTAGACCGACGCCATCTGCAGTGCCGTCGCCGACATACCCTGACCGTAGGAGATGGTCGCGGCCTGGCTGCCCGACCAGTCCTTCGCGGGCGGCAGCAGGCCGGTGCCCTCGCCGGGGAAGTGCAGCCCCGTCTTCGCGCCGAGGCCGAAGGCCCGCAGCGCCTGCTCCAGCGCCGGGCGCCCGACCCGTTCGGCGATCTCCACGGTGCCGATGTTGCTGGAGCGGGCCAGGACCCCGGCGGTCGTCAGATGCTCGACGCCATGCTCCTCGGCGTCCTTGATGCGCACTCCGCCGCGGATGATGGACGGCGGGATGGTCAGCGGCGTCTCCGAGGTGATGAGCCCGCGGTCGAGTGCGGCGGCCATCGTGATGATCTTGTTGACGCTGCCGGGCTCGTAGGCGTCCCGGGTGGAGCGGTTGCCCAACGCCGCGTTGTCCGCCGCGGTGATGTTGCGCGGGTCGAACTCGGGCGCGTCGGCCATCGCGAGGATGTCCCCGGTGCGGGGGTCCATCACCACGACCGTGCCGCCGTCGGCCTCGGACGAGCGCACCGCGCCGGCGATGGCCTGCTGGGCATTCCACTGGATGTCGCGGTCGAGGGTGAGCCGCAGCGCCGAGCCGGGGACAGGGTCGCGCTGCCGGCTCTGGCTGGAGGGAATCTCGATGCCCTCCGGGTTGGCTTCCAGCCGGCGCAGCCCGTCGGTGCCCCGCAGCACCTTGTCGTACGCCAGTTCCAGCCCGCCGGCGCCCTCCAGCACGTCCCCGTCGCCGCGCCGCATGAACCCGACGACGTTGGCGGCCAGCGGGCCGGCCGGGTAGGTGCGGCCGCGTTCCTCGGTGATGCCGATGCCGTGCAGCTGCAGCGCGCTGACCTTCTTCGCGACGTCGGGGGTCAGGCCCCGGGCGAGGTAGACGAACTTGATGTGCCTGGTCGGGTCCGTCAGCCGCGTCGTCAGCTCGGCGACGCTGTCGTCGAGCACGGGGGCGAGCTTGCGGGCGGTCGCGCCGACATCCTTGACGTTCGTCGGGTTCGCGTAGACCGCGCGCAGCTCGACGTGCTGGGCGAGGGTGTGGCCGGACCGGTCGGTGATCGCACCGCGCACCGCGGGCAGCACGATCGTGCGCAGCCGTTCCGCCTCGGCCTGCGCCGCGTAGGTCGACGCGGAGAAGCCCTGGAGCTGGGTCAGGCGCAGCGCGAGGACGCCGAGCAGCACGCACATGAACACGATCGTCACCCGAAGCCGCCGCCGCGGGCTGCCCAGCCGGTAGTTGCGCCGGACCGGCGGTCGCGGTGGCCGGCGACCGCCGCCGGCACGCCCGCCGCCCCGAGCGGCCCGCCCC
>NZ_JANEZT010000215.1 GCF_025403405.1 Frankia tisae
GAGTAGGGGTGGGGGCGGGGGTGGCGAGGGCCGCGGTGGCCCGGCGGAGCAGGGCGGTCGCGTCGGCGCGGGCTTTGCTGAGCACCGCGGCGAGCGGCGTGGTCAACTCGTCGACGGCGCCGGCGGCGCGGATCCGCCCGAGGATCTCTCTGGCCTCGGCCTGGTGGGGTTCGGCCAACCCGGCGATGACGCCGAAGGTCTCATCCCAGGGGGCCGACCTGATCGCGGCGGCGACGTCGCCGCCGCGGCTGATGCTCACGGCGAGCCGCTTGGCCGGGCCGGCGAGCTCGGCGCGGGCGAGCCTGCGGACGATCTCCGTGCCGGCCCTGGGGTCGTCCAGTGCCAGGAGCAGGTCGCGGGCGGCCCGCGCGGTCCGCAGCCGGCTCCCGCCCGCACCGCCCGTACCGTCGGCGTCGTCGGCCGCAGCGCCGCTGGCCGCAGCGTTGTCGGCTGCAGCGCCGCCGGCTGCGGCGAGGCCGGTGCGTGGGTCGAGCCCGAGTTCGACGGCGTGTTTCTCCAGGGCGTCGACCAGCTCCTGGCTCGTCGCTCGGCGGGGCCGGGCCGTCCCGACCAGCTCCTCGGCGAAGCCGCGTAGGAGCCGGCCGCGTAGCAGCGCCGGCGGCTGCACCCCGAAGATGACCTTGGCGCGTTCGCCGGCGGCTGCCCAGTCGGCCGCGTCGGGCAGCGGCTGCTCGCGCAGCGTCATGTCCCTGGTGATCGTGTTCAGCTCGGGCGGGGTCGCCAGCAGGCCGCCGTGCCGGTACCAGGCCCGGTCGGTCTGCTCGGCGAACGCGGCGACGACCAGGTGCGCGACGTTGTCGTCCAGGCCGCGCGGTTTCGGCTCGTCGATCCAACGCAGCAGGTCGCCGACCCGCAGCTCACCCGGCCCCGGGCCGCCCGCGCCGCCTGGGCCGCCCGCGCCGCCTGGGCCGTCCGTGCCGGCTGGGCCGTGCGTGCCGCCGATGCCCGGCGAGCCGGAGCCGTCGGCAGCGGTCTGGGCGGCCCGGCGGGTGAAGTGGCCGACCCACTCGCGGCCCAGCTCGAAGCGCACCTCGTGCATCACGCCGAGCCCGAGCGCCGGCGCGATCCGCCGGATCGGGATCCGGTCGCCCCGGGCGACCTCCACCGAGCCGCCGTCGGCCTCCGCGGCCCTGGTCACGTAGCCGAGGACGAGCTTGAGGTCCGCGGGCTTGACGGGTGTTGCGGTCTGGTCGGGGTCGAGGTCGGGGTGGCCGGGGAACTGGTCGGCGAGCAGGTCGCCGACGAGGCGGCGGACCGCGTCGCGGAACGATGCGCCGAGCGGCAGCGTCGGGTTCAGCCCCGGCCACAGTGCGCGCAGGTGATCGCTGTAGTCGGCGGTGACGTCCTGCTCGTCCTTCGACGTGAGCCCGTAGGCCGAACGCAGCACGGTCCGGGTCTTGGTCAGCAGCGCGTCGTAGCGGCTTTTCAGCACGCCGCGGGCGCGCTGGCGGTCGTCGGCGCTCAGGTGCTGGGCGTGGCTGTCGAACCGGTGCCCGCCGCCGGCGAGCAGGTGGTCGAGCCGGACGAGCATCCCCAGGTCGGCCAGCCGCGCGGCGGTCAGGTCGGCGGGAATCCAGCAGACCGTCCGGTGCTGGACGTCCGCGCCGCGCAGCCGTTCGACGCGGGCCCGCGCGTAGACCGGCCCGTCGCCGGTGTCGTCGAACGGGTAGTCGACGACGAGCCGCCACGCCTGCGGGTCGACGGGGGCGAGCTGGTCGTCGCGCAGCTCGCGGCCGCGGACCGAACCGAAGATGACCTCGGCGGAGCGTTTGCTGCCCTTCCAGACGAGGTCGAGCCGGTCGCCGTAGACGTCGCCGGTGACGGTGACGCCGAGGTCCTCGACGAGCAGCCGCCGCACGAGCGCACGCCGGTTGCCGGCGCTGTCGTAGGCGACGGCCGAGTTCAGGATGCTGTCGACCTCGACGTCGACGAGCTCCAGCCCGACACCCGGGTCGCCGCCCTCCACCGGGACGTATTTGATCTCGCCGAACTGGCCGGCCCAGCGTTCGACCTTCTTGCCGGCGAGCCCGGCTTCGCCGCCCGGGATCGGGCTGGTGATGCTGCCGTGGTTGAGCGCCGACAGCCGCCGCGGGGTCAGGTTGCGTAGCGCCGGGACGCTCGGGGCGAGCGCGGACAGCAGCAGCGTCTTGACCAGCCGGTCGTCCGCGGTGAACCGGCGGACCTTCGTCGCCAGCGCCGGGTCGACGCCGACGCTGGTGCCGACGCCAACTCCGGTGCCGACGCCAACTCCGGTGCCGACGCCGGCGGCTCCGGTGCCGACGCCGGTGCTGACGCCGGTGGCCTGGGCGCGGCGGACCTGGGCGAGGGTGTCCTCGTCGAGGCCCTCCGCGTCGAGCAGGTAGGGGCGCAGCTTGCGGGCGTAGAGCTTCTGCGCCGCGTCGAACTCGGCCTTCAGGACGTCGGTGAACGGGGTGTCGGCGCCGCGGGTGATGACGTCCCACAGGTCGCCGAGCGGGACGACCTGGCCGAGGCGCAGGTCGTCGCGGTGGTCGACGAGCAGCTGGCGCATGAGCTTCAGCGCCGTCCGGTTGCGCTGCAGGGCCGCGGAGACGTGGACGAGGGTGTCCATGAACGCGGGGCTGAACGGGTAGGACAGCTGGAACGCGTCCCGGTCGGCGCCGAGCTGGGCGCCGCCGCCGAGCATCGTGTCCCACACCTCGGCGCGGACCTTCGCTGTCGTCTCGAACGCGCGGGCGACCGCCGCCGCGGCGTCGGCGTTCAGCGGCTTCAGCAGCCGCCTGTTGGCGATCAGCGGAAGGTTACGGTCCTCCAGCACGATCTTGTCGAACCGGCCGTCGGCGAGGGTGAGGACGTCGAGGAAGGACAGCCGCACGTCGCCGGCGACCTGTTCGCCGACGAGTTCCCGCAGGTCCCGCTGGCGGGCGATGAAGCTGACGATCGGGATCGGCCGGGCACCCAGGCCGCCCTCGACGAAGTTCGTGACCTTCTGCACCTCGCGGGAGACGAACGCCTGGTCGCCCATGTTGTTCGCCAGCCACAGGATCAGCTCGTCGAGGAACAGGACGACGGCGTCGTAGCCGAGGTCCTTCGCGTGCTGGGCGATTTCGGTGAGGCCGGCGTCGAGGGAGACGAAGCCCTCGGCGTCCTCACGCAGGTCGCGGAAGGTGTTCGCGAACCAGGTCGAGAGCAGGTCGGAGACCAGCCGGCGGCGAGCCTTGCCGTCCGGGGTGCCATCCGGGGTGGCGTTCGGGGCGAGCGCCGCGTCCAGCTTGGCGGGCGTCCAGGAGGCGTCGTTGCCCCAGTCGTCCGGCTCGCCGCCGTCACCGGAGCCGGCCCGGTTCAGCTCGGCGAGGAAGGTGGCGTCGCCGACCTTGGCCCGCACGCTGCGGGCCTCGTCCAGCAGCGCCCCGGCCCGGTGCACCGCCGGGATCGGGGCGTCGGGGTGCAGCCCGCGCAGGTGGTCGGCGTAGCCGCCGAGGACACGCTGCTCGATCGACTTGGCCCCCAGCAGGTGGAACGGGACGAGCAGGAACTTCTTGCCGCCCAGCTCCGCGTCGTGCTTGCCGATGACGTCCGTCAGGCGATCGTCCAGCGTCCTGGCGGCCGGCTCGCCGCGCAGCAGCGCGTGCAGCACCGCCATGAAGTGCGACTTGCCGGAGCCGAACGAGCCGTGCAGGTAGACGCCCTTCGACGTCCCGGTGCTCACCGCCTGCGCGATCAGGCCGAGGGCCTCGTCGAAGTTCCCGACCAGCCGGTCGGTCACCACATAGCTGTGCAGGGTCGCGGCGTCGGTGACACCCTCGGTGAGCTTGAGGACGAAGTCGCTGTCGGACGTCCGCGGTGGGATGTCGATGACCTCGCGCAGCAGTGGCTGGGACGACGGGCTGGTCAATGCGCTACCTCGGGTCAGGGTGGTGGGTTCTGGTCGTGCGATCCGCTCGTGCGGTGGGATGAGGCCAATCAGAATATCCGCGGCGGGTCCGCCGTGTGCATACCGCCGCTATGCCCGCAGCAGGGTGATGGTGCGTCCGGCGGGGCTGGTCGTGCTGGTGATGGCCGTGCGCTCGGTGAGATCGGGGGTGTTCGGACGCTGGTCGAAGATGATGAGGACGCCGGTGGGCAGGCCGAGGCGGTCGAGGTAGCGGTCGAGCTGGGTCAGGCCTGCGCGCAGCGGGTCGGGCCGGCTGGCACGCCAGACCTTGAGTTCGAGCGCTTCCCGCTGGACGCGGCGGGTGCCGTCGCCGCTGGTGTGGGGCCAGCGGATGAGCAGATCGATCCGGCCGGAACCGACGCCGTATTCACGGTCGACGTAGCCCCCACCATTGACGACGCGTTGGAGGAAGCCCATGAGAATAAGCTGGGGGGCGGCTTCGTCGTAATAACCGCCGGAGACGAGGAAGTCGCCGTGCTCGGTCCAGAAGTCGATGAACTCGTCGAGCATGCGGGGCAGGTCGAAGGTACCGTCGGGGCAGATGAAGGACCGCGGGTCGGCGGTGACGCTTTCCTGGATGCGGCTGGCGAGCACCCGGGCGACGACCTCCTGGTAGATCGGGTTGGCGAGCCGGACCGGCGGCGTCGGGGCGATCAGGCCCAGGTCACGCAGGTAGGCGATGTCGTCGTCGTAGGGCTCGAGCGTCAGCACGTCCCCGGCCAGCACCGGGCCGAGGACGCGCCGGACGCGGGGTTCGGCGAGCCGGGCGGCCAGGGAGTCCAAGTGGGTGGCACGGGCCAGGATCAGCCGCTCCTTCGCCTCCTCCACATGCTCGACAGTGATCGGCTCCGTGGCCGGGACGGCGATCTCCTCAACGACCTCGCGGGCGAGGGCGTTGACCAGCCACGGCTGTCCCGCGGTCAGCTCGATCGCCCGCTCGAGGGCGGCCGAGGTGAACTCCTGGCCGGTGTCGGCGGTGTGCTGGGCGTAGAGGCCGCGCACCTCGTCGGGGGTGAAGTCCCCCAGCCGCAGCGACTTCAGTTTGATGTTGAACGGGCTCGACGTCCCCAACCGAGAGGGATCCCCGCCAGCGGCGCTCTTATAGTCGCGGACGTCGCGTAGGCCGCACAGGGCGACCGAGGCGGGGAAGTCATCGGGGCGGCTGCTGTAGCCATCCCGAAGCTGGCTCAGGACGCTGATCAGAGTCATCCCTCGCAAGGCGTCGATCTCGTCGAAGAACAGCACCAACGGCCGTGGGCAGCTGCGGGCCCACGCGGTGAGTGCCGCGGCGAGCAGGGCGCCGTCCGGTGCCTGTGGCCAGGCCGGCGGGAGAAGGTCCGCCGGCAGGGTGTTCTCTGCGGCGGTTCGGATCCGAGCGAGAATGGCGCGGCTCGCGGCGCCGACGTCATCGTCCCACGCCCGGCCGGTCTCACAGGACAACAGCAGCGCCGCGTACCGGCCGGACGCGGTCAGCTCATCGGCGAGCGCCCGCAGTGTCGTGGTTTTCCCCGTCTGCCGGGGCGCGTGGACAACGAAGTACCCCTCCTGGTCGACCAGGCCGGGGATCTCTGCCAGCCGCGCCACCGCCGGGATCATGTAGTCGATTCCGGGCCGGCACGGGCCAGCAGTGTTGAACCGGCGGCTCATCGCTGTCAACCTCCATAGGCCGGGGAGCGGGTCCATGCTCCGTCATCACCCTATGCGTCGGTGTTCATGGACCAACTCTGCGTGCCGGTCGGCCGGTTCAGAGCGCTCCGGTGTTCTTACGCCGCCCGCCGCGGGTGGTCGCCGGCGGACGCCAGTCGGTGAGGGCGTCCGCGGTGAGATTGTGGCGGCCCGTCGCCTCGGCGAGGAAGGCGTCGTAGACCTCGGCGGGGGAACCGTCGTAGAGCGGGTCGACATCGTTGTGCCACTGGCGGACCCAGGGCATGACCTCGCGCAGACCGGCGAGCAGCGGGGTGAGCTTCTCGGCGCCCCAGCCGTCGTTGTCCTGCCGCTCGACGATCAGCGTGGCCAGTGCCTGGGCCTGCTCGCGGTGATCCCAGCCCGCCCAGCCGACGAGCAGCGTCGGATCGTTGTCCGGGCCGGCGTGCGGGTAGGAGATGAACCGTTCCTTGGGGACGTCGAGCTTCCCGCGAGCCTTCCAGTAGGACGCCTTGCGGAAATCGGCCTGGGCGTACTTCGGCGGGACGGGAATCTTGTCGCGGATCCGCTTGGCGGCCTCCGGGTCCGCGGCGGCATCCTCGGCGCGCTGCTGATCCCACACCGACTCCCAGTCGGCCCGCTTCACTAGGCCGGAATCCTTGTAGCGCAGGGCGGCGAGGAACGGGACGTGCTCGTTCTCGACGAGGGTGGCGACGACCTTTGCCAGCTCCTCACCGGGGCGGTAGATCTCGGCGACGGCGACGAAGTCCGCGTCGGCGGCCAGCTCGTCGGCGAGCCGACCGGTGGTCCGCAGCCGGGGCTGAACCATCCCGTCGACGTCGGCGAACCACCGCTCGCGGTCCTCCAGCCGATCCAGCAGCCAGTCCCTGAGCGCCGCGTCCTGCAGCTTGTCCCAGCCCTCGGTGGCCCAGCGCCGCTTGTACTCAGGCCGCTCGATCAGCCCGATGTTGCGGTCCGCCTCGATGACGGCGATCCGCTTCTCCACCAACGCCCGATACTCGCCCGACCAGTGCGCGGGGAGTTCGATGATCGGGGTGGACCGGTGTAGGTGGTGCTTGAACCACGAAGTTGTGGTCTCTTCGGCCGCGACCCGCCGCGCCAACACGATTTCAAAGGCCCGCTCGCCCAGCTTCAGCTCAGGAACCTCGTCCATGGGCAAGGTCAGTTCGTCAGCAAGCAGGCCATACTGGCTGTAGACCTGCCAGTCCAGCTCATCCTGGAGTGCGATCATCCGGCCGCGCGTCGACAGCCACTCGGCCTGCGCGGCCGCCAGCCTGGCGCGAGTCGGCACCGCCGCGGACGCGACTGTGGCCGGGTTCACCGCCGTCAATCGCTGAGCGAGCCGATCCACTTCCCGCGCCAGCGCCAATGGGTGCTCCGCTGGCAGCGGAAACTCCTGCAGCTTGGTGCCAGTAAACTCGTAGTGGTTCTCCCACTCGTCGGCCGCCAGCGCCGCATAGCCGGCCTCGACCCGCGCGCCGCCGCCGGCCCCCTTGTTGTGGCTGACCTGCTTGAGCCAGAAGCACGCCGTCGAGCTGTTCAACACCCCCAACAGCCGCAGATGCTCCTCCTCCGACGCCCCCACCGGCATCTTGATCACTGGTGCGGTCTGTCTAAACACCCGGCCGGCTCTGTCCAGGGTGAACTGGTTGTGCGTACTTACGAACGCGAACGGGATGGTGTACCCGCCGTACCGGTTGACGAAGAACATCGAGTACGCCGTCCACGGCAGCCCCCGCTCGAGCTGTGTCTTTCCGAACGCGACGCGACCGCTCAGTTGAAGGCGGTAGGGCCACAGGAAGCGCTCGATGTGCTTCACCGCCGACACGGGCTGGAGATCGGCCTCTCGGTAGGGCCAAAGTGCATATGTCTCGTCGCGAAACTCCCAGTCCCGTAGGGACTCTCCACCCAGCAGCGGCTTGTGGTACTCGGGTGCGATCCGTCTCCGCCGGAGAGTGTTGCTACCAACGATGAATGCTTCGTTATCGCGAGTGACCGCGCTTGTTCCTGCTTCAGCTAGCGTGCCGAGGCGGAAGGCCGCGCGCTCCTCGATTAGGGCCGCCATCTCTGCGGACCCTCCGCCCGCGAGGCTCCATGGATGGCTCGAGAGATCGGCACGCACGATGTCGGCCGCAGACACCCACTCGCTTTCGGAGCCGACTAGGTTGACCTGACCAGCTATTGCCTGCCAGACCAATCCCTCGCTCGCCTCGGCTGGTGCCGTCGGCTCGCCGCGGATACCGAGGACGGCTCGGACAGTTCCGGCGCGGTGCCAGCGGTTCCACCGGCCTGCCAGGATGACCGTTGGTGTGCCGTGGCCCGGAATGTATGCGCCGGAGGTGTCGATGACGTGGGTTAGCTCGGCCTTGCCTGCGAAGAAATCCTGAATGAGTTTCTTGCCGAACTCTCGCTTCATGAACGAGTTTGCGGTGATCTGGCCTACTCTGCCGGCACCTCGTCCCTCCCCGTCGGCAAGCTTCGCTAGCTCGAAGAACCGCTGTGCGAACGGGACGGACAGCGCGTAGCTGCCTGCGCAGGCGTCGTACAGCTCCCGGTACAGCTCGTTGAGCTTCTTGTCCTTGACGGTGATGTACGGGGGATTGCCGACGACGGCATGGTATCGGCCCTCTTCGAGGATGCCGGGGTGGTCGGCGAGGTCCTCGGTGGCGTAGGCGAACTCGGCGAGCTCGTCGTGATCTCCGCCGAACAGGCCGAGCTGGCGGTGCTTGATCAACGAGTCGCCGACGGCGATGTGTAGCGGGAACATGTAGCCGGCCGCGGCGTCCAGGGTGGTCAGTCCGGCGGCGCGCAGGGCGGCGATGACTAGCCGGAACTTGGCGATCGCGGCCGCGTACGGATTGATGTCCACCCCGTGGACCGCGTCGAGGGCCAGCCGGACCCGCTCGAAGACGTCCCGGTCAGGGGCGTTGTTCTCCCACTCGGCGAGTAGCCGGTGGAAGGCGCCGAGCAGGAAGTGGCCGGAGCCGCAGGTCGGGTCGATCAGTTTGACGACGTCGTAGCCGAACTCGTCGATCGCCGGGGTCAGCGTCAGGTCGAGGATGAACTCCTCGACGAACTCCGGGGTCTGCAGCAGGGCGTACTTCTTACGGACGTCCTCGGAGAGGTCCTGGTAGAGGTCGCCGAGGAAGCGGGTGTCCCAGGCGTCGCCCATGAAGTCGTGGACCAGGGTGCCGGCCTCGGTGCGGCGGCGCCAGAAGGTGATCAGGTCCTTGGCGGCGTCGTGGGAGAGGGGGATCTGGAACAGCGCGTTGTGCCGCTGGTCGAACAGCCCGGCGCCGACCGGGACCTTCGCGATCTCGTCGAAGCCCGCCAGCAGCCAGTCGCGGGCCGTCTTGTCGGGGTTGCGTCGGTAGTACTCCTCGGTCCGCTCCTCGGCCAGGGTGAGCCGCGTCGTCGTCGGGCCGGTGAGGAACGGGTCGCCGATCAGCCCGTTGTCCTCGCAGAATCGGACGAACACCGTCCCCAGCACCCAGGCGGCCGCCGCCTGGGTGACCCGCTCGCCGAGCCACGCCGACCAGGTCGCTGCCGTCCGGCCGACCTCGAACGCCCGGTCGTACTCGGCCCGCAGCCGCGTCCCAACCTCGGCAACTGCGCTGACCTGCGCATTCAGGTCTTTTTCCAGCGCCTTCACCTGCCGCTGAGCGTCCTTCAGCAGCAAAACCCGGTCGATCAAGAACGTCCCCCCAGCAGACAGCTATCCGCCGGACCCAGGCAACTCGTGGCCAGGGTCATCCGACGACGGCACATCCCCGAGATCCTAATGGCACACCTATTGTGCCCATCATCCGTTGATGACATTGCCGTCCGCGTTGCTGCTATGCAGTCAGTGGCAGGCATTCGCGAGACGGGCGGGATGTGCTCAGCGAGCGGACGGTCCAACGCAGGGATGCACACGAAAATACGGTGATAGGAGCTTCAGGCCGGCGGATATTCTCTGGCTATGAGGATCGGCGGCAGGAGGAAGATATGAGCGAGAAGGTCCCGATGACACCGCGCCCAGCGGCGGACCTCAGGGACGCGGACGGTTTGTCGGCCGCTTGACCTGGGAGTTCGTCGCCACCCGCCGTCGACTGGACAAGCAACGTGCGCGTTCCGGCCATGAGCCTGGTAGTCGCCGCGTTGTGGCGAGCCCTGCCGTGACGCCCGCCGTGACGATCAGCGCGCCGTTGCGGCCCATGCTCCCGGCCGGTGCTCGTGGATGCGTCCACCGTGGCTCTCCCACGGAGGGTGCGCTCGAGTTCGGTGGAGGGTTGTGTTCGGCTGTGGCTCGACAGGCGTTCAGACCCGGATGAGGATTTCTCCGTGGAGCACGCTGATCCACCCGTCGGGGTGATCGGCCCAGCCATGCCAGGCGTCGGCGAGTTCGCGAAGGTCCTCACTGGTGGCCAGGTCCGAGGTCAGCAGCTGGTCCGCTACTGCGGACTTCGTGATCCGGTCGGCCCACATGTCGCCCCAGTCGCGACGAGCATTCGGGTCGGCATAGCACCACGTGGACGATGACGCCGTGACGTCGCTTGCGCCAGCGGCGTGCGCCCAACCGAGAAGGTGGCGTCCCGCGTCGGGTTCGCCCCCGTTCGCTCGTGCCGCCTTTCGGTAGAGGTCGCGCCACCGCTCGAGGCCAGCGCTCGCCGGGTGCCAGGTGAAGCCCGCGTAGTCGCCGTCGCGGGCAGCGACAACTCCACCGGGGCGACAGACGCGGATCATCTCACGCAGTGCGGCCACTGGATCTGCGACGTGCTGCAGCACCTGGTGGGCGTGGACGACGTCAAAACATGCGTCGGGAAGGTCCAGGGCGTGGATGTCGCCGACGAGGAAATCGACGGTGGTGCAGCCACGTCGAGCGGCTTCGGCGCGAGTGAGTTCCACAGTGGCCTCGGACGTCTCCAGCGCGGTGACTCGTCCGGGAGCCACACGCTCCGCGAGATCGACAGTGATCGTGCCAGGGCCGCTGCCCACGTCGAGCACCGACAGTCCTGGGCGCAGGTCCGCGAGCAGGTAGGCAGCGGAGTTCTCCGCGGTCCGGGTGCGGTGTGATCTCAGGACGCTCTCGGCGTGTCCGTGGGTGTAGATGGGGGCGTTGGGCATGAGCGGAACTTAACACTCTGTCCCATGGAATGGAATCCATATCTCACTATGTGGGATATCGTGGCGGCGGGCGGGCAACCGGGCCCCTGGCTTGGATTGCCGGGGTCCTCAGGCCGGGCGGTCACAGCGCGAGTCTCTCCCCTCCAGGTTCCATGAGGAATCGAACGGTTTGGGTGACTGTGTCATTCTGTTCGGGTGACGGGCGGGGGCGATGGTCGCGCTCTCGACGTCTTCGTGTCCCACGCCGCGGATGGGCTCGGCTGGGCTGAGTGGATCGCGTCGGCATTGGATGACGCCGGGCATCGTGTCACGCTCGCCGCCTGGGATGCGGCGCCTGGTACCCATCGAGTTTCCTGGCTGGATGGGGTGACGCGGCAGGCGAGCCACACCATCGCGGTGGTCTCGGACGGCTACCTGGATTCGTCGACGGCGCCCGCGGAGTGGGGCGCAGCCTGGTCGCCGCGGATCATGGGCGGCGATCGCCGGCTGCTGGTCGCGCGGGTGACGGACCGGCCGATCCCCGGCCTGCTCGGCCAGCTCGTCCCGATCGACCTGGTCGGCCGCAGCGAGCTGGCCGCGCAGACCATGCTGCTCGCGGCGGTGCGCGGCGAAGCCGGGCAGCTCGAAGCCGGGCAGCTCGAAGCCGGGCAGCTCGAAGCCGGGCAGCTCGAGGCCGGGCAGCTCGAAGCCGGGCGGGGTGAGTCCGGGTGGGTGGTGAGG
>NZ_JANEZT010000216.1 GCF_025403405.1 Frankia tisae
GTCTGGGGGCGGTCTGCGGCCACGGTCTCGCGGCTCGGGCCGGGCGGGTTCAAGTCTGCCTGGAGCGCGTCGCGGCGGTTGGCGCTGGGTCGGCGCGGCGCGCGCCCACCTCGCCGTCCGGCGTCCCGGGAGGACGGCGTCCCGGGAGGACGGCGTCCCGGGAGGACGGCACCCCGAGAGGACGGCACCGTAGTCTGGATGGCATGAGCATCGCCGCGTCGTGATCGGATGATGTCCCGCCCCGGTGGCGTTTCCACCGTCGTCCGTAGCCGTCCGACGTCAACTGCGTCGCCAGGAAGCCCGAAAGAGGCCCAACCTCGATGATCATTGTGTCCGAGCTCGAACTGCGCGCCGGAGCCCGCACCCTGATCGAGCCTGTCTCCTTCCGGGTGCAGCAGGGCGATCGGATCGGTCTGGTCGGGCGTAACGGTGCGGGTAAGACGACCCTGCTGAAGGTGCTGGCCCGCGAGGGCATGCCGTTCGCTGGCGGTGTCGACGTCCGCGGCGAGCTGGGCTACCTGCCGCAGGATCCGCGCGCCGGCGACCCGACGGACACCGCCCGCGACCGGGTGTTGTCGGCCCGTGGCCTCGACGTCCTGCTTCGCGAGATGGAGAAGCTGCAGCTGGAGATGGCCGAGCTGGTCGATGTGAAGGCCCGGGACGCGGCGATCCGCCGCTACGGCAGCCTGGAGGAGCGCTTCGGCACCCTCGGCGGGTACGCCGCGGAGGCGGAGGCGGCCCGGATCTGTTCCTCGCTGGGGCTGGCCGACCGGGTGCTCGCCCAGCCCATCGGCACGATGTCCGGCGGCCAGCGCCGCCGGGTGGAGCTGGCCCGGATCCTGTTCGCCGGGTCCGGCAGCTCGGATGCGACGCTGCTGCTCGACGAGCCGACGAACCACCTCGACGCCGACTCCATCAGCTGGCTGCGCGACTTCCTGCGCGCGCACAACGGCGGCCTCGTCGTCGTCAGCCACGACGTCGACCTGCTCGACCGGTGCGTCAACAAGGTCTTCTACCTCGACGCCAACCGCGCCGCCCTCGACGTCTACAACGTCAACTGGAAGACCTACCTCAACCAGCGGGAGCTCGACGAGCGGCGCCGCCGCCGGGAACGCGCCAACGCCGAGAAGAAGATCGACTCGCTGAAGGCGCAGGCCGACAAGATGCGGGCGAAGGCGACGAAGGCCCGCGCCGCCCACCAGATGGACCGCCGCGCCGAGCGGCTGGCCGCCGGGCTTGCCGAGACCCGCGTCGCCGACCGGGTGGCGAAGCTGCGCTTCCCGGACCCGGCGCCCTGCGGGCGCACTCCGCTGACCGCCACCGGACTGTCGAAGTCCTACGGTTCGCTGGAGGTGTTCACCGACGTCGACCTGGCGATCGACCGGGGGTCCCGGGTGGTCGTCCTCGGGCTCAACGGCGCCGGCAAGACGACGCTGCTGCGCATGCTCGCCGGTCAGGAGCGGCCGGACACCGGCGAGGTGCATCCGGGGCACGGCCTGCGGCTGGGCTACTACGCGCAGGAGCACGAGACGTTGGACACCGACCGGTCGGTGCTGGACAACATGCGGGCCGCGGCGCCGGGCACCTCCGACGTGGAGCTGCGGCGCATTCTCGGCGCGTTCCTGTTCAGCGGCGACACCGTCGAGCAGCGCGCGCAGACCCTCTCCGGCGGCGAGAAGACCCGCCTGGCGTTGGCCGGGCTGGTGTGCAGCTCGGCGAACGTGCTGCTGCTCGACGAGCCGACGAACAACCTCGACCCCGCCTCCCGCGACGAGGTGCTCGCCGCGCTGAGCACCTACAAGGGCTCGGTGGTGCTCGTCACGCACGACCCGGGCGCGGTCGAGGCGCTCAGCCCGGAGAAGGTGCTGATGCTGCCCGACGGCGTCGAGGACAACTGGTCACCCGATCTCCTGGAGCTCATCACGCTGGCCTGACGTAGCCACCCGGGGCGGGGTGGCGACCCGCCGCGTGGCCGGCCGGCTCGGCTTGTAAGACTGGGACATCGGGCCGGAGGGGACACCGGCGGCGATGCTCGGCGGCGCGGTGGCAGGCACGAGGCTGCGTCCGCCCCCACCGTCGGGACGGAAGTGGAGAGTCTTTTGTGAGTACGCAGGGCGGCACCAAGGCGGTTCTGGCGGCGCTGGCCGCCAACCTGGGAATCGCGGTGACGAAGTTCGTGGCGTTCCTGCTCACGCAGTCGTCGTCGATGCTCGCCGAATCCATTCACTCGGTCGCCGACTCCGGCAACCAGGGGCTGCTGCTGCTCGGCCAGCGCAAGTCGGGCAGCCCACCCGACGAGGAGCACCCCTTCGGGTACGGCCGCGCGCGGTACATCGCCGCGTTCCTCGTCGGCATCGTGCTGTTCAGCGTCGGTGGGCTGTTCTCCACCTACGAGGGCGTCGAGAAGCTGCGCCACCCGCACGAGCTGGACAGCGGTCTGATCGCCGTGATCATCCTGCTGGTCGCCGTCGTGCTGGAGTCGTACTCGCTGTCCACCGCGGTACGCGAGTCGAGCAAGACCAGGGGCGACCGCTCCTGGTGGCAGTTCATCCGGGAGGCGCGCGCGCCGGAGCTGCCGATCGTCCTGCTCGAGGACCTGGCCGCCGAGCTGGGGCTGATCTTCGCCCTGCTCGGCGTCGGGCTGACCCTGCTGCTCGACGATCCGATCTGGGACGGCGCCGGCACCCTGGCCATCGGCATTCTGCTGCTCGTCGTCGCGGTGCTCGTCGCGACCGAGGCGTACGGCATGCTCGTCGGGGAGGCGGCGACCCCGCAGGCCGTCGCGACGATCCGCGGCACCCTCGCCGCCGCGCCCGGGGTGAGAGAGGTCATCCACCTGCGGACCCTGCACCTGGGCCCGGACGAGCTGCTGGTCGCCGCCAAGATCGGAATGGCGCCGGCGGCGACGATGCGGGAGGTCGCCGCGACCATCGACGGCGCCGAGGAGGCGCTGCGGGCGTCCCTGGCGGTTCCGATGCGGATCTTCCTGGAGCCGGACATCTCCCGCGACGCGTTGCCCCTACCGTCCGCGAGCGGTCCCGAGCCGACCTCCGCGCCGGCCTGACGCCGGGGGTCAGGTCGCCGGGCCACCGAGGCAGAGCCGCAGGCCGAGGGCTCCGATCGCACTCAGTGACACGAGGATGACGGGCAGGCTGCCGGCCTGCAACCGGTCGCCCGGTCGGGCCGGCCGGGGCCGGGGCGCCACCGCCGCGACCAACAGCCAGGGGAACACCGGCAGCCAGGTCCGCTCGGTCCCGCCCTCGGCAAGGCCGAGAGTCACGGCGAACAGCATGGTGGCGGTGGCACCGACCAGGAACGGCCAGCCCGGCGTCAGGCGCAGCCGGCGTGCCGCCCGCACGGCGAGCGGGCCGGTGGCGAGGACCACGACGGTCAGATCCAGGAAGATCCAGGCCAGCGCGGCTCCCACCGACGGCCGCGGCGCGCTGGCCAGGGCCAACCCGTCCGGCCAGGAGAAGCCCCAGGCGTAGAACAGCCACAGCGGCAGCAGCGCGCCGAGCCCGGTGATGACGTTGAGCAGCGGCCGGCGCCGGACGAAGTAGGCGGCCGCGACCGCCACCCCCAGCCACACCGGGGCGTAACCGAACAGCGCCGCCAGGCCCAGCAGCAGCCCGCTCGCCAGCGCCCACCAGACCGACCGGCGTTCCGGTTCGCAGCCGATCACACCGATGGCGACGGCCAGCGCGGCGAGGGCGGCGGTGACGGCATCCGGGGAGGCCGCCATCCAGACACTCCACGGCGCCAGAACGAGGACGGGAACCAGCCGGCGGGCCGCGGTCTCATGGCACAGCGAGCGCACCGCGACGCACACGACCGGGACGGTCAGCGCGCCGAGCGCGGTGAACAGCACGCCGATCGGCACGGCGCCGTGCAGCCCCGCCCGGGTGAGCAGCCAGGTGGCGAGCACCGGCCCCGGCGGGTGCGCCGGCAGCACGGCGACCGAGCCGGCGGCGGCGTGCGGCGTCGTCGAGGTGTAGGCGGCGAGCCGTCCGAGCGGGTCGTCGCCGACCGCGCCGGCCGCCGCGAGCAGGTCCGCAGGTGCCCGCAGGCCGGCGGCGAGATCCCCGGGCGTGACCAGGGCGAGCGCGAGGCTGAACGCCAACGAGCCCAGATAGCCCAGCAGCAGCAGGACACTCCAGGGCAGCCGGAACGCCACCGACCGCGGTGGCCGGATGGTCGAGGCCCACCAGGCCGTGAGTGCGATCACGGTCGCGGCGACCGCGAGTGGGACCACGACGAGTGGGTCCAGGCGCGGCGCCCAGCCGTCGTGCCACGGGGGCCGCGGGCAGCCGAGGCTGATGTCGGTGCTGGCCAGCAGGGCGGTGCCGGCGAGCCCGAAGGCGACCAGGGCCAGCCAGATCCCGGCCTCGGCGAGCTCCGCCCGCACCGCCGGTCCGAGGCTGGCGGCGAGCGTGCCGGCCCGCGGCTGCATCCGCCTGCGCACGGTCGCCGGGACGCGCGCCCGCTCGGATGCGCCGCGGCTGACGCTCACCACTTCACGGGCCACCTCTGCACGGTAACGAGTCTTGCGCCGGCCGAAGCCCACAGCCGATCGGCGCGACGGTTCCGGGTGCGCGGGCTCAGGCGCGAACCGCCGCCGCGGGGCGGGCGCGCGCCGCGCCGCGGTGGTCTCCCGGCCGGCCGCGGCAGCGGACGGCTGCCGCGGGGTGTGAGTAATCAGTCGGTTTGATCTGCGGCGTTAGCGGTCCGTCGGCGGGCTCTGTACAGTGATCGACTGTTGGTTGTACCTGCGGTATTGCGTTGAGGGAAGATCGCCGATCATGCTGGTGACGATGTTCGCGGCGACGCGCCGTTGCTGCTGTTAGGCCGTGCGCATGGGATTGGGGACACTGGTCACCGTGCATGGTCGGCCGTGGACGCCTGGCGTGCGAGCGGGCGGGTGCGACCCGGGTCATGCCGGCCTTGGTGTCGGCGTGGGGATGGAAGCGCGAGCGCACGGTCACGCACCGACGCGCCGCGTGTGATGGATCACATCTGCTTCGAGTGGCGCGTTCACTCGAGCTGAGTGAAGATCGGTTCGCAGATCATCGAACACGGAGGGGGCCACGTTGGCCGAGCTTAGGAAAGGAACCCGGATCACCGGCGCCGAGCGCGACAAGCTCGCTGCCGAACTTCGGAAGAAGTACGAAGGTGGGCAGAGCATCCGTCTGCTCGCCGAGTCCTCTGGTCGTTCGTACGGTTTCGTCCACCGGATCCTGTCGGAGTCCGGTACGACCCTGCGCGGCCGTGGCGGTGCGACCCGGGGCACCAAGAAGAAGAGCGCCTGATCATGGCGGTACCGGCCGCCGCCGTATCGGCGGCGGCCGGACTACGGGTGGAGGTCGTCGGACCTGTCGCGACCATCCGGCTCTCCGGATCCGGCGATCCCGGGTCACTGGGGGGCCTTGGTTCCGCCCTTGATGACGCCCAGCGACGAATGGGCGGCGATGTCCGGGTCGCCGTCGTCCGCCTGGGCGGCCAGATCCCGCCGGCCGCGGACACTGCGCCGCGTCTGACGGGCCTGAACGAGCAGGCACCGCTCCCGCCGTCGTCCGCGCGGGTCGATCCGGCCGCCCTGACCGGGGGGTACCGGGTCTGGCGGGACGCGCTCGAACGGCTCACGGCGCGGGCGAACCTGATCAGCGTCGCCGCGGTGGCGGACGTTGCCGAGGATGTCGGTATGGCCGTCGCTGTCGCCTGCGACCTGCGGATTTTTGCCACAGAAGCGGGTTTGCACCCGGTCTGGGCGCTCGGCGGCCTGCTGCCCGGGGCGGGTTCGTTGACCCGGCTGGCCGAGCTTCTCGGCTGGTCCCGCGCCCTCGACCTGTGCCTGACCGGGCGGCCGCTCGGTGCGCCCGAGGCCGCCCGCCTCGGGCTGGCTCAGCGGGTGGTGCCCCGCCCGCGGCTCGACGATGAGGTCGCCGCCGTGGTCGCGGGCCTGCTCGCCACCTCCTCTGCTGTTACGGCTGAGGTCAAGGCGCTCCTGCGCGGTGCCCGTGTGGCCGGCGGAGCTGCGGTCCCGCGGCGGGCCGCGGCGGGTGCCGACTCCCGCAGCGGTCCCGATGCGGAGGGCGAGGCCTGGGAGCGTACGGTCATGGATCTGCTGGACGCCTCGCGAGGCGCCGCCGCGGGCTGATCCGGCCCCGGTCGGGCCCGCCAGTGGGAATGACCGCAACCCGCCGTCTGCTTACATGCTTACAGTGCAAGCAACGGTGTCGGGAGGCATGATGCGGCCGGGTCCGGACAGTCGGGCGTTGATGCGATCCGCGATCCGGGACCGGTCGGCGGCGAAGACCTCGCTGCGGCCGGGGACGGTGCGCCGGATCGCGGCCTTCGCGCGGCCCTGGCGGGGCCAGCTGATCTGGTTCCTCGGGCTCATCGCGGTCAGCGCCGCACTCGGCGCGGTCGTCCCGTTGATCCTCAAGGAGATCATCGACGGCGGGATCGAGCATCACCGGGTGGGCTACGTCGAGCTGCTGGCGGGGATCGTCGCCGCGCTGGCCTTCCTCGACACCGGCCTGTCCCTCGCCCAGCGCTGGTTCTCGGCCCGTATCGGTGAGGGCCTGATCTACGAGATGCGCAGCCAGATCTTCCAGCACGTGCAACGCCAGCCGCTGGCGTTCTTCACCCGCACCCAGACCGGCGCTCTCACCAGCCGGTTGAACAACGACGTGCTCGGCGCACAGTCGGCGTTCACGAACACACTGTCCTCAGTGCTGTCGAATGTGCTCTCCGCCGGGTTCGTACTCGCCGCGATGCTCGTGCTGTCATGGCAGATCACCGTCGTGTCATTGGTGTTACTACCGGTTTTCATCCTTCCCGCCCGCGCGTTCGCGCCACGGCTCGCCCGACTGACCCGGGAACGTTACGAACTGAACGCGGACATGAACAACACCATGACCGAGCGATTCAACGTGTCGGGCGCGATGCTGGCCCAGCTCTACGGGTCCCCCGAACGCGAAGAGGTCAACTTCCGCGGTCGGGCGGGGCGGGTACGCGACATCGGGGTCACCCAGGCCATGTACGGCCGAATATTCTTCGCCTCGCTCAGCCTCGTCGCCTCGCTGGCGACCGCGATCGTCTACGGCGCCGGCGGCCGTCTCGCGGCCCGGGGAGACCTGGAGGTCGGCACCCTCGTCGCGCTCACCGCGTATCTCGGCCGGCTGTACGGACCGCTCACCCAGCTGTCGAACGTGCACGTCGACGTCATGAGCGCGATGGTGTCATTCGAGCGCGTCTTCGAGGTTCTCGATCTCGCACCGGCAATCGTCGACAGGACCGATGCCGTCGATCTGCCGGCAGGCGCGGCGGCCGTCGAGTTTGATCACGTCGGATTCCGGTATCCCGCGGCCGACGAGGTTTCCCTGGCCTCGCTGGAATCCGTCGCGGTCCTCGACACCAGGGTTCCGGCACCAGTGCTGCACGACATCACCTTCCGGGCGGAACCCGGTCAGATGATCGCACTGGTCGGGCCGTCCGGGGCCGGCAAGACGACGATCAGCCAGCTGATCCCGCGGATGTACGACGTCCGCTCCGGCGCCGTCCGGGTCGGCGGGCACGACGTGCGCGACCTGAGCCTGCGTTCGCTGCGCGCCACGGTCGGCGTGGTCACCCAGGACGCCCACCTGTTCCACGACACGGTGCGGGCGAACCTGGCCTTCGGCCGGCCGGACGCCACTGATGACCAGATGTGGTCAGTGCTGGACGCCGCGCAGGTCGGGGAGCTGGTGCGGGCGCTGCCGGACGGGCTGGACACGGTCGTCGGCGACCGCGGGCACCGGCTGTCCGGCGGGGAGAAGCAGCGGCTGGCGATCGCCCGGCTGCTGCTGCGCGCGCCCGGCATCGTCGTGCTGGACGAGGCGACCGCGCACCTCGACAGCGAGTCCGAAGCCGCGGTGCAGCAGGCCCTGAGCGCCGCGCTGGCCGGCCGCACCTCGCTGGTGATCGCGCACCGGCTGTCCACCGTGCGAGAGGCCGACCGCATCCTCGTCGTTGCCGACGGACGCATCGTGCAGAGCGGCACCCACGACGAGTTGCTGGCGCGCGGCGGGCTGTATGCCGAGCTGTACCGGACCCAGTTCCGTCCCGCCACGGCGCCCGCCGACGACGCGAGCGCGGTCCCCGCCTGAGCCCGGACCGGGGTTCGCCGAGCCGCGACTGCGGGTCACGGCCGGACCGGGGGAGGCGGCGGGGTAGACCGTTCGGTCAGGTTCCGGGTTCCACCGAAGGTGGCGGCGGCGAATCGTGCGCGATGGTCAGCGCGGGCGGCTGCCCGGCAGGCGCCTGCGCGGCGACGGGCCCGGGTTCGGGGGCGATGGTGACCTCGACCACGGCGATGTCGATGTCACCGGACGGGTGACGGTGAATAGCGGGATTTCGATTCATGCCGACTCCGGGGGTGCTCGACCGTGTCATACCGACTTCCGCGTCCGGGTGGAGCGGCTCCCAGGAACGTCGGCACCCTTGCCGTCTTTCCCGTATCACGCGCGCCGTGGGACGGGTGTGGCGCGGGTGACGAGACGGACGGTACGCCGCCAGGCGACCACGCGCAGCATGTACCGGATCGACCTGATCTGACTACTGGCGGGTGAGCGACTCGCCTCTCTCGGCGGCCCCCGTGTGCAATGACCGACGATCAGTACTTAGGCTTTGTCTGTGCCACGTAGAGCCAAGATTGTTTGTACCCTCGGCCCGGCCACCAGCTCGCCAGAGAAGGTCCGGGCCCTCGTCGACGCCGGAATGGACATTGCCCGCCTAAACTTCTCCCACGGAACACACGAACAGCACGCCGTCACCTACGCCCGGGTGCGGGAGGCGGCCGAGGCCGCCGAGCGCAACGTCGGCATCCTCGCTGACCTGCAGGGCCCGAAGATCCGTCTGGGCACCTTCGCCGCCGGCGGTGTCACCCTGCTACCGGGCCAGCGGTTCACCGTCACCATCCGGGACGTGCCCGGTGACCAGCACCAGGTCGGCACCACCTACTCCGGCCTGCCGGCCGACGTCTCGGCCGGCAGCCGCATCCTCGTCGACGACGGCCGGCTCGTCCTGCAGATCGACGGCGTCACCGACACCGACGTGCACACCACCGTCGTCGTCGGCGGCCCGGTCAGCGACCACAAGGGGATGAACATCCCCGGGGCCGCGCTCACCGTGCCGGCGCTGAGCGAGAAGGACGCCGACGACCTGCGCTACGCCCTCGAACTCGGGGTCGACATGATCGCGCTGTCCTTCGTGCGCAGCGCCGCCGACGTCAAGGCCGTGCACGCGATCATGGACGAGGTCGGGACCCGTGTCCCCGTCCACGCCAAGATCGAGAAGCCGCAGGCGGTCGCCGCTCTCGACGGCATCATCGAGGCGTTCGACGGTCTGATGATCGCCCGTGGCGACCTCGGCGTCGAGCTGCCCCTCGAGGACGTGCCGCTGGTGCAGAAGCACGCGGTCAGCCAGGCACGGGAACGGGCGAAGCCCGTGATCGTCGCCACCCAGGTGCTCGAGTCCATGGTCAGCGCGCCACGACCGACGCGTGCCGAGGCCAGCGACTGCGCGAACGCGGTCCTCGACGGCGCCGACGCGATCATGCTCTCCGCGGAGACGAGCGTCGGGGCCTACCCGATCGAGTCGGTGTCCACGATGGCGCGGATCATCGAGACGGCCGAGGCGGACCTCGGGCGAATCCCGCCGCTGCGTACCGAGCCACGGACCCTCGGCGGGGCGATCGCCCAGGCGGCCGCGTCCGTCGGCCACGCCGTCGGCGCCCGCTACCTCGTCGCGCACACCCTCAGCGGCGACACGGCCCGGCGCCTGGCCCGGTACCGCAGCGAGGTCCCGGTGCTGGCCTTCACGCCGATCCAGGCGGTGCGCAACCAGATGGCGCTGTTCTGGGGCGTGGAGACCTTCCATGTGCCGATCGCGGAGAGTACCGACGAGATGGTCCGCCAGGTCGACACCGCCCTGCTCCAGATCGGCCGGTGCCAGCCCGGTGAGCTTGTGGTCGTCGTCGCCGGAACGCCGCCGGGCGTGGCCGGCATGACCAACATGATGCGGGTCCACCGCATCGGCGAGGCGGTCTGACGGCCGCACCGTGCAGTGCCGACGTGCCGCGTCGTGCCGCGTCATGACGTGACCTGACCTGACGCCTGACCGGCGGGCGGTTGCCGCGGGGCCCCACCCGCGCCGACCGGCGGTCGGGCGCCCCGCCACCTCGAGTGGACGCCAACCTCAGGCCATCCGGCATCTTCAGCTGGATGCGGGTGGCGACACCGCCCGTGCAGCGATCCACCGTGCCCGTCCGGCACACTCCCGGCGGCTGTCATGATGATGCCGGCCGCGTCCCGACCCGCCGACCGGGAGCGCGGCGGATTCCGCCGGCGCGGGTCCGGATCGATCGGGCGGCAGCCTGTCGGACAAGGGCGCATGTCAGGGAGTGGTCGCATGGTCGAGCAGGGGAACGGGCCGGACGATCCGGCACCCGCAGGCACGCCGACAGCCGACCCGGACCCGGCCGGCCCCGGGTCGGATTCTCAGACCCCTGACCAGGCCCAGACCGCCGCGCCCGCCGACCGGCCCGGCGCCTCGGCGCCCTCGAACTCCCGTACTCCGCCGCGCGCCGCGCCCGCGGGTCGGGTCGTTTCGGGGCCACCCGCGCGTCCAGCCTCCGCTTCGCCCGCCAGCGCCTCTGCGCTCCCGGCGAGCGCGTCCTCGTCTGGCGCCGCCGGCTCCTCCAGTGGCAGGCCCGGTGCCGGTGGCCGCCCTGAAGGGTCCCGTTCTCCGGCGGCGGCGCGCCCAGCCGAGGCTGGGCGCGTCCCGATTCGCCCGCCGCTCGCCCCCATCCGGTCCCAGTCGGCCAGCACCACGCCGGCGCGAGAGAGTTCGCCCTCCGGTCGTGATGCCCGTGGACCCGGCGGCGGCCCAAGCCCGGTCCGTCAGGCACCCGACCCCGCCTCGCCCGGCGGGCGGCCGGCGGGCGAGGCGCCCGCCGGCACCCCTGGTCGTGACCGGCCCGGACCGCCGCCGGCCGCGGCGGGCCAGCCGGCGGGGAACGCTGGTGCACGTCCGCGTGTTGCCAGCGCGTCGCCGGGCGGGCCTGCCGGTGAGCGGCCAGCGGCCAGGCCGGGAGCGCCGCGTTCGGGCTCGGGCTCGGGGCAGTCCACGGCCCGGATGACGCCCGCGGCTGAGGCGTGGTCGAAAAGGTCGCCGGTCCCACTGGGAGGGGGCGCCGACGGCGGCCCCGGTGGGCGGCAGAGTTCTGCTGGGGGAGCCGGCGGTGGCGCCGCGGGCGATGGTGGCGGTGGGCGGGAAGAGGCCGGCGCCGGGTCCCCCACGTCGGCGGGCGCGCCC
>NZ_JANEZT010000217.1 GCF_025403405.1 Frankia tisae
CAGGTAGTGGCCGCGGCGGCAGCCCCTGCTTATCCAGAGGGACAAGCCGGACATGAAAGCCTCCGGATAAGCGGGGGGGCGATGACGACATCGGGTGGCGGTGTCCCCGGAGTCCCCCGGGGACACCGCGGTGGTCGGCGCCCCCGGGACCCCCCGAGTCGGGACCGGGCCGCCGCCGGCGGGCCAGCGACGCCCCCGAACGTCGGGCGCCACCGTGAGCAACCCGGTCTGGTCCGATCAAACCGCCCCGCGCCCTCGCAGACCCCGTATTTCGGCGGCTTTCGGGAAAATGACCCCCGCGCGAGGTCAGCGGATGTGCATCCCGGAGATCGCCCGGGCGATGACGAGCCGCTGGATCTCCGACGTCCCCTCGAAGATCGTGTAGATCTTGGAGTCGCGGAACATTCGCTCCACGGGATGGTCGCGGCTGTAGCCGGCGCCGCCGAGGATCTGCACCGCCTTCTCCGTCGCCCAGACCGCGACCTCGCTGGCCTTGAGCTTGCTCATCGACCCCTCGCCGGCCTCGAACGGCCGGCCGTTGTGGCCCATCCAGGCGGCCCGCCAGATGAGCAGCCGGGCCGCGTCGATCTCCATCCGCATGTCGGCGAGCGCGAAGGCAATCGCCTGGTTGAAGATGATCGGCCGGCCGAACTGCTCACGCTCACGGGCGTAGGCCAGGGCGTACTCGTACGCGGCGCGCGCGATGCCGATGGCCTGGGCCCCGACGATGGGCCGGGTGACCTCGAAGGTCGCCAGCGCGGCCTGGCCGGAGGCGCGCCGGCCGGTGCGGGCGGCGGCGAGGCGCTCGTCGAGCCGCTCCCGGCCGCCGAGCAGGCAGCGCCCCGGGACCCGCACGTCGTCGAGGAACACGTCCGCGGTGTGCGAGGCCCGCAGGCCCAGCTTGCGGATCTTGCGGGACGCGCCGAGCCCGGGGGTGCCCGGCGGGACGACGAACGCCGCCTGGCCGCGCGAGCCCAGCTCCGGGTCCACCGAGGCGACGACGACGTGGACGGCGGCGATGCCGCCGTTGGTGATCCAGGCCTTCTGGCCGCTCAGGATCCATTCGTCGGTGGCGGGGTCGTGCCGGGCCCGAACCCGCATGGCCGACACGTCCGAGCCGGCGCTCGGCTCCGAGACGCAGAACGCGGCGACCTTGGGGTCGGCTGCGTCGCCGAAGCACTGCGGTGCCCACTCGCCGATCTGTTCGGGGGTGCCGGCGGAGACGATGCCGGCGACGCCGAGCGTCGTGCCCATGATCGACATTCCGATCCCGGCATCGCCCCAGAACAGCTCCTCGGACACCAGGGGCAGCGACAGGCCGGTGGGATCCGCCCACAGGGTGGCCAGGGCGTCAAAGTCGTACAGACCGATCTTCGCCGCCTCCTGGATGATCGGCCACGGCGTCTGCTCGCGCTCGTCCCAGTCCGATGCCGCGGGGCGGACCACGTCGGCGGCGAAACCGTGCACCCAGGAACGCAGCTCCCGCTGCTCGTCGCTCAGGTCGAGCCCGAACCCCCCGCTCATCGACGCCGCGTCAGACGCGCTCGTCGGAGCCGGCGACGTCGAGGACGTCGTCGACCCGCCGCCGCGGGGTCGGGCCGAGTGGCTCGGTACCGGACCGCAGATAGCCGATCCGAAGGATCATCTGGACGTGACCCAGCCCGCCGGTGGCCCCGCGGAACTGCTCGCGCATGCCCTCGACGTCGATCGCCTGCGACATCGGCGAGGTGGCGAGGCCGAGCGCCGTCGCCGTGAGCCACACCCGCTGCATCGCCTCGCCGGCCCGCAGCCGGTCGGCGGTGGTGTCGGCATCGGTGCCGATCAGCAGGATGCCGGGCCGCTCCACGTCGTACTCCTGCAGCAGCGTGCCCGCCTGGCCGACCACGTCGAGGTCACGCAGCGGGAACTCGGACTGGCGGGGCGCGTCGGAGTGGACGACCGCGCTGCGCGGAATGCCGTCGGGAGCGGGCGCCGTCCGGCTCCACGACGCCAGCTCCTTGCGGTAGTCGTCGTTGTGCTCCTCGATCCAGTCCGCCCGCGAGAGCAGGACGCTGACCTGGACGCGCAGGCCCGGATCGGTCGGCGCGGTGAGCCAGACGCCGTGCGCCTCGGCCGCGTCGCGCAACTGGGCGATGACATCCTCGGGCAGGGGTTGGTCGTCGAAGGGACGGCGGTCGGTGTGCCGGCGGGGGATGGCTTCGACGAGAGCCCGCTCGGCGTCGTCGGCGGGCCGCTGCCCGATGATCGTGACGGTGGCCAGGCGCTTCGAGCGGAAGTCGTCGCCGTCCGCCACGAGCTCGACGGCCGGCTCCAGGCCGCGCACCCGCAGCGCCAGCCGGGCGTTGCACAGCGCCGCGCCGCAGCTGAGCAGCAGCTGCCGACCCTCGGGGTCGGCAATGTCGAGCTGACGGGAGCCGTCAGTGAGGAGGGTCAGTTCGTCCGCCTCGAGCCGCCACAGCCAGGGCTGGGTGTTGTGGATGGAGGGCGCCGCGGCGGCGGCCGCGACCACCTCCCGGGCCAGGCCGGGCGACAACGGGAGCAGTGCGGACCGCTGTGCATCGTTGGACATGTCAGCCTCCCTTCCTCTCGAGTATCTACCCCCAGCCTGCGGGACGATCGCGTTCGGGGCATGCGCCGACCGGAACCCACAGGTCGGGACCGACGGCCATGCGGCGGGAGCCGAGTGGCAGGTGTCCCGCACCTCGCCCGCCTGCTGGTACCGGCGACCTGCTGGTACCGGAGAAAGGCGATGAAATCATCTCCGAGGGCGCTGGCCGGCGGCCGGCGGCCAGCGGCGCCGGAGTGGGCGCGGGCAGCGTGGGTAGTCCCAGTGCATGGTTGGAACTGACATCGAGGCGGTGGTCGCCGAGCTGCTCACCCGCCATGGGCGGACGTACGCCGACGAGATCGACGCAGACGTGCCGGCCGACACCGCCGAGGCGATGTTCAGGCTGACCGTCTTCGCCCTGCTCGCCAGCGCCCGCATCCGGACCGCGGCGGCCGCCCAGGCCACCCGCGCGCTGATGGACGCGGGCTGGACCGACGCCGCGTCGATGGCCGAGGCGACCTGGGAGGAGCGCACCCGCGTCCTCAACCGCAACGGCTATGCCCGCTACGACGAGAGCGCCTCCCGCCAGCTCGCCGACGCCAGCCGCCACCTGTCGGAAACCTACGACGGTGACATCCGGCACCTGCGTGAGGCCGCGGACCACTTCCCGGACCGCGAGCGAGCGCTACTGCAGAAGATCAAGGGAATCGGCCCTGTGGGGGCCGACATCTTCCTGCGCGAGGCCCAGGCCGGCTGGGACGAGCTTGTCCCCTACCTCGACGAGCGGGTTCGCCGCACCGCGGGCGAGCTCGGACTGCCGACCAGCCCGCCGCAGTTCCTGGACCTGGTCGACCGCGCCGACCTGCCCCGGCTGGTCGCGGCGCTGGTCCGGGTGCGGCAGGAGCGCGACACCGGCGACCTGCGGGAGTCGGCCTCCGACCACTCCTGACTCCTCCCGTCGGGGCCACACTGCGTTCTGACCTGCACCCCCCGTTTGGCGCAGCCCAGACGGATGGGTGACCGGACGTCCCAGCCCGACGTCCGTAACCTGGAACACGCGCCGGTGCGGCGTTGCGGCCACCGTGCCCCGGGTACGGTTCGGGACGCCGTTGCCGTCGTGGTCTCCTGTCCACCCGATCCGCCGACGCAGCCTGGCCGGACGCGGGTCTGCGCGGCGGGCCGGGATGGTTCGCGGGGAGGGTGTTGTAACCTTTCTTGCTCACCGGTCCGCGCCCGGCGGGCAGGTCGGGCCATGGTCGGCGGCCGGAGTTTGCGGCCGCTTGGCCGGATCGGCTGTCGCACCGGAGCTGGGCGAGCTATGCCGGGGCGCCGTCGGCGTATCGGTGCAGTGACGTAACCTCGCGGGCCGCGGCCCGCGGGCCGACCGGCGGCGAAGCCGACGTGAGCCGAGCTAGCCATCGAACCCGAAACCGACCGGGAGGAGCGCCGGTGCCGACCATGCAGGATGTCGAGCGCGCCCGCGAACAGGCATACCTCGACACGCTGTACACCCGGCTGGACGAGGTCCGGGAGATCACCCGGGAGCAGCTGCGCGGGGTGCTGCTCAACGTCGGCACGGGCACTCCGCAGTCGATCGTCGAGCGGGACGTGTTCGCCGCGGCGCACGCCGACCGGCTCGCCCGCCTCGACGCCGCCGAGGGCCGGCTCTGCTTCGGCGCCATGGATCATGACGACGGCCGGCGCACCTACATCGGGCGGATCGGGCTGTCCGACAGCGAGCAGGAGCCCATCCTCGTCGACTGGCGCGCCCCCGTCGCCACCGCCTTCTACCGGGCGACCCTCGCCGATCCGCAGGGCCTGGTCCGCCGCCGGCACCTGCGCACCCGGGGACGGGAGGTCACCGGGATCGCGGACGACCCACTGGGGCCGACGGGGCCCGCGCCGGGCGGCGCGGTGGCGCAGTCCGGGGACTCGATGCTGCTGGAGACGCTCGCGGCGCCGCGTACCGGCCGCATGCACGACATCATCGCGACTCTGCAGGCCGAGCAGGACCGCATCATCCGGGCCCGGGCGAACGGCATCCTCGTCGTCGACGGCGGCCCGGGGACCGGCAAGACGGCGGTGGCGCTGCACCGCGCGGCGTACCTGCTGTACAACGACCGGGCCCGGCTCGACCAGTCCGGTGTGCTGATCGTGGGGCCGAGCCCGGTGTTCCTGCGGTACATCGATCAGGTGCTGCCGTCGCTCGGCGAGACCGGGGTGGTCTTCGCGACCCCCGGGCGGCTGTTTCCCGGGGTCGACGCCACCGGCACCGAACCGGTCGAGGTCGCCACTCTCAAGGGCGACCCGCGGATGGCCGAGGTCGTCGCCGGGGCGGTCCGGGACCGCCAACGCCTGCCCCACCAGGAGCTGGTGATCAACTATGACGACCACGTGCTGCGGCTCGGCCAGGACACCGTCGCCCGCGCCCGCACCCGGGCCCGCCGCAGCCGCCGCCCGCACAACTCGGCCCGGCGGGTCTTCCTGCGCGAGCTGCTCGCCGAGCTCACCACCCAGGTGGTCCGCCAGATTCCCGGCGGCCTGCTCGACGCCGACGAGCGCGGGCAGATCACCCGTGACCTGTGGGCGGAGGAGGAGATCCGGGCGGTTCTCGACGGGCTGTGGCCGCTGCTGACGCCGCAGCAGCTCATCGGCGACCTGTTCGCCGACTCGGACGCGCTCGCTCGGGCGGCGGGCAGCCGCCTGCGGCCGGCCGAACGAGCCCTGTTGCAGGACCTGCCCCCGGCCCGGGCCGGCCGGTCGCGGCCCGGCCGGTCGCTGCCCGGCGCCGGTGGGCCGCGGGCGTTGCAGGCCGGCGGCGTCGGCGGTCCGGAGGCGGTGGACGACGCCGATGACCTGTTCGCCGCGGCGAACCTGCTTCCGACCGCCGCGGGCGCTGGTTCCGCCGGTCCCCGGGCCGCGTCCAGGATTCCGGTCCCGCGCACGGGCGATCCGACCGTCACTGCCGACCGGCCCATCACGTCGCGGGCCGCCGGCGGCGGGCGGCGCTGGACCCCGGCGGACGTGCCGCTGCTCGACGAGGCAGCCGAGCTGCTCGGTGACCCCGAGGAGGAGGCGGGCCTCGAGGCGGCCCGGCGCGCCGACCGGGAGCGGGCGGAGGAACGCGAGTACGCCCGCGGCGTGGTCGACATGCTGGGCCTGGAAGGGCAGATCGACGCGGCGGCGCTCGCCGACCGCTGGTCCGGCCCGCGGGTGCGGCGCTCCGCCGCCGAGCACGCCCGCGAGGACCGCAGCTGGGCGTTCGGCCATCTGATCGTCGACGAGGCCCAGGAGGTCTCCCCGATGCTGTGGCGGCTGCTGTGGCGCCGCTGCCCGGGGCGCACGGCCACCCTCGTCGGGGACCTCGCCCAGACCGCCCGGCCGGGCGCGCCGACGAGCTGGGCGGAGCTGCTGGCGCCCGTGGTCGACGAGCGGTTCACGGTGGAACGGCTCAGCGTCAACTACCGCACCCCGCAGGAGATCATGGACGTCGCGGCGGAGGTTCTGCGTGCGCAGAACCCGTCGTTGACGGCACCGGTCTCGGTCCGCGCAGTGGGCCGCCGACCCACGGCGCTGCGGGTCGGCGATGTCGCCGTCGAGGACGTCCCCGGGCTCGCGCGGCTGCTGGGGGACGCGCCGTCCCCCGCGGGCGAGCCGTCCGCGCAGCTGCTGGCCGCCGTCGCGCATGCGGCCAGACGGGAGGCGGCGGGGGGCCCCGGCCGCGTGGCTGTGATCACGCGGCCCCGCGACGTGCTGGCCCTGCGTTCGGCGCTGATGGCCCTGCTGCCCGACCTGGCCGTCGTCGCCGACTCGGTCGACCCGGCCAGCGCCGCCGGCAACGCGTTGGATGCGCCGGTCGCGGTGCTCAGCGTGGCGGAGACCAAGGGCCTGGAGTTCGATGCGGTGGTGCTCGTCGAACCGGCCGCGCTGCTTACCGAACCGACCCGGGGCCTGGCCGACCTCTACGTCGCGCTGACCCGGGCCACCCGCTCGCTCAGCGTCGTCCACTCCGGCGAGCTCCCGCCGGTCCTGGGCGGCCTCGAACAGGAATGCCCCGACCGCCGGTGATCGGACCGCCGATCCCGTGCGGGCGGCCCGGTCCAGCGGCCAGGATGGTTGGGTGACGGGGAACGAGGACAGGTCGAGGGACCGGGCCGAGCTGGTCGTCCGGCTGCGGGCGGCGCTGGGCGAGCGGCCGGGCGCGGCCGTGTCGGCTGTCGACGCCTCCGCCCGGCGGCGGGCGGAGTACTCCTCGGACGCGTCGAACTACCGGGTGCCGCCCGCGGTGGTGGTGTTCCCGCGGGAGGTCGACGACATCGCGGCGGTCGCCGAGGTCTGCCGGGCCACGGGCACCCCGCTGACCACGCGGGGCGCCGGCACCTCGATCGCCGGCAACGCGGTCGGCCCCGGCGTCGTGGTGGACGTCAGCCGGCACCTGGACCGGATCGTCGCGCTGGACCCCGCCGCACGCACAGCCACCGTGCAACCCGGGGTCGTCCTCGACCGGCTGCAGGCCGCCGCCGGCCGCCATGGCCTGCGCTTCGGCCCGGACCCGTCCACCCACGCCCGCTGCACCCTCGGCGGGATGATCGGCAACAACGCCTGTGGCTCGCGCGCGATCGCCTACGGTCGCACCGCGGACAACGTCCTGTCCCTCGACGTGCTCGACGGCACCGGTCGCCGGCTGCGCGTCGGCGTCGGCGTCGGCGTCGGCGAGCGCGACGAGATCCCCGGGCTCGACGCGTTCGTCCGGGCGAACCTGGCGACGCTGCGCACGGAGCTCGGGCGATTTGGCCGCCAGGTGTCCGGCTACTCCCTGGAGCACCTGCTCCCGGAGCGGGGCGCGGACCTGGCCAGGGCGCTGGTGGGCACCGAGGGGACCTGCGTGGTTGTGCTCGGCGCGACCGTGCGGCTGGTGGCACCCCCGTCCGCGACCGCCATGGTGGTGCTCGGCTATCCCGACATGCCGGCCGCCGCGGACGCCGTGGTGCCGCTGCGGGCGCACGGGCCGCTGGCCATGGAAGGCATGGACGCCCGGCTGGTCGACATCGTCCGCCGCCACCGCGGGGCGGGCGCGGTGCCGGCGTTGCCGGCCGGCACCGGCTGGCTGTTCGTCGAGATCGGTGGGGACACCCCGCAGCAGGCCCTGGCGGCCGGCCGGGCGTTGGCGGCCGACGCGGGGACGGCGGCGGTCCGCGTGCTGGCGGCCGGGCCCGAGAGCCGCGCGTTGTGGCGGATCAGGGAGGACGGCGCGGGGCTGGCCGGGCGGACCGCCGACGGCGAGCCGGCCTGGCCCGGCTGGGAGGACGCCGCCGTGCCGCCCGAGCGGCTCGGCGCCTACCTGCGCGACTTCGAGGAGCTGCTGCGCGCCCACCGGCTGGCCGGGGTGCCCTACGGCCATTTCGGTGACGGCTGCGTCCACGTCCGGCTCGACCTGCCGCTCGGGGCCGCGCCGGGCCGGCTGCGCGCCTTCCTCGGCGAGGCCGCCGACCTGGTCGCCGCGCACGGTGGGTCGCTGTCGGGTGAGCACGGCGACGGCCGGGCCCGCAGCGAGCTGCTGCCCCGGATGTACTCGCCGGCCGCGATCGCCGCCTTCGCCGGGTTCAAGCACCTGTTCGACCCCGCGGACCTGCTCAACCCGGGCGTACTGGTCCGGCCCCGGCCGGTCGACGCCGACCTGCGCCTGCCCGCCGCCCGCCCGTTGCCTCTCGTCGGCGGCTTCGCCTTCGAGTCGGACGCGGGGGACTTCGGGCGGGCGGTGCATCGCTGCGTCGGGCTCGGGACCTGCCGGGCCGACACGTCGGCGGCAGGCGGGTTCATGTGCCCGTCGTTCCTGGCCACCCGGGACGAGAAGGATTCCACCCGCGGGCGGGCCCGAGTGCTGCAGGAGATGGCGAACGGGACGCTGGTCCGGGGCGGTCCCGCCGCCCGGGAGGTCACCGAGGCGCTGGACCTGTGCCTGTCCTGCAAGGCCTGCGCGCACGACTGCGCGGCCGGGGTGGACATGGCGACCTACAAGTCCGAGGTGCTGTACCGGGCGCACCGCCGCCGGATCCGGCCGGTCGGCCACTACACCCTCGGCTGGCTGCCGCGCTGGGCCCGACTCGCCGGCCGGGCGCCCGCGCTGGTCAACGCCGTGCTGTCCCGGCCCGCGGCGCGGCGGGCCCTGCTGCGCCTCGGCGGCATGGATCCCCGCCGCGACGTCCCCGCGTTCGCGGTCGAGCCGTTCAGCCGCTGGTGGCGGCAGGCGGCGCTGCGGCGAGATGGTGCGGGCCGGGACGTCGTGCTCTGGATCGACTCGTTCACCGAGTCGTTCTCGCCCGAGGTCGGCCGGGCGGCGGTCGAGGTGCTGTCCGCCGCCGGCTACCGGGTGATCGTACCGCCCGGCCCGCTGTGCTGCGGGCTGACCTGGATCACCACCGGCCAGCTCGACGGGGCACGCCGACGGCTGCGGGCGACCGTGGCCAGCCTGGCGCCGTACGTCCGCGCGGGCACGCCCATCGTCGGTCTGGAGCCGTCCTGCACCGCGGTGCTGCGCGGCGATCTGACCGGGCTGCTTCCCGACGATCCGGTCGCGGCGCAGGTGGCGGGCGGGGTGCGCACGCTGGCCGAGCTGCTGGCGGCCACCCCCGGCTGGGTGCCGCCGCGCCTCGACGGGGTGCGGGTGCTCGCCCAGCCGCACTGCCACCAGCACGCGGTCATGGGCTTCACGGCCGACCGCGACCTGCTCTCGGCGGCCGGCGCCCGGTTGGAGGTGCTCGCCGGCTGCTGTGGCCTGGCCGGCAACTTCGGGATGGAGGCCGGGCACTACGACGTCTCCGTCGCGATCGCCGAGCGGGGCATCGGCCGGGCGTCCGCGGCGGCTCCGGCCGACGCGGTGTTGCTCGCCGACGGCTTCTCCTGCCGGACCCAGGCCGCGCACGTCACCACCCGGCGCGGCCGCCATCTCGCCGAGCTGCTCGCCGTGCCCCCCTCTGTCGCCCCTGGCCCGCAGAGCCCCCGACCGTCGCAACCTGACGCGGCGGGCTCGGCGCAGGCGTAACCGGTCCGGACTCGTTCGATCCGGCCGATAGGCCCGTTTTTCGGCATTGGAACTTTTGACGGCGATGCCTTTTTTGTCCCGCCCGCGACCGCGAGCGAAGGCGGGCCGTGGGCGCCGGTAAAGGTGCGCAGGATTGTCGGGAGAAAAGTCGTGGTTTCCGCGGCGGTTGGGTCCGTCGACGGGTCGCGTAGCGGCGTCGGTTGTGTCTCGGAGTGTGCCTGGTGGGAACCCGTGCACAGCTGTCGCGACCGTACGGTAATTTTTCGCTCGGCCTCGGGAGTTGTCAGGCCGAGATCGGGCCGGGGGTGTCAGGGAAATTGGCCCGATCCGCTGTTCATTTTTTCGGCTGCAGCTGGGGGAAATTCACCATGCTCATCGGTACAACCAGGTCCGACAGACGCTGTGCCACATTGCCGGTGGCCGCCGCCACGGGTAACGGGAACCATCCGGCGCTGGTCCGCTTCCTGATAGTGCGCGGACCGGGCGGAGGCCAGCCGCGATGACGCCGACGAATGCCGGCGGTCTTCCCGACGACCTCACCGGCCTACTGCGCCGACCGGCACTGCCCCTGCCCCGCACCCCACCGGACCGGCTGGGCACCTCACCGGACCGGCTGGCCGCGCCGGGGGAGGCGGCGGTGGGAGCGGCGGCGGTGGGAGCGGCGGCGGTGGCGCCGCGACTGTCCGTCGTGGTGCCGACGCGCAACGAGGCGCACAACGTCGAACCCCTGCTGCGCCGGCTCGACGACGCGCTGCGAGGCCTTGCCAGCGAGGTCATCTTCGTCGACGACTCCGACGACGGAACGCCCGAGGCGATCGCCCGGGTCCGGCCGACGGTGGGCCTGCCGGTGCGAGTGCACCACCGCGCGCCGCGGGACCGGGTGGGTGGTCTCGGCGGCGCGGTCAGCGAGGGGTTCGCCCTGTGCGCGGCCCCCTACGCCGTGATCATCGACGGGGACCTGCAGCACCCGCCGGAGACGATCCCCGCCCTGTTCGCCGCGGCCGAGCACGACGCCGCCGATGTGGTCATCGGCAGCCGGTACGTGCCCGGCGGCAGTGCCTCCGGTCTCGCCGGGGCCACCCGTCACCTCGTCTCCACCGGCTCGAACCTGGTCTGCCGACTGGCGTTCCCGCGGCGGCTGCGTGGGGTCTCCGACGTGATGAGCGGCTTCTTCCTCGTCCGGGTGGCCGCGGTCGACCAGGCGGGGCTGCGTCCCGACGGCTACAAGATCCTGCTGGAGTTGCTGGCCACCGCCGGCCCGCTGCGCATCCGGGAGGTCGGCTACGCCTTCGCCGAGCGGCACACCGGTGCGTCGAACGCCTCGATGTCCGAGGGGGTTCGGTTCGCCCGGCGGCTGTTCTCGCTGCGGGTTCCTCGCCCGGCGCGGTTCGCCCTGGTCGGGGCGTCCGGCACCGTCCCGAACCTGCTCGGCACGGCCGTGCTGCACCATCTCGGCCTGCACTACCTGGCCGCGGCGATCCTCGCCACGCAGCTCGCGATCGCCTGGAACTTCGTCGGTTGCGAACTGCTGGTCTGGGACCGTCAGGCCGGTTCGCGGCGGCGACGCTACCCGGCGTTCGCGATCATCAACAATCTCGACCTCGTCATCCGGCTGCCGCTGCTCGCGCTGCTCGTCGGCCGGTGGGGGTTCGGCATCGGCACGGCGACCCTGCTGTCGCTGGCCGCCGCGGTGATCGCCCGCTACCTGGTGGTGGAGCGGCTGGTCTACCGCCGCCG
>NZ_JANEZT010000218.1 GCF_025403405.1 Frankia tisae
GGCCGGACCTGCGGGAGGGGAAGACCCGTTCCGGTGATCCACAGCTGGGCGAACGGATCCGTCGGCGGGAGCAGGCTCGCGGGGCCCGACGGCGGCTGGTCGGCAGCGCCGGTGGGGCGGTCGATGTGGGCGCCCTGGCCAAGAGTGATCGTGCGCAGCTCATCCATGCGGGTACCGGCGACGTCGAGGCGGGTCTTCGCCTTCGCGACCGGATCGCGCGCCAGCGACACCTGAATGTTCTCGACCTGCCGTTTGACGCTGTACAGCGTCTCGCCCGGCAACGCGTCCTGCGCGCTGACGGCGAGGCCGACCAGAGCCACCGCACAGGCGAGGGAGACGGCCAGTAGCGGGCGGGCGGTGCGCAGAACCCGAGCTCGTCGAGGCGAGACTCGACGCACCCTCCGCCCGGTAGCGCCCGAGCCACGGGCGATGGCGGGCCCTGCCTGGGCGGACCCTGCCTGGGCGAGGGCGGTCTGGGTGAGGACGGCGAGCAGGTGGGCGCGCAGGGCGTCGCGGCGCACCGGGCTCATCCGGGGTGTCGGGAGGCCACGTAGGGCTGCCGCTGCGTTCACCAGGCGGAGTTCGGCGGGGTCGGTCGGCGGGCGTTGGCCGTCCAGGAGCGTGGCGGCCTGCTTGGCGCGGGTCCGACGCGGCCGCCACCACCGGAAGCCACGCAGCCGAAGCCCGGGCTGCTCCTCTTCGGCGGGATCCCGGCTGCGGTCGCGCGCTGCCCTCACGTCCCCCCCTGGGAGCGGTCGTGTGGCGGCGGTCCGGGAGCCGGCTGCCCCCGCGCCGGCCCGACCGAGGTTGACCGTCGTTCAGTTACCGAACTGCCACACAGTGTTCACGTGTACTGTACTACCTTTTTCGATCTTGGAGTTGGGCTGGGCGGACTGGGCTGTCACCCGGTCGGTCGGGTTGCCGAGCACGGCGAACCGATCGATTTTCAGCCCGCGCTGGCGGAGGATGCCCTCGGCGTCGCGATAGGTCTTGCCGATCAGTGTGGGGACGGTGACCTGCACGCCGCTGCCGTCACCGCCGCCGGTGGAGTCGTCACCGGCGTCGGGCGAGGAGGCGACCGTGAGCGTGACGGTGCTGTTGGGCACGATCTCCTGGCCGACCCCGGGGGCGGCACCGACGACGTTGCCGGGGGTCGCGTCCTCGGTCACGGTCAACGCGCGCTGGACCGTGACTCCCGCAACGGCGAGGGCATCGATCTCCGCCTTGGCGGCGTCGTAGGTCTTGCCGATGACGTCGGCCGGCATCTGTCTGGCGTCCGGCCCGCTCGACATGATCAGGGTGACGCCGTCCTTGGGCTTGAGCATCGTGTTGACGGCCGGGTTCGTGCCGATCACGTGGTCGGCGGGGACGGTGTCGCTGGCCTGGTTGGACAGCCCACCCACGGCGAGGTCGAGCTCCTTGAGCCGGGCCGTGGCCTGGTTCTGCGTGAGATTCGCCAGGTCCGGCACGGCGACGGTCGCCGGCCCGGAACTGAGCCGCAGAGTGATCACCGCGTTCTTGTCGACCTTCGTCCCGTCCTTGGGATCCTGCTGGGCGATGTGACCGGCGGCCACGGTCAGGTTGGCGACCGGATCGAGGTAGGTCTGCTTGAGCCCGTCGTCGTGCAGCACCGCCTCGGCGTCCGACTTGCTGAGGCCGGTCAGCTGCGGGACCTCGATCTTGTCGCTGGACAGCGAGTGCAGCGTGATGAAGCCGAGGAGCAGGACGAGAATCGCCGCGCCGCCCACGGCGAACGGCGCGTACCGACGGTAACCGGAACCCGCACCCGAGCCCGCGGCGCGGCGGCGACCGTGCGCGGCGCCGAGATAGCTGGTGGACGTCTGGCCGGGCGTGGCGGAGGAGCGGTAGAGCGCCCCGGTTCCGGGTTGGCTCGCGACCCCGCCCACGTATGGTGGCCCGGCGGCCGGATCATGCTCCGCGGTACCGGCCCTCGACGGCCGCCCCGACTCCGCGCCGGTGAACGGCCCGGCGCCGCGGGCGTCGTGGTAGTCGTTGTGGTAGTCGGCGTCGTAGTCGGCGGGCTGGAAGGCGCGGGTGTAGTCGGGCTCCGAGCCCTCGGAAGCCGGGCCGATCAGGCCGATCCGCTCGACCTCGCCGGTGAAGCCGGTCTGGTAGGCGTCCGCCGCTGGCAGGTACGGCCCGATGCGGTGCAGCTCGTCGAGCAGGGCTGCGCCGTCGGCCGGCCGACGGCTCGGGTCGCGCGACGTCGCCCGCAGCACGAGGCCGTCGAGCTCCGCGGGGACGCCCTCGACGAGGGTGGACGGCGCCGGCACGTCCCCGTGGACGGACTGGTAGGCCATCGACATCGGGGTCGCGCCGCTGTGTGGCAGCTGGCCGGTCAACGACTCGAACAGCACCACCCCGGCGGCGTAGACGTCGCTGCGGGTGTCGGCGGTGCCCTGGGTGACCTGCTCGGGTGCGAGGTAGCCGACGGTGCCCATGACCACCCCGTCGGTGAGCGCCTGGGTGGGCTGCCCGAGCGGGCGGGCCAGGCCGAAGTCGGCGACCTTCACCTGGCCGTCATCACCGAGAAGAATGTTCTCGGGTTTGATGTCGCGATGGATGATGCCCGCGGCGTGCGCAGCGGCGAGCGCCTCCATCACCGGCTCGATGATCTCGACGGCCTCGGCGACCGGCAGCCGCTCGCGGGCGGCCAGGTGCTGGCGCAGCGACCGGCCGCGAACCAGCTCCATGACCAGGTAGTTGACCAGGCCGGCCGGAGTGTGGTCGGAGCCCTGGTCGAGCACCGAGACGACCCGGGGGGTGTTCAGGCGCGCCACCGCCTTGGCCTCGCGGTGGAAGCGGGCGACGAACTCCGGGTCGTGGTTGAGATTGGGATGCATCACCTTGAGGGCGACGAGCCGATCCAGCCGGTTGTCGTGCGCGACGTACACCGTCGCCATGCCGCCGACGGCGATCCGTTCCTGCGCCGTGTAACGGCCATCGAGAAGCCGATCTATGACGGGGTCGGCCACGGTGGCATCCACGGGAGACAGTTTACGATCGCTGCCAGACCATGCCGCTACCGGAGCCTCGTGGTGTTAGTTCCAGATTCGAGCCGGGGGTCGGGAACGCTTCGAGATGCCTCGGACATAGCCGTTGCTATCGGTCATACCGGCTGATGGTGTTCGACTGAATCTCCAGCCCTTCCGTAAGCGGCGACCGGGCTGCGCGCATCCGCAGCGGCCCGCGCCTGCCCACGGCAAGGCCGCCCGGCCGACGAGGACGTGCCCCGGCACGTTCGGGTAATCGGCGGTCCGCCCCCGATCCGCGGGCCCCCGGTGTGGCCGCTCCGGCGGGGGTGCGTCGATCCGGCTCGGTGGCGGCGTCGGGCCGGCTAGACTGTGGGTTGCACCGGGGAGCCCGTGGACGTGGGCTGAGAGGCCGGCCAGGAACACCGTCGGCGACCCGCATACCCGATCGCGGTCATGCGCGCGTGGGGAGGATGGTCATCATGTCGCAGGTTCCGTCAGGTCCCACCGTTCCCAGGTCAGGATGGTCCGCGCCGTTCGGCGTCTCGTGGTCCGGCGCCGTCGAGGCGGGCGAGCCGCACGGGGGCGATGATCTCGTGATCGCCGGCCGCTCCTATGGCAGCCGCCTGCTGGTCGGAACGGGCAAGTTCGCCGCCCACGAGGTGATGCGCGACAGCCTGCTCGCCTCCGGCGCCGAGATCGTGACGGTCGCGCTGCGGCGGGTCGACCTCGACCGCGCCGGCGAGGGCGACGTGCTCGACTTCGTCCCGCCGGCCATGACGCTGCTGCCCAACACCTCCGGTGCCGCGGACGCGGCGGAGGCGTTGCGGCTGGCCCGCCTGGGCCGCGCGGCCACCGGAACCGGCCTGGTCAAGCTCGAGGTCACCCCGGATCCGCGGACGCTCGCCCCGGACCCGATCGAGACCCTGCGAGCCGCTGAGCTCATGGTCGCCGACGGCTTCACCGTCCTGCCGTACTGCTCGGCGGACCCGGTGCTGGCCCGCCGGCTGGAGGAGGCCGGCTGCGCCACGGTCATGCCGCTGGGCAGCTGGATCGGCTCGAACCGGGGGCTGCGCACCCGGGACGCGATCGAGGCGATCGTGGCGGGCGCGGGCGTGCCGGTGATCGTCGACGCCGGCCTCGGCGTGCCCTCCGACGCGGCCGAGGCGATGGAGATCGGCGCGGCCGCGGTGCTGGTCAACACGGCGATCGCGGTGGCGGCCGACCCGGTGCGGATGGCTCGGGCCTTTGCGCTCGCGACCGTCGCCGGGCGGCTGGGTTACCTGGCCGGGCAGGCCGGACCCGGCACGGCCACCGCGGCGTCCGCGTCCTCGCCGCTGACCGGTTTCCTCGGCGCCCTCGGCGCTGCGTCCCCCGGGACCTCTGTGCCCCCCGGGACCTCTGCGAACGGCAACGGCAAGGCGGTCGGGTGAGCGCGCCGCGGGGGGAGTTCGCCCGTGAGCTCGCCGCGCTGGACCTGTCCGCCCTGTCCGCCCGGTCGGGGCGCACGACGCTGGCGGAGGTCGACGCAGTGCTGCGCCGGGTCGTTCCCGATCCGGCCGGCCGGGGCGAGTCGGCGCCGGGGCGGCTTGGGCTCGAGGAACTGGCCGTCCTGCTCTCACCGGCCGCGACGGGACGCTTGGAGGAGCTCGCGCTCGCCGCCCGGGCGACCACGCTGCGTCGCTTCGGCCGGGCCGTGCGCCTGTTCGCCCCGCTGTACGTCTCGAACGCCTGCCTGTCGTCCTGTACGTACTGCGGTTTCGCCAAGGGCCTGCCCGTCGCGCGGCGCACCCTCAGCGTCGACGAGGTGGCGGCCGAGGGCAGGCTGCTGGCTGGGCGGGGCTTCCGCCACCTGCTGCTGGTCGCCGGGGAACACCGCGTCGAGGTGTCCGCCGACTACCTCGTCGCCGTGGTCGAGCGGCTGCGGCCGATGTTCCCGTCGCTGTCGATCGAGACGCAGACCTGGTCGGACGACACCTACGCCCGGCTGGTGCGGGCCGGGCTGGAGGGTGTCGTCCACTACCAGGAGACCTACGACCGGGCCCGGTATGCCGAGGTGCACGTCGCGGGCTGGAAGCGCGACTACGACCGCCGGCTGTCATCGTTCGAACGGGCCGCGGGCGCCGGGGCGCGCCGGCTGGGGATCGGTGCCCTGCTCGGCCTCGCCCCGGACTGGCGGGCTGACGTGCTCGCCCTGGCCGCCCACGCGTCGTTCCTGTCGCGGCGGTACTGGCGGACCGAGGTGTCGGTCGCGTTGCCGCGCATCAAGCCGAGTGCCAGCGGGTTCCCGCCGGCGGTGGTCGTCGCGGACCCCGAGTTCGTGCAGGCGTACGCGGCCCTGCGGCTGGTCGAACCCGATCTCGCGCTGACGCTGTCCACCCGGGAACCGGCGGCGATGCGCGACGGCCTGGTCCGCATCGCGGCGACGACGATCAGCGCGGGCTCCTCCACCGAGCCCGGCGGCTACGGCTCGCCGGGCACCGCCCAGGAGCAGTTCTCGATTTCGGACGAGCGCGCGCCGGCTGAGGTCGCCGCGATGCTCGTCGCGGCCGGCTACGAGCCGGTGTGGAAGGACGCCTTCCCACTCGTCGACTCGACCCCCTGGCACCATCCCGACCCGCGCACCGGTCCTCCCGTGGACCCGCCGGCCGCGCGGGCGGCACTGGGCTGAGCCCGCCCGGGCCCACCTGCCTCGCCGCGTTGAACCGGTCGGAACCCGGGCCGTCGAGCCCGGTCCGGACGATGCCGGCGCTAACGGGCCGTTCTGCCTCCGGACGGTGCCGCGGCAATTCGCCTATGCGCTCTTTGAGGGCAGTTGTCTTTGAGGGCAGTTGTAGGGCACTGTTCGTAATGTAGGGAGGGCTCGTTCCGGCCCTTCTCGACCCGAATGACGGCAAGCGTCGTGAAGGCCACTAGAGTGCCGGGCGTGCCTCGCATTCACCTGGTGTCAAACCTGCCTGGGGTGAACGCGCTCGGCGACCATCTGCGCGCAGCGGGTCTCGGCCCGACCTCGGCGCGGTCGGCGGACGCGCTTCTCGTCCTCATCGATCGTCCCCTCGACCACGTCGAGCAGGAGCTGCTTGACCGTGCCCGGCAGTCCGTCCCGGTGCTGCTCGCCGGCCCGACCGTGCGCGCCCTGCCCGCCGAAAGCCCGCTGGTGGATGCCTCCGGGCTCATCCCCGGCCGCACGACGCCCCCCTACGAACTGCGATTGCAGGCCGGGCCGCAGGGCGGCGCGATCATGGCGCGGTCGGGTGACTTCCGCCCGCGGGAGAGCTGGGTCATCCCGGAGAAGGTCGCCGACGACGTCGAGCGACTGCTGCTGATCCGCCATGAGATGAGCGAATACCCCGTCTGCACCTGGCGGCCGGAGACGGGGCTCGGCATGTTCACCCTGGGCACGGGCGCCAGCGTGCTCGGTGACCCGGCCTACCATCGGCTCGTCGGGCGGTGGCTGCGGCACTGCCTCGGCGTGCACGACGCGCCGCCGGTCGGCGTCGGCCTACTCGGTACTCCCGACACCACCGCAGCCCACCACGCGGGCCTCGACGCAACTGAGGGGCTGGAACTGACAGCCCTGTGCGACGGAGGCCCGGGCCGCGCGTCCGCGCACTCCGCGGGCCGCCTGCCCCACCGGGTCGAGGACCCCGACGATCTGGTGAACGACCCCGAGCTCGGCGTGGTCGTCGTCGCCACCCCGACGCACACCCATCTCGAGTGGGCCGGACGGGCGCTGGAGGCCGGCAAGCACGTGGTCGTGCAGGCGCCGCTGTGCCTGACGACGCCCGACGCCGACCAGCTCGCCGAGCTCGCTGCGGAGCGCAACCTGCTGCTCGCGGTGTACCCACAGGGACGGGCCGACCCCGGCTATCGCGCGCTGCACGCGGCCGTCGGGCGGGGCGCGATCGGGGAGCCGCTACGGCTGGCTCTGCACCGCGGCGGCCTGCGCCGGCCCGCGGGTACCTGGCGCGACGACGAGCGGATCAGCGGCGGCCAGCTCTACGATCGCGGGGCCGCCGGCGTCGACCAGGTGCTCGCGCTGGTGGACGAGCCGGTCGAGTGGGTCAGCGCCTCGGAACTCAAGCGGGTCTGGCACCACGTCAGCAACGCCGACCACAGCCAGCTGCTGCTGGGCTTCGCGAACGGCGCGCAGGCGCAGATCACCGTCTCCGACCTGACGGTGGCGGTGCGCCCGTGGATCGAGGTGCTCGGCAGCGCGGGCACGTTGATCCTCGATGGCGCCCCGGCCGCCGCGAACCCCGATCCGTTCGGCGACGAGCAGGTGGTCTCGGGCCGGCACGCCGGCCGCCGCGCCGCGCCGGACGACGACGCCGACGGCCCGGCTTCGCTGCTGCTGGCCACCTACGACGGCGTCCGTACCCGACTTCCGCTGCCGGCGCCCGGGCCGGGGCCGGGCGGCGCAGCGGCGTTCTACCGCGACCTCGCCGACTGCCTGGTCTCCGGTTGGCCCCTCGTGGGCTATGGCATCGAGGCGGCCCGCCCGGTCGTTGCGGTGCTGGAGGCCGCGGTGCGGTCGGCCGCCTCCGGCGGAGCACAGGTCGTGCCGCTGTGACGCTGCGCCGGTGCTGACTCTCGCCGGGTCTGTCGAGGTCATCGGTGGTGCGCACCCACCGGGCCTCGTACGGCGCCGCCCCGGCTTAGGTGTTTACTGTTGACCATGGATTGGCTGACCCTGCCCGACGCCGCAACGCAGTTGCAGGTTCCCGTGACCCGTGTTCGGCAGATGGTGCGCGACCGGACGATGCTGGCCCGGCGGGAGGGCGGCGTCCTACGGGTGCCGGCGGAGTTCATCTGCGACGGTGTGGTGGTCAAGGGCCTGCCGGGCCTGTTCACGCTCCTCGCGGACGCGGGGTTCACCGACGACGAGGCCCTGGACTGGCTCTTCCGGGAGGATCCGAGCCTGCCCGGCACCCCGATGCAGGCGCTCATCGAGAACCGCGGCAAGGAGGTCAAGCGCCGGGCTCAGGCCCTCGCCTTCTGACCGGGGCCGCGCGGTCGTGGTTCCTTGTGGGCTGTCGTGGGCTGCCGGCTCCCGTAGGGTCGAGGCATGGTCGATCGCCCGCCGCCCGCCTCGGCGCCGGTCCCCACTCCGCCGCGGGGACCGGCCCCGGCACAGGTCGTCGTCAACGGCGCCGTCCGCGCGGTCGCCGACGGCCAGCCGCTGCCCGACCTACTCGTCGAGCTCGGCCTGCGGCCCGGTTCGGTGGTCGTCGAACGCAACGGGCTGGCGCTCACCCCGTCCGAGTTGTCCGGCGTCCGGCTCGCGGACGGTGACATCCTGGAGATCGTGCGTGCCGTCGCCGGAGGTTAGCGGTGGCGAGGTCGCGCAGCGCCGGGAACGGGAACGACCCAGATCCTACGGATTGGATGGCAACTGATGCCCAGCGCGTCGGCAGGGGACGGGGCTTCGGTGGGAGGGTCGGTGCGGGCGGACCGGCTGCGGCGGCTCGCCGACGCTCGGCTGTATCTCTGCACGCCGCGGCGGGCCGAGTTCGGTCCGTTCCTCGACGCCGTGATCGGCCCGGCCGGCCGGGGCGGTGTCGACCTGGTACAACTTCGCGAGAAGAACCTCGAATGGGCCGACGAGGTGCGCGGCCTGCGTGAAATCGCCGCAGCCGGCGCCGGCCGGGACACGCTGGTCAGCGCCAACGACCGTGCCGACCTCGCCGCGTTCACCGGAGTGGACATCCTGCACGTCGGCCAGGACGACGTGCCGCCCGCCTTCGCCCGCCGGCTGGTCGGCCCGGACGTCCTGATCGGCCAGTCGACGCACAGCCCCGAGCAGTTCCTGGCGGCGCTGGCCGACCCGGACGTCGACTACGTGTGCGTCGGCCCGGTGCACGCGACCCCGACCAAGCAGGGGCGTCCACCGGTCGGCTTCGGGTTGCCCCGGCTCGCCGCCCGCCATGCCCCGCCGTTCCTCTCCGGCGCGAAGCCCTGGTTCGTCACCGGCGGCGTCGGCCCGGACACCATCGACGACATCCTCGACACGGGGGCCCGTCGGGTGGTTGTCGTGCGTGCCCTGACCGCCGCCGAGGACCCTGCCGCCAGCGCCGCCGCGCTGGCCCGACGGTTGCGTAGCGGCTGAGCCAGGCGGAGGCGCCATGCGGCACCTGAGTTACCTCGCCGTCCTGGCCGTCTGCCTGCTTGGCACGGCGCCGCTCGAGCTGTTCCTGGGGACCAGGGTCTACGCCCGCCCACGCCGTCTGTTGCTGACCCTGCTACCCGTCGTCCTGATCTTCGTCGCCTGGGACGTGTACGCCATCGCGGCCGGTCACTGGAGTTTCGATCCGCGCAGCATCACCGGTGTGCGGCTGCCCGGTCACCTGCCCTTGGACGAACTGCTGTTCTTTCTCGTGGTTCCCGTCTGCGCGGTGCTGACCCTGGAGGCGGTCCGGGCGGTGCGCGGCTGGCCGGCCGGCGACGAGCCCGACGACGGGCAGGAATGAGTTACACGGTGCTGGCGGTGCTTGGCGTCGCCGCGGCGGTTGCCGCCGACCTGTGGCTCCTGCGCACCCGGCTGGTGACCCGGCGGATCTTCTGGGTCTCGTACGCGATCATTGTTGTCTTCCAACTGCTGTCCAACGGGATCCTTACCGGGTTCGGCATCGTTGTCTACGATTCGGGTGCCATCACGGGGCTACGTATCGCCTACGCTCCGGTCGAGGACCTGCTGTTCGGCTTCGCCCTCGTCACGCACACGCTTACCTGGTGGGTCTGGTGGGGGCGGCGCCTGGATCGGTCTTCCCGGCGTCACTCGGCCCCCACCGACCGTCGCAAATAGCAGCGTTGCGTTACATTTGCGAAACTGAATGAAATCTCCCCGCACTCCGTGACGGAAACGAGTGAATTGACCCCCTGGAGGTCATCCATCGGCCTAACCTCGACCGTGATGACGCATGATGTTGCGGGGGGCCCGGGTTCGGCGGGGCGGCACCGCTCTCCCTGGGGTAAGCCGGGCAGGATTCTGCCTGTCCGATGGGGACGCGTCATCGCCGCAGTGGCCGCATTGGCGCTGCTTGTTGTGAGCCTGGTGTTGATTCATGGCCGAATGGCCGGTAACGGTCGGGCCGCCGGGCCCACCAACCGCCCCGGCGGCCCGACCGCCCCGGTCGCGCCGGCGGCGCAGGGCTCGTCGGATGTGCTGACGGCGACCACCACGACTCACCGGCCGGGTGCGGCCGCATCGTCGACTCCCGCAGCCGGCATCGCCGCCTCGACGGCTCCGGCTTCCGTGCTCGCCTCGCCGTCCGAGGCGCCCTCCGGAGCCCGTTCGCGTGCCGCCGGGCAGAGCGCCGCCGCGGCTGTCCCGGTGGCACCACGGCCCACCGGTTCGGTCCTCGCGGTGAGCGCGACGACGGTCGACCTCGGCCCGGTCGACTCGGTCTGGCGGCTTGACCTGCGGGGCGAAGGCACGGCGCCGGTCGACGTCGCGGTCGGGGCAAGTCCAGCCTGGCTCGCCGTCGTCCCCGACCGGCCCCGCGTCAACCCGGGGGCGGACGTTCCCCTGGTGATCACCCTCGACCGGTCGGTGGCCCCGCCGGGGCCGGTCGACGTCACCGTGCCGGTCAGCGCTCGCAACGGCGTCGGCGGGGCGGACGTGCGCATCACGGCCAGCGTTGACGGACCACCGCGAATTCTCTCGGTGGTGGCCGCGCCGGATCGGGTCTCGCGGGCGGGCTGCCCGTCGGCGGCGGGTGCGGCACAGGCGACGGTGACGGTGACGGCGCTCGACGAGACCGGCATCTTCGCCGTGGAACTGACCGCCGTCCTGCCCGGTGGGCGGACGACGACCGAGTCGCTGAGCCTCGGCCAGGCGACGGGAAACCGTTCGACGTGGACCGGCCAGCTGGCGTCCGCGCAGGATCCCGGCACGATCAACTACACCGCCACCGTCACGGACCTGGAAGGGCGACGTTCGCAGTCGCCGGGCTCACTTGTTGTGCTGCCCTGCCCGTCGTAGCCGGCGCACGCAACGGCCGTACCGGTCAGCGGCCAGAAAGTGTAGTGCCGCCCGGCTCGGGGGGTGCCGGGCGGCGGATTCATCATCGCAGGTGCGCCCCGCCTCGCCAAGACCTTGGCCGGTGTCCTCCCCGGACCCGTCGATCACGTAGGCGAGTAAGGCCAGGTCAGGAGGGGCGTCGGTCGGCTGTTCCCCGGCCACGTGGCGGCCACGGCGCGCGGGGCGGGGGCGCTGCGCCCGGGCCGGATGATGATCCTCCCACGGCTGGATCCGTGGCTGGATCCGTGGCCGAGGTCGGACCCGCGGGGGCGTCGTCGGCCACGGTGGGGGCGGCG
>NZ_JANEZT010000219.1 GCF_025403405.1 Frankia tisae
GCGCGGGGTGCCGGCGCCAGCCGAGGCGGTCGTCCGATCGGCGGTCGTCCGATCGGCGACCGGGGGAGTGGCGCGGATGCCCTGGTCGTGCTGGTTGGGCCGATGCTTCGGGGTGACGTCCGGGTAGGGCGGCTGGTCGGCGAGCGGCGCGGCGGAGCCCTGGTCGAGCGGGCCGCGGCCGACCCAGGAGCGCAGGTGCGCGACGGGCACGGTGCCGCTGGCGATCGCGCGGCGAACGCGCACGATGCCCCGCAGGTCGGCCAGCGCGGTGGCGACGAGGTCGACGCTGCTGTCCGGATCGTCCACCCAGTCCACCGGCACCTCGTGCACCCGCAGCCCGCAGCGTTCGGCCAGGACGAGCAGCTCGGTGTCGAAGAACCAGCCGGTGTCGGCGACGTGCGGCAGCAGGTGCGCGGCAACGTCGGCGCGGATCGCCTTGAAGCCGCACTGCGCGTCGCGGAACCGCACCCGCAGCGTCCGGCGCAGCAGCAAGTTGTAACAACGGGAGATGATCTCCCGCTTCGGCCCGCGCACCACCCGTGACCCGCGGCTCAACCGGCTGCCGACGGCGACGTCGGAATGCCCGGAAATCAGCGGCGCGATCAGGGGGAGCAGGGCGTTGAGGTCGGTCGACAGGTCGACGTCGGTGTAGGCGAGGACGTCGGCGTCCGAGGCGGACCACACTGCGTGCAGCGCCCGTCCCCGCCCCTTGAGCTCAAGGTGGGTGACGGCGACGCCGGGCAGCTCGGCGGCCAGGGGGCGGGCCAGCGCCAGGGTCCCGTCGGTGCTGGCGTTGTCCGCGATCGTGATCCGGAACGGGTACGGGAACCGTTCGAGGAGAAAGGCGTGCAGCCGCCGGATGGACGGCCCGAGATCCCGTTCCTCGTTGTAGACCGGCACCACCATGTCCAGGACGGGATGGTCCGGACCGGCAGCTCGCGGATTCGGTCGCGTCGCTCGCCGGGCGACGCGACCATCATGGCTGTCGGCGCCTGCGGCGGAGGAATGGATGGCCGGAATCGATGAGTACAACCGCGGCGACACGGCGCGGGTGGCGGCGGCAGTGGTGGTGGTGGTGTCGGCGGTCGGCAGCAGCGTCATGTCCTCAAGGTCGGCCCCACGCCTGCGCAGACCCTGTGCCACTCCTGTGTGATCCCTGTGAGCTGCTGCCGGCCTGTGGGCGATAAGGCTCACTGGTCATGCCGCCTCGCATCCGGTGAGGCATCCCCTTACGCATTCCAGTTCGGCGTGGAGAGCGAGATTCGTCGGTCTGGCGGCGGCTTGAAATCAGCTGCCCTGGGCCCTGGTTCCCGTCGCCAGTTCACCCTCCGCGAGAACGGCGAGCGTGACGATGGTCGCGTGGTACCTGTCCTTGAACCCGGGCCCGGACCGGGACCCTGGCTCGGCGCCGTCGGCGGATGGCGGCCGCACGGGTACGCTGCCCTGCTCCTGCGCAATCGCGGCCAGAGCGGAGACTCCGGTCAGGAAAGCGGCGGAGATACCGGAACCGGACCATGCGATGCTGGCCAGGAGCTCAGCGGCGATGTCATAGTCACGAGTGGCGAGACGCGCCGCGGCACACGAACCGAGAACACAACCTAACGGGGCGGGGAAGGCAGCCGGCCAGGAGACCTCGCGAGCGCCGAACCTCGTCGCATAAAAAATCATGTGTGTGATGGTGTAAAGCCATGATGACTTCGCCGCGGCGCCGGTTCCGGGCCACGCCGACAACTCTGCCGCCAGTTCTCGGGTGACTGCCGGGCGGCAGTCGCCGAGCCCGGCAGTATCTCGCGCAAAAGCGATTTTGAGGTCTTCCGCGGGTACCGTCCCGAAGCCGCCGCCGAGAACCTCGACGACCTTGTCGTGAAACCGTGATCGCCGATGAGTAACTTCCTCCAGGACCGGGAACATGACGAGCAGGTCTCGCAGGTGATGTTGTGGGAGATCGTCCCAGGGAAGATGTTCTCCGACCACCTCGAGGTCTGGCCAGAGCTGGGCCGCGACGTCCTGGGCCCAGGCGGCGTACCGGCTGCCGGCCGCTCGGTGCCGAGGACCAGTCAGAGCCCACAGCACCATCGACAGCTCTCCGAACGCCCGCACCTGCCCGAAGGATTTCAGACCCGATCGCAGGTCGGGTCTGAAATCCGCCGAGTGCGTCTCGATCCACCCGCGGAGTCGATCTCCGGCGCCTGGATCCATGCCGCCGTCGCTATCGCGCCGCCGACTTCTTCCTCTCGGAACGGAGTTTTCCGTGGAGTGCCTCGGGCGGCTGCTGGTACATCTGATAGCCGCAGGGCCCGGAGTTCAGCGCGATGGTGAAGTTCTCCGTGGTGACGGGGCAGTAGATTGTCGTGCCGTTGTCCACGGCCTCGCACTCGCACTCGTCGATCGGCTGGTCGAGTGAACCCTCGGTGGCGTAGATCCCGGGGCTCGGTCCGTCGAGTACGTGCGCCACGCAGAACCAGTAGTCCAGGCCAGTGTAGAGAAATCCGGTGTTGAAGCCGATCTGGAGGGGCCCCGCGTTGCCTCCGGGTTGCAGGATGGGCCCCGTCCAGACCTGGGGGCCGTCGTCACTGTACTCATGCGAGAAAGATATGTACGCATGCCCTCCGGTCTCATTGCTGACGTAGACGGTCGCACTGCTGTTGAACCCCATGATCGCGCCTCCCCCGTGCCTGTGTGTGTGAATAGGAAATCCCCCGTAAGACGGTTCCCAAAACATGCGCCGGTGGATTCTGGCCGACAGCCTCGCCCGCGCCCATCGCCTCGGAAGGTGCGTCTTTCGGTTGACGGACATGTCCGTCAACCGCCCGACGAGTTGAATGTTACTGGATTTTCTGATCTTCTTTCTCTGCGCGGGTCGCCGGGGTTTTCGAGGTCTGGGCAGGGTGAGAGCCCGGCTGTCGTGCCGGGTGGGCGCCGGGTCCACGGCCCGGAGGGTGCCCGGTGTGCTGGTCGTGGCCGGTCAGGGACTGCAGCAGGGCGGACAGCCAACCGGCTGCCCCATCGCCGTCGGGTCGCTCCGTCTGATTGCGGTTGCGGGTGACTCGGGCAGCGCCGCCGGACCAGGTGGCGACCCTCCACGGGCCTGCGAAGTTTTGCTTTCGTCACGGCCGGCCCGGGTGCGATTGTCGGGGACGGACCGCCGGTCCGGGCGGCTGACGGCGTGACGGCGGAGGACGACATGACGGCGGTGACGGCGGGGGAGACAGGATGCGGTTGGACCGGTCCGTTCGGCCCGACATCGTCTGGGTGACCGCGTTGCGGGCCCTCGACGAGCAGCACCGGACCACCTCGCTGCTCCGGCTGGGCTGCCTGGCGGTCCTGTGGGCCGCCGCCGCGACGCTGCCCGCCGACGAACTGGCCCGGGCGGGCGGGCAGCTCGCGCTGGTGACCGTCGGATGCCTGCTGTCCGGGGTGCATGCCCGGCCGGCACTGACCGACGCCCTCGAACGCCTGCCCGGCGCCGGGGGCCTGACCGGGCATCTCGCCGGCACCCGGGGACGGGCCATCGTCGACGTTCCCGGTCTGCTGGAGGCGTTCGGGGTCGTCGCCGCGGGGCTGCTGTTCGCCGGGCCGTGGCCGGTGGCCGGGCTGTCGGTCTCCGCCCGGTCGGTGGGGGTCCTCGCCTCGGTCGCCTTCGCCTGGCTGGTGGGTCTCAACGCGCTGCTCGACGCCGGGTGGTACGCCCCGTACGCCCCGGTGATCATCGGCTCGGACCGCAGTGACCAGCCCGCGCCGAGGGTGCTGCGGGTGCTGCGCCGGCTGATGCCGAGCCTGCTGGCCATCCTCGTCGTGCTCATCGTCGCGGTTCCGTGGGTACCCGAGGTGGCGGCGGTGCCGGTGGTGCTGCGGGCGGCGGCGGTCGGCGCCATGTTCGTCCTGGAGATCGTGTGGATCTGCTTCGAGCAGCTGCTCGCGGCCACGGTGGCGACGGTGCGCGACGCGGAGGACATTGTCCGCAAGGGTGCGGCGCAGGACCTGCACAGCCTGACCAAGAACGCGGTGCGGCTGGTCGCGACCACGGTCGAGGGACCGGACCCGAACCTGGCCCAGATCCGGGTGCTCGTGCGTGACCTGCTGGTCGTCGTCGAGGAGAACCGGCTGGAGATGCTCACCGAGGGGGGCGCCGCTCGGGCCCACGACGTCGCGGCGCTGTGGCAGGTGATCGTGCGGATCCTGCCCGACAGTGGACGTCACCGCTGCCATCTGGTCGCCGGCCATGACATCGCGCTGCGCGGCACCGACTACCAGCTGGCCCGCCGGGTTGTCGCGGACCTGGTGATGAACGCGCTGAAGGCCGGGGCGACCCGGGTCGAGGTCGGTGTCGCCCTCGACCTCGATACCGACGACCGGTTCCACCGGTTCACCCTCGACGTGACCGACGACGGTCCGGGGATGCCCGCAGACGCGGGCGAGGACCCCGCCGGCAGCCTGCGCCTGCTCGACTGGGAGCTGAACCGCTACGGCGGCGGGATCACCTTCGACCCGCGACCCGAGCGGGGCACCGAGGTACACGTCCGCTGGCGTTCCCCGCGGGCCGTCCGCCGCCGAGCGGGAGAAGGCTTGTGACGATACGGATCATGGTCGTGGACGACTTCCTGGGCGTCGAGACGGACATGGCGCGGGCCCTCGACGACGCCGGCGACGTCGAGGTGGTCGGTACCCGCAGCCCGCGGGATCTCGCCGACCTGCTGGCGGTGGACAGCGATTTCCAGCTGGCGTTCGTCGACCTGCACTACGGCCGGGGCGCGACGGAAAGCGGGCTGGCCGCGCTGGGTAGCCTGGCCGAACACGAGATTCCCAGCATCGTCCAGACCGCGGACGGTGAGGACAACCGGCTGCTGTTCCTGCTGGCGGTGTTCACGTTCTTCCCGGACACCTGGACGTTGGTGCCGAAGGCCGCGGGCCACGAACCGATCCGGCGTGCCGTGGCGGCGCTACGGGCCGGCTACCGGCCGGAGGACGGGGCCGCCCGCCGTTACAAGAAGGCGGCGCCACTGCTCACCCGGCTCGTCACCCGCCCCAGCGATCTGCTGATCTGGCGGGCGTTGTTGAACAACTTCCGGGAACCGCAGGTCGCGCAGGCCGCGCACGTCTCCAAGCGGGTCGTGTCGCAGTTCACCGCGGACCGCCGACCGGTCGTCGCCCAGATCGAGGCCGATCTGCTCGGCCGGCGCCTCGGCCCCGGGACCGGGCCGGACGAACGGGGTGCGAACCTGCTGGAGGTCTCCGCGTTCGCCCGGTTGCACGCCGACTTCTTCAGCGCACCGGACGTGGAACGGCTGTTCAGCCGGGCTCCGGACCGGCGATGAGCACCAGGGCGCTGCCCGGGTTCGCCGGTGGGCGCCGCCCCGGTCCGCTCACGGTCTTCGCCGGGTGCCTCGCCGTCAGCCCCGGTGTCCCGGCTCTGCTCGCCCGGATCCTGGAACGGCGCTGGCTGTCCCCGCACGGTGAGTTCGTCGCGTTCCTCTATGGCGACCCGCTGCTCGCGGTCGCCGCGGGCCTCGGTGTCGCCCTGTGCCCGGACGGTCCGTCGGCGTCGGCGTCGGCGCCGGTGCGGGCCGTCGCCGGCGGCCCGGCGGCCGCGGCCTGGCTCGCGTTCGGGTTGTGGCAGTGGCGGGCGGAGGTGCGCGCGGGACTGTACCTGCCGGCGCAGGCTGTGGCGCCGACGAAGATCTGGCACCAGCTGGTGGTGTATCCGGCGCTGGGGCACCTGGTCGTCGGGGCCGCGTTCGCCGGGGTCGCCAGTCCCGGCCGGTCCGCCGGGCGGCGGCTGGCCAAGGCGACGATCGTCGGCTGCGCGTCCGCGTGGGCGGTCGCGAACGTCTACGACCGTCGGCATGTGAAGCTCGGCCATCCGCCGTACGACTGGCGTCGGCTGCGACCCGTAGCGGCGCCGTGGCCGCGCTCCTCCCGCTCGCTGCGCGCCGCGGATGGGGCCGTACCCGGGCGGTGACCTGGCCGGTTGCGAAGTTTCGCAACCGGCGGTGCGTATTGCTGAACGGCGTGGCGCGTGCCTGCCCGTCCGGCCCCGCGTGAACACGCACCGCACCGCACATATCTGCCCGCTGTTTCCCGGCGTCGTCGATTGCATTCTGGTGGTGGCCGAAGTCGCCGCCGGAACGGTCACGCGGACGAGCTTCCATTCGGCTGCGTGGCCAGCTCGATTCCTGACGCCTCGATATCCGGGATTGCCGTCACGGAATTACTGGCGAAGTAACGGCACCCGGCAGGCAGGAACGTTCGAAGGGGATGGGCACAGTGGACGTGCTGAAGGGCGAGGACCCGCGGCGACTGGGAACGTATGAGATCATCGGGCGCCTCGGCGCCGGTGGCATGGGCCAGGTCTTCCTGGCGAGGTCACGGGCGGGACGCGCCGTCGCGATCAAGATGATCCTTCCCGAGCACGCGGATGATCCGGAGTTCCGGGGCCGTTTCGCCCGGGAGGTCGCCGCGGCCCGCGCGGTCAGCGGCGCGTTCACCGCGGCGGTCGTCGACGCCGACCCGCTGGGGGACCGGCCGTGGCTGGCCACCGAGTACGTCCGCGGACCGTCGCTGCTCACGGCCGTCGTGGAACACGGGCCGCTGCCGCCGGCCTCGGCCGCCGCTCTCGGCGCCGGCGTCATCGAGGCGCTCGCCGCGGTACACGCGGCCGGCCTGGTGCACCGCGACCTCAAGCCGTCGAACATCCTGCTCGCCGCGGACGGACCGAAGGTCATCGACTTCGGGATCGTGCGTTCGATGGAGACCGACGTGACGACGCGCACGGCCGGCCTGATCGGCACCCTGGAGTACATGGCACCCGAGCAGGCCGGCCGCGCCCCGGAGCCGATGCCGATGCCGGTCCGGCGCGGCGGGCATCTCGGGCCGGTCCCGCCGGTGGTTCTCCCGCCCGAGGTGACCCCGGCGACGGACGTCTTCGCCTTCGGCGCGGTCCTGACCTTCGCGACGACCGGGCACGGCCCGTTCGGGCACGGTTCCATGACCGAGCTGCTGATGCGTGTCGTCTACGGGCAGCCCGAGATCAGCCGGGTGCCGACGTCGCTACGTGACATCGTCTACGACTGCCTGGACAAGGAACCGACCCGGCGTCCCACCCTCGACGAGCTGCTGGACCGGCTCACCGGTTCGGTGCCGCACGTCCCGGATCTACGTCACCCCGGCTGGCTGCCCGAGGCGCTGACCCGCGCGATCCTCGAAACCCCGTCCGTGCCGACGGCGCCGTATGCGCCGCACGCATCATCCGTCTCACCGGGCACATCCCCTCGCACCGGCGGGACGATGCGGACCGGACCCCACCTCCAGACCGGGCCCCACCTCCAGACCGGGCCAGATGGACAGACCGGGTGGGATGGACGGACCGGGCCAGGTGGGCAGACCGGGCCGACCCGGCGGGGTAACCAGCTGGATTCGCGCGGGATCGCCGACCGCTACGGCACGGGGCCTTCCGGTTCTCCGGTCGGCCGGCTGGAGAACCCGACGCCGGCGGCTGGTGCCGTTGCCGGCGGCGGGTCACGCTGGACGATCCTGCGGGCGGCCGGCGGCACGATCGCCGCCGCCGTCATCCTCACCGCCGGGCTGGCGATGGGCCACGGCTGCTCCGGGTCAGAAGACACCCCGCCGGTCATCATCCCACCCACACATACTTCGACAGCCCCGCCCAGCGCCGACCCGGCACTGACGCCGTTCCGCTTCGATGCCGGCACGTCGACCCCCGCCAACTGCACGTCGTTCTGGAGTCTGTCGACGGACGACCTCGCCCTGCGCACCTCGATGACCTTCTTCAACGAGAGGTCAGAACCGGTGCACATCTACTGGCGTGACCGGAACAACACACGGCAGGAAATAAATCCGAGCACCGTGCAACCCCACCAGCATGTCACCTACAACACCAACAGCGCCGCTGTCTTCGAGGTGACCAGCAACGTGCTCACCTGCCAGGATCTCTTCAGGCCGGCGGCGGGTGGCAGCATCGTCACCATCGACTGAGATGCCGTCGGCGGGGATGTACTTCGCTTCGCCGGCCGACGACGTCACGGCTGGCGTCGCCTCGTCAGGCAGGCGAGCCGAGAGCGGAAAACGGGTCGACAGAGCCGAGTTCTGCCCGTTAGCCTGCGGCGCCATGACGAGCAGCGAGGTGTGGGACGAGGAAACGGCCGGACGTTACGACACCACTTTCGCCGAGAAGTTCGCGCCGGAGGTGCTCGACCCAGCTGTCGATTTCCTGACACGTCTGGCCGGATCGGGCGCGGCGTTGGAGTTTGCCATCGGCACCGGTCGCGTGGCCATCCCGCTGGTCGCCCGCGGCGTTCCGGTGACCGGAATCGAGTTGTCGGCCTCGATGGTCGCCCAACTGCGGCGCAAGGCTGATGAGGAGACCCTGCCTGTGATCGTCGGTGACATGACCACGACGACTGTTCCCGGGGAGTTCTCTCTCGTCTTTCTGGTGTGGAACAGCATCTCCAACCTGCGTGCCCAGGCAGAGCAGGTCGACTGCTTTCGCAACGCGGCTCGGCATCTCGGCCCTGGCGGGCGCTTTGTCATTGAACTCTGGACGCCTCCGGTACGCCGCCTGCCTCCCGGTCAGCGGGCGGTCCCGGTGAGTACTGGTGACAGACACCTCGTGCTCGATACCTACGATCTCGCCACGCAGCAGTGCACCTCCCGTCACTACTGGCACGAGGCTGACGGGACAGTGCGTTATGACTCCGGCAGTTTTCGATACGTCTGGCCAGCCGAATGTGACCTCATGGCGCAGCTGGCCGGCCTGGAGTTGGAGAACCGGTATGCCGACTGGGACGGCAGCCCGTTCATCTCCGACAGCGAGAGTCATATCTCCGTCTGGCGTAAGCCTCTGGCCGGGCGTGCGTGACCGGGACCTGAGACGTGGCCGCGCGGCGCAGCGTCGGCCGGGAGACCGTCACCGTCCCGGCCGACCTGCCGCGCGAGTATGGGCTCGTCGGGTTCGTCGCGCTACAGGGTGTTCGCCAGCCGGTCGGCGAGGATGCGCGTGAAGCGGGACGGGTCGGCGAGTTCGCCGCCCTCGGCGAGCAGCGCCATTCCGTAGAGCAGCTCCGCGGTCTCGCCGAGAACGTCGGAGGCCGTGTCCGTGTCCTGCTGCTCGTGGGCCTTGCGCAATCCTGACACCAGGGGATGGGTGGGGTTGAGTTCCAGGATGCGCTTGGGGTGCGGCACGTTCTGGCCCATGGCGCGGTACATCTTCTCCAGGGTCGGGGTGATGTCGTGGGTGTCGCCGACGAGGCAGGCCGGGGACGTGGTGAGGCGGGACGACAGGCGTACCTCCTTCACCTCCTCCCGCAGGGTCTGCGCCAGCCAGGACAGCAGCCCGGCGAAGTCCTTCTTCTGCTGTTCCCGCTCGGGTTCGGTGCTGTCCTTCTCGTCCGCCGTGTCGAGATCGACCTGGCCCTTGGCGATGGAGCGCAGCGGCCTGCCGTCGAACTGCGCCACCCGCTCGACCCACACCTCGTCGACCGGGTCCGTCAGGATCAGTACCTCGTAGCCTCGGGCCTGGAAGGCCTCCATGTGGGGCGACTTCTCGACCATCAACCGCGACTCGCCGGTCATGTAGTAGATGTCGTCCTGGCCGTCCTTCATCCGGTCGACATACTCCCGCAGGGTGGTCGTCTGCTCCGGGTCACGCGTCGAGGAGACGGAGACGATGTCCAGGATCGCCTCCTGGTTGCCGACGTCGTCGAGCAGCCCCTCCTTGACGACGGGGCCGAACTCCTTCCAGAAGGTCCGGTAGCGTTCGGCGTCGTCGGTCTGCAGGTGCCTGATCGTCGAGAGCACCTTCTTGACCAGCCGGCGGCGAACCTGCTGAATCTGGCGGTCCTGCTGGAGGATCTCGCGCGAGATGTTCAGCGACAGGTCGTGCGCGTCGACGACGCCCTTGACGAACCGCAGGTAGTTCGGGATGAGCGCCTGGCAGTCGTCCATGATGAACACGCGCTTGACGTAGAGCTGGATTCCGCGCTTGCCGTCCTGGGCGAACAGGTCGAGCGGTGCGTGGGAGGGGATGAACAGCAGCGCCTCGTATTCGAAGAGGCCCTCGCCCTTCATGTGGATGATCTCGAGCGGGTCGGTCCAGTCATGGCTGAGGTGGCGGTACAGCTCGTGGTACTCGGCCTGGTCGATCTCGTCGCGCGGGCGCGCCCACAGCGCCTTCATCGAGTTGAGCGTCTGGACCTTGGTCGTAGCCGCGCCGGCCCCGCCCGTGGCGGCCTCGTCGGCCTCGTCCGCGTCCGTGGCGGTCTGAGCCGTGCGTTCGGTGGCCATTCGGATGGGCCACGCGATGAAGTCGGAGTACCGCTTGACGATCTCGCGGATCTTCCACTCGGCGGTGTAGTCGAACAGGTGGTCCTCGGTGTCCTCCGGCTTGAGGTGCAGGGTGACCGCGGTGCCCTGCGGCGCGTCGTCGATTTCCTCGATGACGTAGGTGCCCTCGCCGCTGGACTCCCACCGCGTGCCGCCGCTCGCGCCGGCCCGGCGGGTCAGCAGCGTGACCCTGTCCGCCACCATGAACGTGGAGTAGAAGCCGACCCCGAACTGCCCGATGAGTTCGGGCGACGCGGCGGCGTCCTTCGACCCCGTCGCGTCCCTGGCCTCCTTCGCCTTGCGGAGTATCTCGGCCGTTCCCGACTTCGCGATGGTGCCGATCAGCTGGACGACGTCGTCGCGGGACATGCCGATGCCGTTGTCGCGGACCGTGAGAGTGCGCGCCTCCCGGTCGACCTCGAGGTCGATGTGCAGGTCGGACGTGTCCACCTGCAGCTCCTTGTCGACCAGCGACTCGAGCCGGAGCTTGTCGAGGGCGTCGGACGCGTTGGAGATCAGCTCGCGCAGGAAGATATCCTTGTCGGAGTAGATCGAATGGACCATCAACTGCAGCAGCTGACGGGCCTCGGCCTGGAATTCAAGCGTCTCGATCCGGGTACTCACGCAGACCTCCATGCGGACACGGCCAGTTCGGGTGGGATCAACGCGGGGTGCTGCACGGCCGGGTGGATACTCCTACAGTGCGCCGACCCGGAGGCGGCACAGCGATACCGGCATCCCCCATTCGGGAAACCGAATATTAGCGCAGGCGCACCCGGTCCGGACCGGTGCACACTGAACCTTTCCCGGTAACCTTTCGTCACCTTTGGTAGCAACAACGCTGTGTGCATACGTTGATCTCTACGTGGTGCGCTGGTGCTCCATGTGGAGCAGCACGAGGCATGCTTTCACCACGGATCCGA
>NZ_JANEZT010000021.1 GCF_025403405.1 Frankia tisae
ACCGCCCCCCCGCCGTCCGCCGCGACGGCGGGACGGCGGGCGGCCGACCGATCCTCAGTGCTGGTAGGTGACCCGCAGCACGGCCCGGGCGAGGGTGTGGAAGGCGAGGTTGAACCCGACGACCGCCGGCGAGACCTCGTCGTTGATCTCCAGCTTGGGCACGTCGACCGCGTGCACGGTGAAGACGTAGCGGTGCGGCACGTCGCCCTGTGGAGGCGCCGCCCCGCCGTACTCCTTGGTACCCCAGTCGCTACGGACGTGGTACGCCCCGGCTGGCAGGCCGGGGAACGCGCCACTGCCGGCGCCGCGCGGCAGCTCCGTCGCCGAGCCTGGGAGGTCGACCAGCACCCAGTGCCAGAAACCGCTGCCGGTCGGCGCGTCCGGGTCGTAGGTGGTGACGACGAAGCTCTCCGTTCCGGCAGGATGGCCGGACCAGGACAGGTGCGGGGAGATGTTCGCGCCGCCGGCGTCGGTGAACACATGGTCAAGCGGCAGGACACCGCCGTCGGCAAGATCCGTGCTGGTCACGTCGAATGACGGGCGAACGGGGAGCACGTCGTACGGGTCGGGGGGAGTTCCGCGGTCGAGCAGGGACATCTACTATTCCTTCCGTTGCACCATTCGATGACGTTCCCGCGACGGAACCGTCACCTGTCGGCTCTACGCTTCCCCGCGATGAAACCTCACTCTGGCAGCGAGGACGAGAAAGCGCCGTGAAACTAGTCACCGCGATCTTGCGCCCACACCGCGTCGATGATGTGCGCGCCGCCCTCGACACATACGGCATCCATGGTATGACGATCAGCCAGGTAACCAGGTTCGGCACCGCACTGTGGCGAACTCAGACCTACCGCGGACGGACGTTCCACGACGAGTCGGTGAGCGTCGCCCGGATCGAGTGTGTCGTCGCCGATGCCGACGTCGAGGACGTGCTGAGCGTGATCCTGCGCTCGGCCGAGTCGGCGGAGAGCGGGGCCGGGAAAATCTGGGTGCTACCCGTCGAGACGGTGGCGCGGGTGCGCACGGGTGAGCGCGGGCTCGACGCGCTGTGATCCGGCCCGTGGTCTGGTTCGGCGCCGGGCCTGAGCGGCGAAGCGGGACGGGCCGGAACGCACCGTGATTCGTGAAGCGCTGTGCGTCGTCGACCGATCGGCCACCCGGATCGAGTGAGATGATCGTCACATTTTACCGACATTGCTCCCGCCACCTGCATTTCCTGTCTTCGACCGGCGATCGGTGGGGCGACAATGCCCCGTTGACCCGATACGGTTGACGGGTCCCGGCGGGTGTCCCGTCGACTCCCCCCGTATCGGCGCGGAGCCCGTCGGGACCCATCTGGCCTGGCCATTGCCGAGATCATCCGGCGGAGGATGCCGCTCGCCGCGGGATTGATCGGCCGGCGAGGCATCGCGCCGGCCGATGCCGGAGAGGTGCCTCAGTCCCGAGCGGTCTCGCGGCGATGGGCCGCCGAGTGACGACCGCCGCCACGGTTCAGGCGCATGGTGGCGGCCGAGTCTGCGTCCTCGCTCAGGTCCTCGCTGTGGTTCCAGCCGTCGCCGTCCCAACCGGTAGCCGGCCGGCCACCGGGGATGTCCTGCTGGGGCGGCTCCGGGGACCTGGCCGTGGCGGCCGACCCGGTGGCCGTCCCCGCGCGCTTCCGCCGCCGGTTCCGGAGGAATTCAACGAAGATCGGTACCACCGAAACCAGAACCACCAGGATCAGCATGGCCTCGATGTTGTTGCGGATGAAATCTATCTTTCCGAGATAGAAGCCGAGTACGGTCACTCCACAACCCCAGAGCAACCCGCCGAGAATGTTGTAGATGGTGAAGACCCGGTATTTCATCCGGCTGACCCCGGCGATGACCGGGGTAAATGTCCGCACGATCGGAACGAACCGGGCGAGCACGATGGAACGCGGGCCGTTTTTCGCGAAGAACGCCTCCGCCTGCTCGACGTACTCCTGTTTGAACAACCGCGAGTCGGGCCGGCGGAACAGCGCCGGGCCGGCCTTGCGGCCGATCAGATATCCCACCTGGTCGCCCGCGATCGCCGCCAGGCCGATCAGGATCGCCGCGACCGGCAGCGGCGTGGAGACCTCGTCCCTGGAGATCAGCATCCCGAGGGTGAACAGCAGGGCGTCACCGGGCAGAAAGAACCCGATCAGCAGCCCCGATTCCGCGAAGACGATCAGAAGGACAACGGCCAGCCCTGCCTTGATGAGGCTGTCAGCGCTGATCGCGCTGGGACCTAGGGCGAGCGTGCTCGACGCGAGCGTGGTCACAATCGCGGGCCTCCGACGGCTTCGGGCGACGGGTCGGACGCGTCCGTTGAGATCGCGGTGACGTCCGCGTCACCGCACCGGCCCCGCCTGCTGACACCGTAAGGGTATCGAGCGGCTGGGCATCCACGACCAGCACCTGCGGGTACCGCGCTGATCCACAGATAGTCCACAGGTCCTCCACCCCGCCCAGCTCATCACCCCGCGCGGCTCACTCACCCAAGCGGATCGGCTCAACACGGCTTGAACCAACACGGCAGAGACATCGCACGAGCCCACCGAGGGCCTCCAGACCGTGACCACACGGACAGCAACTGTGCGACGGAACCGGCGCCATAGTCTTATTTCGTGCGTTTCTCGCGGTCCGGTCCGAACGATGATTCACCCGCCTCTACCGGTCCGCACCCGAGCCGATCGGACGTGCGGTATCAGCGCCCCCGGCCGCCGGTCGCGCCCGGCTCCACCGATCGGCTCGCGCGGCGGGGAGCCCGGTACGGACCCCGCCGCCAGACAATCCGCGCGCCACTTCTGGTGCTCCTTCTGGTGCTCCTTGTGGTGCTCGGACTGATCCCGCTGGCCGGCTGCGGACGGCGGAGTGACGTCGACGGCGGGCAGGGCGACGCGGGCAACAACAGTGCTCCTGCGGCCGGCCAGCCGAGGCAGCCGAGGCAGCCGAGGCAGCCGAGGCAGCCGAGGCAGCCGAGGCAGCCGAGGCAGCCGAGGCAGCCGCAGACTGTCCCCGGGGCTCTGCTCTCCCGGGAGGTCGTCACGCCGGCCCCGGACGGCATCCGTGCCTGGCGGGTCACTTATTCGTCCCGGCCGACCGGCGCTGGCGGGGTTCCCGTCTCCGGAATCATTCTTGCTCCGGGCACAGGTGTCCCGGTGCCCGCCGGCGGGCGCAAGGTCGTGTCGTTCGGGCACGGGACGACGGGCATCCAGGATTCCTGCGCGCCCTCACGCGCCCGCCCCCCACTGGCCGCCGCCGTCTGGACCTTCCCCTTGGTCCGGGCCGGCTACGTCGTCACGCTGACCGACTACGCGGGGCTGGGTACCCCCGGCGAGCATGCGATCTACGTCGCCGCCCCCGAGGGGCGGGCGGTACTCGACGCTGCCCGCGCCGCCCGCGCCCTCACCGCGACGGGGGCCGGCCGTGACGTCGTCCTCTGGGGTTATTCACAGGGCGGGCAGGCGGTGCTGGCCGCCGGCGCACTGGCCGCCGATTATGCCCCGGAGCTGAGCATTCGCGGCGTGGTCGCGACCGCGCCGCTGGCGGACCTGCCCGCCTCACTCGCCACCATGCAGCGCCGTGCGGACGGTGTCGGATACCTGCTGCTGGCAATGATCGGGCTGGCGGTCAACGATCCGCGGATCGATCTGGACCGCTACCTGACCCCGGACGGTCGGCGGTTGCTGACGGTCGCACGCACCCGGTGCGCCGACGAGGTGATGAACATGAGTGTCGGCTCGTCGATCCACACGGCCTTCACCGTGGATCCGCTCACCCGCCCACCGTTCGCCGCTGGGTTCGCGCGGCAGCGAGACGAGATCATGCGACGGATGGCTCCCACGCTCGTCCTCCAGGGTGACCGCGACGAGGTGATTCGCCAACCGGTCACCGACGGCGTGGTCAGCCGCCTGTGTGGTGAGGGCACGACGGTGGACTACCGGCGCTACCCGCTGGCCGATCATGGCTCGATCCTCGGCACGTCGATGAACGACCTGATGGGCTGGGTCGCGCAACGCTTCGAACCACGTCCGCCGACGGTCAGCGACATCTGCGCACTCGACACCTCCGCCCGTAGGTAGGCCCACCCGGCCTGCCTGTGGATAACTTTCTGCCGCACTGGGTGGGCTCCTGGCGAGCACCCGCGGGGACATCACCTGTCGGGGTCAGCGGCCGGCCCTCACCCGGTGCCCATGGCCGGGCCCCATCGGGCCCCATCGGGCTCGACCGGAGCCTCGGAGGTCGAGCGTCCAGCGCACTCCGCCACGAGTTTCGCGAGCTCCTGTGGATCTCCCGGCCGGCGGGCATCGAGCATCAGCCCGGGTGACCGTGCACAGAAATGACGATGACCGGTCCGGACAACGGCCGGATCCGCGCCCGTCGGCTGTGGACAGGTGCCCGACGGGTGGCGCACGCGACCCTCACCGGTCACCGCGCAGGCCGTCGGTGGTCAGTGGCCCAGCTCGACACGGTGCCCGCTGCCGGGCCCCTGCCGAGCTGGGCCGGCACCTGGGGAGGTGACCGTCGAGCACCTCCGCCACGCGGACCGCGCCCTGTGGACAACGTCGAATTATCGGCCACGATGCTCATCAGCGGTCATCGTGTGCAGCACGGTGCTCCTCGTCGAACCCGGCGGCGGGCGCACCTGGGGTTTATCCACAGACAGGACGCGGCACGGCTGGCGGTCACCGTCCCCCTGTGGGCAGTACGGTCACCCCGCGTGGGGTCGGCATGCTCGCGAGGCCTTCCGACACCGTGGACGGTGGCAACACGATGCCCAGGGACGGGGCCCCGGTCGGCGGCAACGCTCTCCCTGCCCGGCACGTCTGTGGACAGCGCGATGCCCGTTACTCGTCGTCCCCGTGTCGAGGAACAACGATGCCCACCGGAGAGCTGTGGACGACCGCTTCGCTGCCCATCCCGGGGTCCGGACGTCGCCAGGGGCCGGGAACGTTCGCCAAGCGCTGGCGACGCCGTGCCCGCGCCACGAGGGTCCTGGCAAGCGCACCCGGGGTGGTCACGGTCGGGCCTCGTGCCGGCCCGTCGTTGCGGGGCACGATGCCCACGGACGACCGGCGGCGGGCGCGCCCCGGTCGCACCTGTGGACACCGTTCGTTCGTCCGTCCAGTGAGGACGCCGGAACTCGCCCCGTTACCCCCGGCCGCGGCGCCGGTCTACTCACGGTGCCCATGGACGACCTGTGGATTTCCCTGCCGGCGGCCTTCGAGCATCAACTCTGATCAGGGTGCAGGGAAAGAACCATGACCGCCCCTGATGCCGGACGGATCGGCAACGCCCGTCGTGGACAGGTGTCCGGTGGGTTCCGCGGACGACCCTCGCCGGGCACCTCGCTAACCATGACGGGTCAGCGGCCGGGCCCGGCACAGTGCTCGCGGGCAGGCCCCGTCCAGCTGGGCCGGGGCCCCGGAGGGCGACCGTCGAGCACCCCTTCGTCACATGAGACCTGCGCCCCTGTGGATAACGCCGAACCGCCCATCACAATGCCCATTGGTGGTCATCGTGCGGAGCACGGTGCCCCTCGTCGAGGCTGGCGGGGAGCGCGCCGGGAGTTATCCACAGGCGCACGGCGCACGGTCGGAGGTGACCTCACCCGCGTCGGGTCGGCATGCTCGCGCGACCTTCCAACGCCGTCGACGGTGGAACCACGATGCCCACAGGAGGGGGCCGGCCGGCGGCCACGCTCTCCCTGCCGGGGACGTCTGTGGACAGCACGCTGCCCCTTCGGCGACGGGGCCGGTCTCGGACCCCCGCCGCGGCGCCGATCTGCTCACGGTGCCCACGGGTGGCCTGTGGATCTCCCGGTTGACGGGCTTCGAGCATCAACCCAGGTAACCGTGCAAGAAAACGACCATGACCGCTCGGGGTGCCGGTCGGAGTGGTACTCGCCTGCTGTGGACATCTGCCCGGCGGGTGGCGCAGGCGACTCCCGCCGGGCACAGCACAGACCGTGCATGGTCAGCGACCGCGCCCGGCACGGTGCCCGCGGCGGGGCCCCTCGGTAGCTGGCTCGATCCCCTGGGACCGACCGTCGAGCACCCTTCGCCACGCGGACCCGCGCACCTGTGGACAACGCCGAACCACCGGTGACGATGCTCATCGGTGGTCATCGTGTGCAGCACGGTGCTCCTCGTCGAAGCCCGCGGTGGACGCATCGAAAGTTATCCACAGGGACAACGGGGTGCGATCGACGGTGACCATCGAAGAGCGTCACCGGCGACCGCAACGGTCCGGCGGTCGCCCTGTGGGCAACCAAGGAAATGCCTGGTCAAGAGGCTGAATACGGCGACCGAGGCGAGCCGGAGCCATGAGCACCGAGCGACTCGGACGAGTGCCCTCCCACGCTGTCGATCCCAAGAACGCTGTCCATGGGCAACCAGCCCGGGTCGCTGCGAACCCGCCGTCTCACGGGCGAGACGCGCAGGATCCCGCGCCGACACCGGTAGCACGTGTGGACAGCACGATGCCCATCCGTGGGGTCGGTCCGCGGCGACGCTCTCCCCGCAGGGAGACGGCTGTGGACAGCCCGGCGCTGACCGACACAGTGACCACCTTCCTCGGCGATGCACAGTGCCCGAGGTTGGAACCCGGACCTCGTGCAGACCAGGCGCTGCGCACGATGCCCGCGGGAGACCAGCGGCCGCCGCGCCCCGGCCACGCCGGTGGACACCGCCTGTCAGCTCGGTCGTCACGCCGGGGTCATGGGCTCCGCCGCAACGCCGAACCGCCGGTCACGAGACTCATAGGTGGTCATCGAGTGCAGCACGGTGCCCCTCGCCGAGGCCGGCAGCGAACGAGGTTCAGCGGGCTCAGCGGGCAGCGGGCTCAGCGGGCTCGGCGAACGAGGCTGCTCAGTGGGCGGCGGTGGATCGCGTCTCGGTGACTGGCCGGACCGCCGCGACGCAGAAGTCGACGAGTCGGCTGTGGAAGGCAGGGTCGTCGATGGGCTGGCGGGCACCGAAGGCGTGCCGGGCCAGCAGGGCGCCCAGGAAGGCGCCGGTGGCGAGGTCGGTGTCGAGGTCGGCGCGGGCCTCGCCCCGGGAGACGGCGTCGTGCAGGGCATCCTCGATGGCGGCCGCGCAGCGGTCGACAGACTCGCGCCGGAACGCCGCGTACATCGCGGGGAAGTGCGGCAGTTCAGCCATGCAGCGGGCCAGAATCGACAACCGGGGCTCGGTGAACACCGCGTCGACGTAGGGCGCGAGGTGGAGCAGGTCCGCGCGCAGTGACCCGGTCCGCGGGGGCATGAGCCCGGCCGCCAGGGTCCCGAGCGCGTGCAGGACGAGATCCTCGCGGGCCGGCCAGCGCGCGTAGATGCCGCGTTTGGCAACCCCGGCGCGGGCAGCGACCCGGTTCACGCTGAATCCGCCGACGCCGTGCTCGGCCAGTTCGTCCACGGCGGCGGACAGCACGCGGGTGTCGATCGTCGCGTCGCGGGGGCGCCCGCGCCGCGGCCGATCGAGCTGCCCGGTCTCCTCCTGCGCCATCCGCTCAGGCTAAGCGGGAAACGGGGGTGTGGACCGCGAATATTTAGGGCACCAGTCTGGTTGCATAAATCTGACAGGCTCCACGGAGCTCCGACAGCCCGCGTCGCGGCCGGACGGTGTTCGTCCCGCGATGCACAGTGACACACGGAGGCAGCTATGACGACCGCGATCTACTCGGCGACCTCGACCGCCTGGGGCGGCCGCGAGGGACGGGTGGCATCCAGCGACAACCGGGTGGACCTCCAGCTCTCCATCCCGAAGGGGGTGGGCGGCGACGACGGGCCGGGTACGAACCCGGAGCAGCTCTTCGCCACCGGCTACGCGGCGTGCTTCCACAGCGCGCTCAAGGCCGTCGCCCGGGGCAAGAAGGCCGACGTCACCGACTCGGCGGTGTCGGTGACCATCGAACTGCTCCGGGACGACGAGGGCGCCGTCAGCCTGGGCGCGAGGATCGAGGCGCAGATCCCGGGGCTCGAGCGGGCCACCGCCCAGGAACTGCTCGAGGCCGCGCACGCGATGTGCCCGTACTCCCGCGCCACGAAGGGCAACATCCCCTCCGAGGTCGTCCTCGTGGACAACGACTGACCGGTGCGCCACCGGCCTGCGGCCCGTCGGGTCAGCGCGTTCCCCGGACGCGTGGCCCGGCGGGCCCGCGGGTCGCCACCGCCCGCGGCCGGCCAGTCCGCGACCCGGCCCGGCCGCGCCGTCACATGGGATTTCAGTGAAGATCGGACCTGAATGTCCTAATGTGCGGAAGAAGCGGCGCCACCCTCGACGTCGAGGGGTCAGGACTGGCCCGAAACGAACGGAGGGCGCACAGTTGCGGATTGCGTTGTTGTCGTACCGGAGCCTGCCCACCTGCGGTGGACAGGGCGTGTACGTCCGACATCTGTCCCGCGAACTAGTCGCCCTGGGGCACCACGTGCAGGTGCTGAGCGGGCCGCCGTACCCCGACCTCGACGACGGGGTCGGTCTCACCGAGCTGCCCAGCCTGGACCTCTACCGCGACTCGGACCCGTTCCGCTGGCCGGGGCTGGCAGAGGTCCGCGCGCTGCCCGACGTCGTCGAGTTCGGGATGATGCGAACCGGGCAGTTCTCGGAGCCGCTGTCGTTCAGCCTGCGCGCCTACCAGGCACTGCGGCCGCGAGCGTCCGGTGGGCGGCCGCCGTTCGACATCGTCCATGACAACCAGGGGCTCGGCTACGGGCTGCTGGCGCTGCGGGCGGCACTGCGCCCGTACCGAATCCCCGTGGTGAGCACCGTGCACCACCCGATCACCGTCGACCTTCGGCTGAGCCTGGCCGCGGCGTCGAGCTTCACCGCCCGGGTGGGGCTGCGCCGGTGGTACTCCTTCCTGCCGATGCAGGCCCGGGTGGCGCGGGGGCTGGACGGCATCGTCATCCCCTCGGAGAGCTCGCGGCGCGAGATCATCGCCGACATGAACCTTCCGTCGGAGGTCATGCACACGGTGCCCCTCGGGGTCGACGCCGACATCTTCACGCCCGCGCCCGCCCCCACGCCGGCCGTCGCTGGCCGCATTGTGGTCGTGACCAGTGCGGACGTGCCACTCAAGGGGCTGGGTGTCCTGTTGGAGGCGCTGGCCAAGCTGCGATCCGAGCGTGCCGCGCACCTGGTCTGCATCGGCAAGGTCCGCGAGGGCGGCCAGGCCCAGCGCCGGGTGACGGAGCTGGGCCTGGGCAACGCGGTGACGTTCCGGTCGAACGTCCCGGAGCAGGAGCTGATCGAGCTGCTGCGCTCCGCCGAGGTCGCGGTCGTCCCCTCCCTCTACGAGGGGTTCAGCCTGCCCGCGGTGGAGGAGATGGCCTGCGGCATCCCGCTGATCGCGACGACCGCCGGGGCGTTGCCCGAGGTCGCCGGCGCTGACGGCGAGGCCGCCCTGCTGGTCCCCCCGGGAGATCCGGACGCGCTCGCCGAGGCCATCCGCACGCTGCTCGACGATCCGGCGCGCCGCGCCCGGATGGGGGCCGCCGGGCGGCGCCGGGTGGAACAGCGGTTCTCCTGGCGGGCGGCGAGCGCCGCGACCGCGGCCTGGTACGCGGAGCGGATCGCGGCGGTGGGCGGGACGCCGACCTCGCCCTACCCGGGCTCATCGTGGTCGTGGGCGCAGCCGACACCGGCGTCCCGGCCGACCCCGGCCGGGCTGGCCACCGCCACCACCACCGCCACGTCCGCGCCGGCAGCGGTCCCGGGCGATTCGAGCTCGTCGGCGTCGCCGACGCTCGCCGGCTGAGCCGGCGCCGCATGCTCACCGTCGACTTCGATCGTTTTCCCGTACCCGCAGGCTGCCGGCTGCTCGACCTGGGCTGCGGGGGCGGGCGCCATTCCTTCGAGGCGTTCCGGCGCGGCGCCGACGTCGTCGCGCTGGACTACTCCCTCGACGAGGTCAGCGGCGTGAACGCGATGCTCGCCGCGATGGCCCTGGAGGGGCAGGCACCGGCCACGGCACGGGCCGGCGGGGTCCGCGGCGACGCGCTTGCCCTGCCGTTCGCGGACGCCACCTTCGACCGGGTCATCATCGCCGAGGTCCTCGAGCACCTGCCCGCCGACACGGCGGCGATGGCCGAGATCGCCCGCGTGCTGCGGCCCGGCGGCTGGGTGGCGGTCACCGTCCCGAATCGCCTGCCCGAGCAGGTGTGCTGGAACCTGTCGACGGCGTACCACACCGTCGAGGGCGGTCACATCCGCATCTACCGGCAGTCCGAACTGCGCGACCGGCTGACCGCCGTCGGGCTGGAGCCGATCGGCACCCACTTCGCCCACGCCCTGCACGCACCGTACTGGTGGCTGCGGTGTCTCGTCGGTGTCCATGACGACGACCATCCGGCGACGCGGCTTTACCACCGGCTGCTGGTGTGGGACATGATGCGCCGTCCCCAGGTCACGCGGCTCGCCGAACGGATCCTCAATCCGGTCATCGGCAAGAGCATCGTCCTGTACCTACGAAAACCGGAGGTAGCGCGTGCGGTCGGTTGAGTCTGCTCCGGTGTTGACCCCCGAGGCGCTCATCGCGACCGCGACCGCGATCGCCGCCGTCCAGGAACCGGACGGCGCCATCCCCTGGTATCCCGGCGGCCACACCGACCCCTGGGACCATCTCGAATGCGCCATGGCGCTCGACCTCGGCGGCCTCGTCGGCGCGGCCGACGCCGCCTGGGCCTGGCTGCGCCGCAACCAGCGGGCCGACGGCTCCTGGGCCACCAGCTACGTGGCCGGCGCGGTCAAAGAGGACTTCGCAGACAGCAACCAGTGCGCCTATGTCGCGACGGCCGCCTGGCACCGCTGGCTGCTCACCGGGGACCGTGCCTTCGCCGCCGGGATCTGGCCGGTCGTCCGCCGGGCACTCGACCTCATCGTTGACATGCAGGCCCCCAGCGGCCAGATCTGGTGGGCACGGGGCTCGGACGGCGTGGACTATCCCGAGGCGCTGCTCACGGGCTGCTCCAGCACGCTGCACAGCCTGCGGTGCGGGATGGCGCTCGCCGCGCTCGTCGACGAGGTGCCGCCGGCCTGGGAGCGGGCGACCGGCGCGCTGCATCACGCGCTGGTCGCGCATCCCGAGCATTTCGCCCCGCGGGACCGCTGGTCGATGGACTGGTACTACCCGGTGATCGGCGGGGCGCTGCGCCGCTCCGCCGGCCGGGCCCGGCTCGCCTCCCGCTGGGACGACTTCGTCGTCGACGGGCTGGGAATCCGCTGCGTGGCCGACGAGCCCTGGGTGACCGGCGCGGAGACCTGCGAGCTCGCGATCGCCCTGCACCTGGTCGGCGAGTCGACCGCCGCGGCCAAGCTGGTCGCGGACATGCAGCATCTGCGGCACGACAGCGGCGGCTACTGGACAGGCTGGCAGTTCGCCGACCGCACGTTCTGGCCGGTCGAACAGTCGACGTGGACCGCCGCGGCGGTGATCCTCGCGGCCGACACACTGGCCGGCGGGGTCACCGAGACCCTGTTCCGCGGTGCGGACCTGCCCACCGGGCTGCACGGGCCGGAGGGGATCGACGGCCAGGCCGTCGCCGACGCCGGCCGCTCCCGGGGCGAGCCGCGCCCACCCGAGCAGCGCCCGGCGCCCGATGGCGACCCGCCGGCGACAGACTCCGACCCGCCAGCGGCGTGCGGCTGCCGGTCAGTCGACGCGGCGTAGCACCCGCAGCGACCCGGTCCGCGACTGCTCGCGGAAGCCCTCGTCGAGCGCCCGCAGCAGGACGTGGTACGGCGCCTGGCCGCCGTCGGCGGGGTCGGGGAACACGTCGTGGATGGCCAGCAGGCCACCGGAGGTGACATGGCGCCCCCACGCCTCGTAATCGGCCTGGGCCTGCTCCTCGGTGTGCCCGCCGTCGAGGAAGAGCAGCGCGACCGGGGTCGTCCACCACCGTCCGACCTGCTCGGACCGCCCGACGATCGCCGTCACCACGTCCTCGACCTGGCCCTGCTCCAGGGTCCGGCGCAGGAACGGCAGCGTGTCGAGCCGGCCCGTGCGCAGGTCGACGAGGGTGGTGTCGTGGTACTCCCAGCCGGCCTGGTTCTCCTCCGAGCCGCGGTGATGGTCCACGGTGACCACGGTGGCGCCCGCCGCTCGGGCGGCGGCGGCCAGGTAGAGGGTGGACTTCCCGCAGTAGGTGCCGACCTCGCAGATCAGGCCACCGGCCGGGATCGCCGCGGCCGCCGTGTACAGCGCAAGCCCCTCCTGCGGGGGCATGAAGCCCGTCGCCCCCTCGGCCACCTGCCGCAATGCCGCGTCCACCGCCGACTCCCTTCCCACTGGCCTCGCGCCGTCCTGACTTCCCGCCGGCTGGCGGGTACCGCCCGATCCGGCCAGTACCGAACTTAGTGCCCCGGGCTCGCCGACCGGCGGTCTTCCGGGACTGGCCGCCGGCGACGAGCCCGGTCGAGGCGGGACGAGCGCCGGAGCCGACCGCGTCGAGCCTGCGCCCGCGACCGGTGAACGAAAAACTGTTTGCCCGGCCGGCCGGAATGAACTAGCCTGCCCTCATGGGCATCTGAGTAGGCGTGCGAACGCCTCGGTGCACCCACTGTCACGGCAGGGTGACCGATTATTCTCTTCTTTCCAGCCGACCTGGGCGATCGGCCTCGTGGCACCGGACCTCCGGCCGCGCACGACGCCATAATGCCTGGCAGTCCTGCTGATTCGTCCGTCCATCGCGGCGCTCCGCTCGCCCGCCAGTGCCGTTTTCGGCGGCTGACGGCGTTTACCCGATTAGGCGTACTGCGTTTCTCGCCCATTTTTGGGAGCCGAGCGTCCGCGGGGTCGGCGTCACCATTCCACGCTGCCCGAAAGGAACACTGATGGCTGCTCGTTCTCGATCCCGAAACCCGAAACTGCGCGACACCGCCCGCACCGCCCGCAGACCACCGGCCGGGGACACGGTGACCGGGCCCGGCGCTGAACCGGCCGTGTCCCCGCCCGCTGAACCGACTGGGTCGGCTGACGCGGTTGGGTCGGCTGACGCGGTTGGGTCGGCTGACGCGGTTGGGTCGGCTGACGCGGTTGGGTCGGCTGACGCGGTTGGGTCGGCTGACGCGGTTGGGTCGGCTGACGCGGTTGGGTCGGCGCTCCCCGGCCTTGCGGACGCGCCGGTTCAGGACCGCCGTTCTCGGCGGGAGCGGCGAGGGCACGGCGGGGACGCCGAGAGTCCCCGGTCCGGGCCGGTTGCGCCGCGGCTGAACGCCGGGGCAGCGGGCGCAGGCCGCAACCAGCGGCGCTTCGCCGCCCGCCGCCAGGGCTGACCGCGGCGGCGGCTACTTGCCGAGGGTCTCGGCCACCTCGGTGCGGCGTGCGAAGATCTCCTCGGCCCGCTCCTCCATCTCCTTCAACGCCTTCTTGCGTCCGCGGCTGGACAACCGGTCGAGGTAGAGGCCGCCGTGCAGATGATCGGTCTCGTGCTGCAGGCACCGGGCGAAGTAGCCGGTGCCCGCCAGCCGCAGCGGCGCGCCGGTGCAGTCCTGGCCGCGGACCGCGGCGTGTTCGAGCCGGGCGACCTCCATGTAGGCGCCCGGCACGGACAGGCAGCCCTCGTCGCCCTTGACCAGTCGGCGCTCGGCCGGATCGGCCTCGTCCAGCTCCGGATTGGCGAGGTGCCCCACGTGCCGGACGCCGTCCTCGTCGGTGCAGTCGTAGACGAACAGGGCCGCGTCGACGTCGATCTGGTTCGCGGCGAGGCCGACCCCCTCGGCGCCGTACATCGTGGCGAACATGTCATCGATCAGGGCGGCGAGTTCCGGGGTGCCGAACTCGGTGATCCTCCGGCAGGGCCGGTGCAGGATGGGCTCCCCGACGACCGTGATGCGCCGGATGGTGCCCCGCGCCACCTCGGGCGGGACCGCGGGATAGGTGTCGACCGGCTCTCCCAGGACCCGGATCCGCAGATCCTGCTTTTCGTTCGCCTCATCCGATCGCGCGGTACGCGAGGCCATGGCGGGCTTCTCCTTCCGTCCGACCGCCGGCGCGCCCGCGCGGGCGGCGGCGCGGTGCCGACCGGGCCCCACCCGCCGTCCGCCAGGCCGAACCGGGCCGCCGCCGATCCTCGACATGCTGTACCTACGAGCTTGGCAGAACGCCCGCGCCATCGGCGCGACGGATCGACTCTCCTCGGGCGAATATCGCACCGTCGGGCGGGCGAGACGGTTCATCCCGACGGTGCCCGGCATGTCGACGGCGGACCGCTGCCCACAGGTGACGCACGCGGACCACCTCGAGCGCATCGGCCCGCACGTGCCATTCGCAGTTATCCACAGGCACGCGAGATGGCGAGGAGGTGGCAAGTGCCGAAAGGGGATACCGGCCCGCCGCCTCAAGCCGGTACCCCCTTCGGACTCAGGCGGCGAGCAGTCTCGCGAGGCGCGTCACGGCGGGTCGCGACTGCAGGTGCAGCCGTTCGAGGTCGAGCCCCTCGTCGCCCAGGACGACGAGCAGCTTGGTCTCCCCGATCGCGTAGACGATGATGTGCCCCCCCTGGCACCGGGTGATCACCTCGCGCAGCGGGCCCATCCGGACCTCCTGGCCGGTGGACCGGCCGAGGCCGAGGGCCGCGGCGGCCATCGCCGCGAGCACCTCGGGCCGGACGTCGTCGGCGTCGGCGGCGACCAGCAGGCCGTCGGCGGACGCGACGGCGCTGCTGGTGACGCCCGGAACCTGGTCCCGCAGGGCGTAGAGCTCGGCGAGTACCCCGTCGGTGATCGTGCTTGTGCTCATCGAGGCCTCATTTCTGCCGCTATGGAAGGCTGGGCGGACGGACGGTTCTCACAGCTCGGCCTCGGCCGGCGCCGCCGGCCTTCAGAGGTCGAGGTTGCGGGCGATGGTGCGCAGGCCGTGCCGGGCGAGCGCGAGGTTCGCCCGATGCCGGTCCATCGCCAGGTAGAGAAACAGCGGGGTGCCGCCGCGGTGGAGCAGCCGGATCAGGTGGTACTGCTGATCGAGGGTGATGAGGATGTCCTCGATCCCCTCCTTGATCCCCAACGCGTCGAGGGTGCGGGCCTTGGCGCGCACGACGTCGGTGTTTCCGGCCGAGGCCACCTCGAGATCGAGGTTCCGGCCGCCCCCGGCGGAACCGAGCATCATTCCGCTCTCGTAATCGACGAGCGAAGCACCGATCGCCCCGCCAATTGTCATTGCTTCCTTGAGTGCGGTTTCAATGTCCATGAGGTACCCCCCTCAACCCGTTGACAGCAGGACGAAATTACGTCGCCAGGTTCCAGGTTTGTTAACGTTCGCGTGCGCATCGACGGGCATATCGTGTAGACAGGGCGACCGTACCGGTGCGCGAACGGAATGTCACATCGAGGAACCCACCATGCCGGATGAGATAAAGAACATGCGGAGTCCCGTTTCTTCTACCCACGGCCCACCCCGCAAGGAGGATGCCGGCCCGCGAGCGGCCGAAGAAATGCCGGCCGGGGTCGAGATCCTGCTGGCAGCGCTCCGGCAGCAGGCCCGGGAGAGGATCTCGGGCGTGGTCGCGGTGCTGGGCGAGGCAAGTGGGAAGGTTGTCTTTCGGGAGGGTTTGATCGCAGCCGCCACCACCTCAGCGGCGCCCGGTCCCGAATCGTTGCTGCTGCGGTCCGGGCGGATCTCCGACGAGGAGTGGACCGCGGTGTTCGCCGCGGCCGCGCCGAGCGGGCAGCTGGCGACGGCGCTGGTCGAGCGCCGGCTGCTGGGCAGCGCGGGCGTGCAGGTGGTGACTCGGACGGCGACGATGGATGCCCTGTTCGCCCTGGCCAGCACCCAGATCACGAGCGTGTCCGCGGAGCCCGCCGGCCCCGGTCTCCTCTCCCCGGTGCTGCCCGTCGAGCCGGGGATCGAGGTCGAGTGGGCCGTCCGGGAGACGACTCGACGGCTCTCACGTGCGTCCCGCTGGCGGGCTGAGCTGGGCCTGGAGCTCCAGGTCCGGCCGCGGCTGGCGTCGCCCCCGCCGCGGGCCGCGGCGGGCCCGGCGCAGGCCGACCTGCTGGCCCGCGTCAACGGCCGCCGGACGTGCCGGGACATCGCTTTCGTGGTGGGCCGCGGGCTGTTCCCCGTCATGACGGACCTGGCCTCACTTACGGGGGATGGCTGGATCGTTCTGCCACCCCCGCAGGGGCGATCCCCGGCCGCCCCGGAATCCGGCGACGGCGACGCGCCCGGGCTGCCTGCCTACGGCGACCGAGTACGCGCGGAAATCACGGCGACGGCGGACAATGATAATTTCCGGGAACGCCGATATGACTTGACGGTGGACAGCAGCCTGCCCCGCCGCGACAGTCATCGCCATCACGGTCGCGATTTTCCCGCCTACCGCCAGATCGGCTGACCGACATCCATAACGACACCGACCGACCGACCGGGCTGCCCCCGCCCGGTGAATGCATCTCCTCCGCGACCGATGGCAGGCCCGGGCGAGGTTCGGTGGGCCCTGGCTGTCCAGCCTGGACAGTCCTTCACCCTGTGATCCCGGTGAGGCGGGCAGGCCGAGTCTTCAAGAATCTTGCTGGGCATGCCGAAGACGTGTGATCTCGTCAGCCGAGCTTCGCAGCGACAGAAATGGCTGCGGTGCAGGGTGGACCTGGGTGGACGTGAACCACCGGCCTCTTCCTCATCCGTTCAAACCGGATACGAAGGATACGAGGAGACTATTATATCGGCCCCTAGAACCGCTCGTAGCGCGTGCCTTCGGGTGTCGGGCGATGTTGACCGTTCCGGACGGTTCGAGGGGCTGGCTGGGAACGCCGGGAACGCTTGGCGATCTCACGGATGCACAGGCCGACGGCCTAGCGGGCGCCGTCTGCGGAGCCGACTACCCACGGGCGTCCGTCTGTGGCACATCAGGCGCAACAGACCGCCCGGCAGGGCGTTCACCGCTTCCTTTCGGATCGGGTTGTCTATCACGGTCCGCGAGGTCCAAGCAGGATGACGCCACTCGTATTCTTGGTGAGCCAACCAAGGCAGGGGAAAATATTCCAGCTCGCCGCTCAAGTCGGTTCGGGCTAACGACGGGTTGCACTGCTAAAGAAATGAGAAGGCATCCAGAGCCGTATCAACGACGCACCGGCCTCGCTGCCGGCGTCACCCTCGGCCGTTTCCAGGCGGTCGGCGACGCCCCCGTCGCGGTGTCTCCTTACCAGGGCGGCGCACTTCGCTACGTCAGCGTGGTAGCCCCTCCCGGACGGGGACTACCGGCTGTACTACGAGGCGACCCGCGCCGACGGTGCCCACGAGCTGCGCCCCGAACGTCCCGCCCCGCTACCCCTGTTTGCACTCGCTGCCGAGTTGTCAGCACGCATACGTCTGGCCAGACGCAAGGTGGGAGCATCTCCTTCGCCGTTCACCTACGGAACCAGCAGGCACGGAACCAGCAGGCACGGAACCAGCAGGCACCCACGACGGCAACATGCTCGTAGCCGGTACCGAATCGTCTGAAGCGCATCGGCGCCGCTAATCCACTTCCGGCAGGGCGCGGGACGTGCAACTATAACCTGCTGCCCGCGCGGCGAGTTCGGCGCATCTATACCGTTTACACCGGCAGCCTCGACGAGAGCAGGAGCACTCATGACGACCAACGGGCCCTACGGCGACGAGCACAACCAAGGCGCGGGACCGGCCTACGGCCAAGAACCGGCCTACGGCCAGGCGCCCGGCTACCCTCCGTATCCCCAGGCACCCGACTACCCCCCGTATCCCCAGGCGCCCGGCTACGGGGCAGGACAACCCCAGAGCGCCGCACTTCCCGGACTGGCCGTGCGGCTCGGTGCCCGTTTTGTGGACAACCTGATCCTTACCGCCGTCAACATCGCGACCTTCTTCATCCTCGGCTACGGGTTCGGATGGATGGCCCTCAGCGCCGTCCTGACCTACGCCTACTTCGTAGGCTTCGACGTCGCTCTCGGCGCGACACTGGGCAAGAAGGCGTTCAACCTGCGGGTCGCCGGCCCGGACGGCGGGCGGCCCGGGCCCAACAATGCCGCGGTCCGCGAGCTGTTCGTCCTCTTCAACATCATCCCGGTCCTCGGGCCATTCCTGCTCGTGGCGGCCTACATCACGATCGCCATCACGATCAACTCGAACCCGCAGGACCAGGGCATCCACGACCGCTTCGCCGGCGGCACCCGGGTACTGCGCGGGTAAGAGAGCACGCCGGGTCAGGCAGCGGCGAATCGACTGACGCCTCGCCGAGGCGACCCGGCATGCGTGGCCGCAACGGGTGGGAAGCGCCGCTGCGGTCCCACCCGTTCCAGGCGACGGCACCGACTGCACCCGAACGCCAGCCCCACCTTTCCGGCCTGACTGGGCCTGCCCGGCGGCGTCCGAAACCTCGTTCTAAGGGGGCCGCCGACGGCGCAGCCAAGAAACTGCTCGGCCCGTCCGATACCGATCCAGACGACGCCGTTCCGCGGATCTGCTCGCGCCCGCACCGCGATACCCCCGGCCGACGAAGCGGAGAAAGGGAGTAATGCCTGCTGGCCAAGGGTGGACCTAGGTGGACTTGAACCACCGGCCTCTTCCTTATCAGGGAAGCGCTCTAACCGGCTGAGCTATAGGTCCCGGCAACGACTGCAACCATACAGGACGGCGGGGCCGGGGTGGCGGCCGCCGCCGTCCGTTGGCGCTACTGGTCGCTGAGGGTGAGCTCGATGCCGCCGATCATCTCGGCGCAGAGGTTGTAGAGCAGGGCACCGAGGGTTGTCAGCGCGGTCATCAGGATGACGTTGATCGCGCCGACGAGCAGGCTGAGCTCCATCGCGCGGCCGAACGACAGCCAGCTCTTGACGTCGCTGGCGCTGCTGTCGGTCAGGGTGTCCGCGGCGTCGGTGACGCTGCCGAACACACCAATCGAGTTGAGCACGAACCACAGCACGGCGACCGCGACGAGCAGGACGACGAAGACGCACAGGGAGAACGCGAAGCTGAGCCGGGTCACGGTCAGCGGGTTGACCTTGGACAGCCTCAGTTTGGCCCGCCGGCCCGCGCCGGGCGGGCGTGCGGAGCCCGAACCCGGGCCGGAGCGGCCGGGAGCCCGGGAGGCGCTGGGCCGGTCGGCCGGGACCGCCTCGAGCTGGTCGTCGAGCGCGCCGGGCGAGGTGGTGGTCACCGGGCGCGGCGACGCGGCGGCGGTGGCCGCGGACGCCGGCGCGGCGATCGGCCGCTCGTAGGCCGCGGTGGCGCTGGCCCCACGGCCCGCGGCGGGTGCGGCCGGCCGCACCGCGTCGGGAGCGGGCGCCCGCTCCGGCGCGGCACGGTTCCTGTCGGGCTTCGTGGTACCGCTCCTCGTCATGCTGGGCGGACGGACCAGGGAGATCGTGTCGGTCTCACCGGGCCGCTCGGCCGGGGGTTCGGGGCGGGCACTGGGCAGGCCCGTCGTGCTTCGGCGGGCACCGGGCGGCGCCGTACCTGGGGACTTCGCGGGCGACGATACGGCGGGCGAGCCGAGTTTGCGGGTAGCCGAGCCCGCATCGTCGCCGTGGGTCCCGGCGTTCCCGGTACGAGCCGACCCGGATGGGGGCAGCGCCGACCCGGTGATACCAGCCGGGGCACCGCCCGCACCGTTGCGGCTCGGGGTCGCCCGCGACCGGCCGGACCGCTCGTCCCACTCGCCGCCGCGCGCCGCCGGCTCGCCGCCGCGCGCCGCCGGTGCCCGCTGCGCCGACGCGGCGGACCTGTCCGGGCCGGCCGGGCGGTCAGCAGCACGGTCGGAACTGCCCGAACCGGCTGTGCTGTCAGAGCGGGCCGGGTCATCGGAGGACCGCACGGACCCGGCGGGTGCCGCGGAACCGGACGATGCCGCGGATGAGGACGCCGAGGACACCGAGGACGACGGCACTGAAGACGACGCGGACTTGGCCGGCGCGGGCTTCGGCGGCACCGCGGACTTCGACGGCACCGCGGACTTCGACGGCACCGCGGACTTCGACGGCACCGCGGACTTGGCCGATGCCACGGACGACCGCGGCGGCTCCGCAGGCGTGGCCGCCGACCGGTCGCCGCCCGCAGCCCCGGAGGCCTTGCCCCCCGGGGCGGGCGAGGACGAGTCGGACGAACCCGGCTTCGATGAGTCGGGCGAGGAAGATCCGGCCGCGCCGACCCCCAGGGCACCGTCCCGGCCGTCTTCGACCTGATTGGACGGCCCCGCACCCGACCGGCCGGAACGCTGGAAGAAAGGGCTCCCCGCCGACGGGTTCAACGGGCCGGCAGGGAGAGCACCGCCTCCGGAGGCGCTACCGCCGGAAGAACCACCGGCGGAGGCGCCGTCTGCGCCGGACGCCCCGGCGGCGGGCATCTTCACCGTGTCGCCGCCCGGCTCCCCGTCCACGCCGTCGCCGCCGGGACGGCGGGAACGATCGCCGTCCCGCGCTCCTCCCGACCCGGCGGCCGGGGAGGAACCGCGGTGGACCGCCGACCGGGCGGGCCGGTCATCCTGACTGTCGCTCACGGACTACTCCCGGTTCACTTCCTGGCGGCGTACGCGGGCCATGCGCACACCGGATCCCCGCTTCGGCGTCCCCGCGGCGCCGGGGGACGACGCCGACATCGAGGACCACCATCGCCCCGGGCCTGGACCGTTACCGGCCCCGGGCTCAGCTCTCCTCGGCCCCGGGGTCGGTGTGGGTGTCGGCGTCCTCCACATCAGCATTGCGCGCCACCCCGACCACTTGCACACCGGTCTCCAGATCGATGAGGCGGACCCCCATCGTCTGGCGCTGAGCCCGGCGGACGTCCTTGGCGATGGTGCGCAGCACGCCCCCGTTGGAGGCGATCGCGTAGAGCTGGTCGTCCGGGTCGACGACGAGCGCGCCGACCAGGCCGCCGCGGGTGGAGACGATCTTAGCCGTCAGCACGCCCTTGCCACCGCGGCCCTGCACCGGGTATTCGGCCAGCGGGGTCCGCTTGGCGTAGCCACCGGAGGTGGCCACCAGCAGGTCGGCGGTGGTGCCCGGCACGACGACGTCCATGGACAGCAGCTCGTCCTCGGCGTCGAAGCGCATGCCGATCACACCGGAGGTGGCCCGGCCCATCGGCCGCAGCTGCTCGTCGTCGGCGTGGAAGCGGATCGACTGGGCGTTGCGGCTGACCAGCAGCAGGTCGTCGCCGGGCGCGACGAGGCGGGCGGCGATGAGCTCGTCGTCGTCGCGCAGGTTGATCGCGACGAGGCCGCCGGCGCGGTTGGAGTCGAAGTCGCTCAGGGCGGTCTTCTTACACAGCCCGCGCTTGGTGGCGAGGACGAGGTACGGCGCGACCTCGTAGTCCTTGAGGGCGATGACCTCGGCGATCCGCTCGTCCTGGGAGAAGGCGAGGATGTTCGCGACGTGCTGGCCCTTGGCCGAACGGGCCTGTTCGGGCAGTTCGTGCGCCTTCGCCCGGTAGACCCGGCCCTTGTTGGTGAAGAACAGCAGCCAGTGGTGCGTCGTCGTGACGAAGAAGTGCTCGACGATGTCGTCCTCGCGCAGGGCGGCGCCCTGCACACCCTTGCCGCCGCGGCGCTGCGAGCGGTAGAGGTCGGTCTTGGTCCGCTTGGCGTAGCCGCCGCGCGTGACCGTGACGACCACGTCCTCCTGGGCGATGAGGTCCTCGATGGACATGTCGCCTTCGAAGGGGACCAGGCGGGTCCGCCGCTCGTCGCCGAACTTCTCGACGACCTCGGCGAGCTCCTCGCCGATGATCTCTCGCTGGCGGCCCGGCGAGGCGAGGATGGCCTCCAGCTCGGAGATCCGCGCCCGCAGCTCGGCGGCCTCGTCGGTGATCCGCTGGCGTTCCAGGGCGGCGAGGCGACGCAGCTGCATGTCGAGGATGGCGGTCGCCTGGATCTCCGACAGCGTGAAGCGTTCCATCAGCTGGCCACGGGCGGCCTCGGCGGACTCCGCGTTGCGAATGAGGCTGATGACCTCGTCGAGGTGGTCGAGCGCGATGAGCAGACCGTCGAGGACGTGCAGTCGCTCGCGGGCCTTGCGCAGCTGGTAGCGGGTGCGCCGGACGATGACGTCGACCTGGTGCTCGACGTAGTAGCGGACCATCTGGTCCAGGCGCAGCGTGCGCGGCACCCCGTCGACGATCGCCAGCATGTTGACGCCGAAGGTGTCCTGCAGCTGGGTGTGCTTGTACAGGTTGTTGAGCACGACCTTGGCGACGGCGTCGCGCTTGAGGTCGATGACGAGGCGTTGGCCGATGCGGGCCGAGGTCTCGTCGCGGACATCCGAGATCCCGGTGACCTTGTTGTCCCGGACCAGCTCGGCGATCTTCTCGGCAAGGTTGTCCGGGTTGACCTGGTAGGGCAGCTCGGTGACGACGAGCTGGGCGCGGCCCTTGTTCTCCTCGACGTTGACCACGGCGCGCATCCGGATGCTGCCGCGGCCGGTCCGGTAGGCGTCCTCGATGCCGCTGCGCCCGACGATCAGGCCCGAGGTCGGGAAGTCCGGCCCCTTGACGATGCCGATCAGCGCCTCGAGCATCTCCTCGTCGGTCGCCTCGGGGTGGTCTAGGGCCCACTGGACGCCGGTGGCGACCTCGCGCAGGTTGTGCGGCGGGATGTTCGTCGCCATGCCGACGGCGATGCCGCCGGCGCCGTTGACGAGCAGGTTCGGGAACCGGCTCGGCAGGACCAGTGGTTCCTGCGAACGGCCGTCGTAGTTCGCGGCGAAGTCGACCGTCTCCTGGTCGATGTCGCGCAGCATCTCCATCGCCAGGGATGCCATCCGCGCCTCGGTGTACCGCATGGCGGCGGGCGGGTCGTTGCCGGGCGAGCCGAAGTTGCCGTTACCGTCGACCAGCGGGTAGCGCAGCGACCAGGGCTGCGCGAGCCGGACGAGGGTGTCGTAGATGGCCGAGTCGCCGTGGGGGTGGTAGTTACCCATGACGTCACCGACCACGCGGGAGCACTTGAAGTACCCGCGGTCGGGACGGTAACCACCGTCGTACATGGCGTAGAGAACCCGTCGGTGGACGGGCTTGAGCCCGTCCCGAACCTCCGGCAGCGCGCGGCCGACGATGACCGACATGGCGTAGTCGAGATATGACCGCTGCATCTCGACTTCGATGCCGATGGGTTCTATGCGGTCGCCGGGGGGCGGCGGTAGGACGTCGACCACGGGGTCCTTCCAGGGCAGTGGGATCAGTCGTCAGGTGGGACGGGCGTCCCGGCGGAGGCCGGGCTGTCCGGCGGGGCGCCAGCCACGATTCCCCCGGGCCGTCCCGGCCAGCCGGTGCCAGGCGGCGGCCGCGGGGGCCGGACCGCCGCGGCCGCGCTGCGCCGCGTCAGATGTCCAGGAAGCGCACGTCCTTGGCGTTGCGCTGGATGAAGCTGCGGCGCGCGTCGACGTCCTCGCCCATGAGCACGGAGAACAGCTCGTCGGCGACGGCCGCGTCATCGAGGGTGACCTGCAGCAGGATGCGCTTGTCCGGGTCCATGGTGGTGTCCCACAGCTCGGTCGCGTTCATCTCGCCGAGGCCCTTGAACCGCTGGATGGCGTCCTTGGGCAGCTTGCGTCCCGACTCCACCCCGCGCTGGACGAGCCCGTCACGCTCGCGGTCGGAGTAGGCGTACTCCCAGTCCTCCCGACCCCACTTGATCTTGTAGAGCGGGGGCTGGGCCAGGAACACGTGGCCGGCCTCGACCAGCGGCCGCATGAACCGGAACAGCAGGGTCAGCAGCAGGGTCCGGATGTGCTGGCCGTCGACGTCGGCGTCCGCCATCAGTACGATCTTGTGATAGCGCAGCTTGGCGATGTCGAAGTCGTCGTGGATGCCGGTACCCAGGGCCTGGATGAGCGCCTGGACCTCGGTGTTCTTCAGGACGCGGTCGATCCGGGCCTTCTCGACGTTGAGGATCTTCCCGCGCAGCGGCAGGATCGCCTGGAACTTCGAGTCCCGGCCGCCCTTGGCCGAGCCGCCCGCCGAGTCACCCTCGACGATGTACAGCTCGCAGCGCTCCGGGTCGGTGTACTGGCAGTCGGCGAGCTTGCCGGGCAGACCGGTGCCGCCGAGCAGGCCCTTGCGCCGGGTCAGGTCCCGGGCCTGGCGGGCCGCGATGCGGGCGCGCTGGGCGTCGAGCGCCTTGTTGACGATGGCCCGCGCCTCGGTCCGGTTGACCTCGAACCAGTCCTTCAGCGCCGAGTAGCACATCTCCTGGACGAACTTCTTCGCCTCGGTGTTGCCGAGCTTCGTCTTCGTCTGCCCCTCGAACTGGGGCTGCGCGAGCTTCACCGAGATGATGGCGGTCAGGCCCTCGCGGATGTCGTCGCCGGACAGCCGCTCGTCGCCGCTCTTGGCGCCCGCCTTCACCGGCTTGAGCAGGTTCTGGTCCTTGGCGTAGGCGTTGACGGCGCTGGTCAGCGCGGCGCGGAAGCCCTCCTCGTGGGTGCCGCCCTCATGCGTGTTGATCGTGTTCGCGAAGGTGTAGACCGACTCGCTGTAGCCGCCGTTCCACTGCATCGCGAGCTCGGCCTCGATGCCGACGCCCTTGGCCTCCAGCGAGATGACGCTGCGGTGGATGGCGTCCTTCGTGGCGTTGAGGTGCCCGACGAAGTCGACCAGGCCGTTGGTGTACCGGTAGGTGACCTCGAGGCGTTCCTCGGGACGCTCGTCGATCAGGGTGATCGTCAGGCCCTTGTTGAGGAAGGCCATCTCCTGCAGGCGGCGGGTGAGGGTCTCGTACTTGTACTCGGTCGTCTCGAAGATCGTCGGGTCCGCCCAGAAGGTGACCGAGGTGCCGGTCTTCTTCGAGGTGCCGGTCTTCGCCAGCGGCGCGGCCGGCCGGGTCCCCACGTACGGCTGGAACCAGACATGGCCCTCCCGCTGGATCTCCACGTCGAGCCGGGTCGACAGCGCGTTGACAACGCTGACGCCGACGCCGTGCAGACCACCCGAGACCGCGTAGGACTTGCCGTCGAACTTCCCGCCTGCGTGCAGCGTCGTCAGCACGACCTCGATCGCGGGCCGCTTCTCGGTGGGGTGCATGCCGACGGGGATGCCGCGGCCGTTGTCGATGACGCGGACGCCGCCGTCGGCCAGCAGGCTCACGGTGATCGTGTCGCAGTAGCCGGCCAACGCCTCGTCGACCGCGTTGTCGACCACCTCGTACACGAGATGGTGCAGGCCACGCTCCCCGGTGGAGCCGATGTACATGCCCGGACGCTTGCGGACCGCGTCAAGACCTTCGAGAACCTTGATCGAACTTGCATCGTAGGCCACGCGGCGGGTCCCCTCGTTCTGGGCGGAAGTATCCACCAGTCTACCCGCCGACCCGTTTTAGCGGACGCAGGGTGACCCCTGACGACTGCGCAGCGCCCCGTACGGCGGGATGGTGAACCCCCCTACCGGACCGCGGCATCCCGAGGCCTTGACGCGCCTTCACGACGGTCACCCGACGCGACGATCAACCGGCGCCCACATGATCGCCTCGAGTTGCGGGCGCGAGCCGGGGCGAGCCGGGGCGGCGCGCAGGAAGATCCCGCGGTGGCTCGGCCCCGCGGCCCGGCCGGGCGCCGGACTCGGGCGCCCGACTCAACCGTAGGTGTCGCGCGGGCCGCGGCCGTTGGTGCGGATCGATCCGTGCCGCCACGACGGGGCCGTCGGGCCCCGCACCGTGATCCGCCGGACAACCTGCGGACCGAGCTCCCGGTGCAGGATGGCGAGGATCTGCCGGGACAGCATGCGCAGCTGGGTCGCCCAGGCCGTCGACTCGGCGACGAGTTCGAGCTCGCCGTCCCGCAACGAGACCGGAGTGCAGTGGTCGGCGATGTCCGGGCCGACGATGACGTCCCACCGGGCGAGCACACCGGCGTCGTCGGCCTGCGCCTGCCAGCCGCGCGTGGCGAGCAACCGGCCGATCGCCGCGCCGAAGGAGACCGGGTCACGCCACTCCCGGCCGGGGCTGGCGATGCCCGGCAGCCGTGGGCGCTGCGGGACCCGGTCGTCGTCCGCACCGGACCGCGGCCGGCGGCCGGCGCGGTCCCCGGCCGCGGATTCCCCACCGGGCCCACCGGCCGGCCCCGCTGAACCGAGGTCACCGGCGGAGGGGCCGAGCCAGGAACCGCCGATGCGGGTCGAGCCGCCGCGATGTCCCCGCGCCCGCTCGCGGGCGTCCCGCTTGGCCTGGGCGAGGATCTCCCGAGCCAGGTCGGCGCCGCGTCCCTTACCCGACGATGGGGATGGGGATGGGGCGCCCTGGTCGTCCTCGGGTTCAGGAGGCACGGCGTACCTCTCCCGCGGCGACGACGAAACAGGTGCCGGCCAGCTCGGCCGGCACATCCGCCTCGACGGCGGCCGTGACCAGCACCTGCTCCGCAGGGGCGACGAGTTCGGCGAGGCGGGACCGGCGCCCGGCGTCCAACTCGGCGAAGACGTCGTCGAGGAGCAGGACGGGCTCGCGGTCGTCGGCCCGCAACAGCTCGAACGAGGCGAGCCGCAGAGCGAGTGCAAGCGACCAGGACTCGCCGTGGCTGGCGTAGCCGCGCGCCGGTCGCCCGTCGACGGTCAGCAGCAGGTCGTCGCGGTGCGGTCCGACCAGGGTCTGCCCGCGTTCGACCTCCCGCGGGCGGGCGGCCACGAGCTCGGTTCGGATCGCCTCCTCCCACGCCTGGCGGTCGGGCCACGCCTGGCCGTCGGGGAGGACCGGCCCCTGCTGCTGCGGCGGCGGCACGCTGGCCCGGTACTCGAACCCGACCTGGGCCTGCGTGCCGGCCACCGCCGCGTACGCCCCGGCCACCCCCGGGCGCAGCGCCTCGACGAGGGCGAGGCGGGCCGCGAGTAGTTCGGCGCCGTAGCTGGCCAGGTAGCCATCCCAGACGTCCAGGGTGCGCAGGTCGCCCTTCCCACCGGATCGCCGGGCCGTCCCGGCGGTACGCAGCAGGGTCGAGCGCTGCTTGAGGACCCGGTCGTAGTCGGCGAGCACCGCGGCCATCCGGGGGGTGCGGGCGACGAGCAGTTCATCAAGGAACTGCCGCCGCCCCGCCGGGTCCCCCTTCACCAGAGCAAGATCCTCCGGGGCGAACAGGACCGTGCACAGCAGCCCGAGGACATCGCGGGGCCGGGAGACCGGCGCCCGGTTCAGCCGGGCCCGATTCGCCCGCCCCGGCACGATCTCGAGCTCCACCAGGGCCGCCCGGTCGCCGCGCACGATCCTCGCCCGCAGCACGGCGTGCGACGCGCCCTCGCGCACCAGAGGGGCATCCGCGGAGACCCGGTGGCTGGCCAACGTCGCGACATACCCGATTGCCTCGATGAGGTTCGTCTTCCCCTGGCCGTTGCGACCGACAAGCGTGGTCACTCCTGGACCGAGGGCGAGATCCAGGGACGGGTAGGACCGGAAGTCGACGAGAGACAGGTGGGTGAGGTGCACGTCACCCGTGCAGGCGGATCGGCATGAGCAGGTACCGGTAGTCGGGCACCTCGCCGTCGCCGTCGGACTTGCCGGTGAGGATCGCCGGTTTGTTCGCCGCGACGGCCGGGTCCTCGGCGCTGGCGAAGCCGACCCGCACGATGTCGGACTCCAGCGCGCCGAGTGCGTCGAGCAGGTAGGACGGGTTGAACGCCACCGAGAGCTCCGGGCCGTCATAGGTCACCGGCAGTGTCTCCGTCGCCTGCGCCTCGCCGCCGGTGCCGGCCTCCAGGACAAGATGATCCGGGGAGAACGACAGCTGCACCGGGGCGGTCTTCGCCGCCACCAGGGCGACTCGCTTGACCGCCTCCTGCAACGGCGCGATCTCGAGCTGGGCGATCAGCGGAGAGCTGTCCGGCAGCAGCTTGCGGAAGGGCGGGAACTGGCCCTCGAGCAGCCGAGTGGTCGTCTGCCGGGTGGAACCCGCGAAGCCGGCGAGCGTCTCCCCGGACGGACCCGTCCCCAGCGCGATCGAAACCTCCACCCCGGAGCCGGACAGCGACTTGGCCGTGTCCAGCAGCGTACGAGCGGGGACGAGGGCCACCGTGACGGGTGCCGGCGCCGCGTCCGGGTCGTCGGCGGAGTCGTCCGGACGCCACTTCAGCGTGCGCACAGCGAGCCGGTAGCGGTCGGTCGCGGCGAGGGTGAGGGTGTCGCCGTCGATCTCGATACGGACGCCGGTGAGCACCGGGAGGGTGTCGTCGCGCCCGGCGGCGATCGCCACCTGCGCGACCGCCGCGGCGAAGGCCGATCCCTCGATGTGACCGGTGACGGGGGGCATGGCCGGCAGTGCCGGGTAGTCGTCCACCGGAAGCATCGGGAGCGCGAACCGGGCGTTGCCACAGGTGATCACGAGCCGGGTGCCGTCGATGCCGAGATCGACCGGTGCGGCCGGCAGCGCCCGGGTGATCTCCGCGAGCAGCTTGCCGTTGACGAGAGCGCGACCCTCCTCCGACACCGTGGCGTGCACCGTGCCCTGCGCGGCCACCTCGTAGTCGTAGGCGGCGACCTTGAGCATCGGCCCGGTGGCGTCGAGAAGGAGGCCCGACAGCACCTGCAACTGCGTGGTCGGCCGGCTCGGCAGCGTGCGGGCGGTCCAGGCGACCGCTTCGGTGAATTCGTCCCGTTCCACCCGGAACTTCATGGTTAGCCCTCCTTCGTTCCCTCCGGTGTTCGGAGTCAGCCCGTCGGGAACACCGATCAGCATCCCAGAGTGCCAGGCGGCCTCGGCGGGCGGTCGGCCTCACCGCGAACGTCACGGGGAGCCCACGAAGTGGCACAGATCGCGCTCGTTCAAGATCGCGAAAAGTTGTCCACACCCCCTAGTACTTAGAGCTTTTGATCTTTGAAGAAAAAATTTAAGTTCGTGGTGGTAGTAGGGGCTGTGGATGCTGGGGATAACTCACGTTTTCGCAGGTCAGAGGCATGATGAGCCGGTGCAAAACCTGTGGGTGAAGCTGTGGGTTCGCGCAGTGGATTTCCACATGCTCGGACGTTGTCCCCAGGGACCACTTTGTCCCTCCACAGGCCATCCCCGAGTTATCCACAGGCTGTCCACGGCTTCTTCCACCGATCTGCCCCCGGGATGTCCACAAGGTTTTCCACAAGCTGTGGGTGGCACCACCTAGTGGGCTCGAGGGCGCCGGGTGGGTGTGCTAGGGGATGCCGCGCGGAGTCCATGCCCGCGGCGGCGACCCCCATGCTGTGGCACTCACCCCATGGGGTCGCCCGGCCGGGTGGCGCGCAGCCCGCCCGCCTCGACGCGTGAGTGTCGGAAGCCGATCGGCTCCGGGTTGAGCGCTGTCCCGGCAGCGTGCCCCCCGAACCGACGCCTGTTGCGGTGCGTTCTGGACGGTTCGGGCCCGCAGACCGTGCAGAACGCACCGCAGTCCGCCCAGCCGCAGTGGCCCCGGGCGCGGGCCACTCGTGCGCGGTCCCAGGAGCAGGGACCGGTGTCCGCCCGCCTGCTGCGGCCGGAGGGCCCTGCCCGCGTCAGGGCTGGCGGGCCTGGACCCTGATGCGGTTGGTCAGTTCGGTGACCTGGTTGTAGATCGCGCGCCGTTCGGCCATCAGGCCGCGGATCTTGCGGTCGGCGTGCATGACCGTCGTGTGGTCACGGCCTCCGAAGTGCTGGCCGATCTTGGGCAGCGACAGGTCGGTCAGTTCGCGGCACAGGTACATGGCGATCTGCCGGGCCGTCACCAGCACCCGACTTCGGGAGGTGCCGCACAGGTCGTCCATGGAGACGCCGAAGTACGCCGCGGTCGCGTTCATGATCGCCGCTGCGGTGATGTCGGGGTTGCCGGCGTCCGGGATGAGGTCCCGCAGCACGATCTCGGCGAGCGTGCGGTCGACGTGGGACTTGTTCAGGCTCGCGAACGCCGCGACCCGGATCAGCGCCCCCTCCAGCTCGCGGATGTTGCGCTCGATGTGCGTGGCGATGTACTCGAGCACGTCGGGCGGCACGGGCAGGCGCTCGGTGGCGGCCTTCTTCGACAGGATCGCGATGCGGGTTTCGAGGTCCGGCGGGGTGATGTCGGTCATCAGGCCCCACTCGAACCGGCTGCGCAGCCGATCCTCGAGCGCCGAGAGCTGCTTGGGCGAGCGATCGGAGCTGATGACGATCTGCTTCTCGCCGTCGTGCAGGACGTTGAACGTGTGGAAGAACTCCTCCTGCGTCCGCTCCTTGTTCTCCAGGAACTGGATGTCGTCCACGAGCAGGACGTCGATGTCCCGGTAGCGGCGCTGGAAGGCCTGCTGGCGATCATCTCGGATCGAGTTGATGAAGTCGTTGGTGAACTCCTCCGAGCTCACGTACTTGACCCGGGTGTTCGGGTAAAGCTTCAGCGCGTAGTGGCCGATCGCGTGCAGCAGGTGGGTCTTGCCGAGCCCGGAGTCCCCGTAGATGAACAGCGGGTTGTACGCCTTCGCCGGCGCTTCGGCGACGGCCACCGCGGCCGCGTGGGGGAACCGGTTGCTGTCTCCGATGACGAAGGTCTCGAAGACGTAACGGGGGTTCAGCCGGGCCTGCGCAGGCTCGGTCTCCAGCGGCGCGGCGTCGCGGCCGAGTCCCGCAGCCACCCGCATCGGCGGGGCGCTCTCGGTGGAATCGGGGAAGGGCAGTTCGCCGTTCACCGCCTCGCCGGCCGCCGGCGAGGCGGCGGATCCCCTCCCCTTGCCGGAGTCCGTGGCCCCCGCGCCGCCCGATCCGCGTCCCCGGGAACCGCCGGGGTCCCGCTGTGCGTCGCCCTCCCCCGGCCGGACGATCCTGATCGGACCGCTCATCGGCTCCGGATCGGGCAGGTGCTCGACGGTGACCGCGACCCGGATCTCCCGTCCATACGCTGTGGACAACGCTGTGGACAGGAACGGTCGTAGCCGCGAGTCGAGAAGCTCCTTGGTGAACTCGTTCGGAGCGGCGAGCAGGGCGGTGTCCTGCACGAGGCCGAGCGGGCGGGTCAGCCGTAGCCACGCGCGCTGCTGGGCGGACAACGTGCCGTCGGCGACCCCGGCGACGGCGTGGCTCCAGACCGCGGCCAGGTCCGGGTCGCCCGTAGGTTCCTCCCCGAAAGGTAGACCGGCGACGGAGTCGGCGCGGGGGTTGGACACGGGGGCTCCTCGGGCAGTTCGGTACGGTTTGCGGGCGGTGCTGGCCCCTCAGGTGGGGGGTACGTCGCGGATGCTGATGTGGTCCCGGTCCGGCCGCGACCGGGACGCCTCGTCCCGATGGTTCTCCACATCGTCGTCCACAACCTGTGCATGGACGCGGCAGGGCCTCCGGCGTGGCGTAAGCGGGTCACTCCCCGTGCGGCGCTCGACTCCGGCGCGTCATCCGGATCTGCCTCGGCCTCCGCTGATCGCCCTCTCCACAGGCGTTTTCCACAGGCCAGAGCGCACCCGGCCGGTGGGCCCCTGAACGCGGGCCTGCCCGGCACCGTCCGGCACCCGCGTGCACGTGATGTCGCCCAGGGATCGTAAGGCGCCGCCTGCCCGGCTGTGTCGGGGGCGGACGAGAACGGGCGGGCCTTGGCCGGGCGGCCAGGCCGACCCGGGTCGGCAATCCCAGCCGTGTGGCATTTGCTTACGAGCAGTCACGTCGGTGGCCGGTGCCCGTCCGGGTGTGGGCCACGGTCGGGCCTGCGGTGGCTTCGGGTCGGCTGCGTCGAGCCACGGTCGTGGGCCGGGTGGGCCGGTCCGGCTCGAGGTGACGGCGAAAGGGGCGCGGTCGCCGGGTCGGTTCGCGGCGCCGGCATGTGTAGGCTAGGTCGAACCGCGGTGTTAGACCGCTCCGTTTGTCGTGGGATGCGCTTGCGCGGGCCGTGTGGTGTGGCCCACCCCCCTCGGCGACAGAGCTCACCGCCCGCGTCCATCTTGCAGACGGAGTCTTCACGTGAGTAAGCGCACCTTCCAGCCGAACAACCGCCGGCGGGCCCGCACACACGGGTTCCGGCTGCGCATGCGGACCCGCGCTGGTCGTTCCATCGTCTCCGCCCGCCGTCGCAAGGGCCGCAGCGAGCTCTCCGCCTGACGGCGGGTTCCTGCTGTACCCCGGCTGTCATGCTTCCTGAGGGTTCCCGCGTGCGGACCCGGGCCGAACACGCCCGCGTGGGGACCGCGGGCCGGCGGACCCGGTCCGGCCCACTAGTTGTCCACAGCTTGTGGACAACTAGTGGTGAGTCCCCGCGAGCGGGTTTCGTCGTCGGCCGCCGGGTCGGCAACGCCGTCGTGCGCAACCGGGTGCGCCGCCGCCTGCGCGAGCAGGTGCGGGCCCGATTGGGCCAGCTGCCTGCGGGGACCATGCTGGTGGTGCGCGCTCTGCCGGAGGCGGCCTCGGCCAGTTCCGAGCTGCTCGGCCAAGCCCTCGACGACGCGCTCGCGCGTGCTGCGCGCGCGGCCTCGGACGCCCCGCGCGACAATGCCCACGCGCGTCGGGTCCGGGCCCCGCGGCCCGTGGTGGGGAGCAGCCGATGACCGCCGGGATTGTCTTGCTCGTGGCGCTGGCGGCGATCGCTGCCATTGATCTTTCCCTGGCCTCCGGGGCGGCCCGCAGGCACCTGCCGAGCGTCGCCCGCACGGCCGACGGCGCGGTTCGGGGCCCGCTTGCCTGGGCGCTCGCCGGGCTTGTGCGGCTCTATCGGGCCGGGTGGTCCGGTCGTAACGCCGGCATGTGCCGGTTCGAGCCGTCGTGCAGCGCCTACGCGTTGACGGCCGTTCGCCGCCATGGCGGCGTGCGCGGCGGAGCCCTGGCCGTCGGCCGGGTACTGCGCTGTCAGCCGTTGTCGGCTGGCGGGTACGACCCGGTCCCCGGCGAGTCCGCCGGTCCGCCCGCCGGGCGTCCCCCGCCCGCCGGCGGACCGTCGGATACAGGGGTCCGGTCGAGCACAGGCACGGATCCGGGAACCAGCGTGGGGCCGAGAGTCGTTCGCAACCTCAGGGGCGTGGCGACCGTCTCCGAACATGGTGACCGCGCGATCGCGCCCGGGCACACCGGTGCCGTCGCGCCGGCCCACAGGCATGGCTTTCCGTCTCCGGCCGAGGGGACGCGGGCCGAGATCGTCGGTTCCGGTCGCGGACCGTGGGCGTGAGGAGTCCGAACGTTGTTGAATCCCCTTTACCATCTCGCGGCAAACGCGATCGTCTTCTTCCATAAGGGATTCGCGCCGATCTTCGGCGCCGACAGCTTCTTCGCCTGGGCCTTCTCGGTCGTCCTGCTTGTCATCGCCGTCCGCGTCCTGATCTTCCCGCTGTTCGTCAAGCAGGTGAAGTCGCAGCGGACGATGCAGATGATGCAGCCGCGGATCAAGGAGATCCGGGAGAAGTACGGGCACGACAAGCCCCGCATGCAGCAAGAGATCATGGCGTTGCAGAAGGAGCATGGCAACCCGCTTCTGGGCTGCCTGCCGATCGTGCTCCAGATCCCGTTGTTCATCTCGCTGTTCCACGTGTTCACCCACCTGGCTCCGATGAACGAGGGCCCGAACGGGTCCCTCGTCTGGCGGCCCCGGGTGGGGTTGTCCGCGGAACAGGTCGAGCAGATCGCCTCGGCCAAGGTCTTCGGAATCTCGCTCGCCAGCGAGTTCGGTTCCGACAGCGACTTCGTGCACTTCCTCGGGGTGAACAGCACCCACGTCAAGATTCTCGCGGTCGTGCTGATCGTGCTGATGGGTCTGACCACCTTCATGACCCAGCGGCAGATCATGGCCCGCACCGGGCCGGTGGACCCGCAGCAGGCGATCGTCCAGAAGGTCCTGCTCTACGGCTCCCCGCTGATGCTCGCGGTCTTCGGGTTCCGGTTCCCGATCGCCGTGCTGCTCTACTGGCTCACCACCAACCTGTGGAGCATGGGTCAGCAGTTCTTCGTGATCAAGCGGATGCCGCCGGTCCGCCCGCTCCCCGCCAGTGGCCGGCTCCCCGGCGCCCGCACCGCGGCCGAC
>NZ_JANEZT010000220.1 GCF_025403405.1 Frankia tisae
GACCCGCGGCGCGGCGGGGACGCTACGCGAGAACCGCGGCGCGGGGGCGGGCTGCGCGACGCCGGCCACGTCGATCAGGATCTCCCGGGCGGCCATGTGCGGGTGCGCGGTGGCCTCGTCGAAGTCCAGCACCGGGGTGACGCAGGCGTCGAGGGGGTCGAACACGGCCGCCCACTCGTCGCGGGTGCGTCCGGCGAAGGCCTTGGCGAACGCCTCGCGCAGCTCCGGCCAGCGAGCCCGGTCGTCCTGGCCGGGCAGCGCGGCCGGGTCGAGGCCGAGGCCGGTGACGAACGTGGCGTAGAAGCGGGGTTCGAGCGCGCCGACGGCCATGTAGCCGCCGTCGGCGGTCTCGTAGACGTCGTAGAACGGCGCGCCGGTGTCGAGGCGGTTGGAGCCGCGCTCGTCGTTCCAGCGCCCGCGCCCGCGCAGCCCCCAGACCATGTGCGCGAGCAGGCTCGCGCCGTCGACGATGGCCGCGTCGATGACCTGGCCCCGCCCGGAGCGCTCCCGCTCGACCAGCGCGGCGAGGATGCCCACCACCAGGTAGGTGGAGCCGCCGCCGAAGTCGCCGACCAGGTTCAGCGGCGGTACCGGCGCCTCGCCGGCGCGCCCGATCGCGTTGAGCACGCCGGTGATCGACAGGTAGTTGATGTCGTGGCCGACCCGGTCCGCCAACGGTCCCTGCTGGCCCCAGCCGGTCATCCGCCCGTAGACCAGCCGCGGGTTGCGGGCCGCGCAGTCGTCCGGGCCGAGGCCGAGGCGTTCGGTGACGCCGGGGCGGAAGCCCTCGATCAGCACGTCGGCGCCGGCGATCAGGTCCAGCACGCCGTCGCGGGCCGCGGGATCGCCCAGGTCGGCCTCGACGAGGCGGCGCCCGCGCTGCACCGGCTCGGCCGGCACGCCCGGCTTCGGCACGGAACCCGGCCGGGCCACCCGGACCACGTCCGCGCCCAGGTCGGCGAGCATCATCGCCGCGTGCGGGCCGGGGCCGATCCCGGCGAGCTCGACGACCCGGATGCCGGCGAGTGGGCCCGCGGCGCTCGTCGGTTCGGGCAACGCCGTCCCTCCTCCTGGTTCCCGCCCGTGCGCGCCTGGCGCCAGGTGGTTCCGTCGCCCCGGTTTTTGCCGGGCAGGTCAGTGTCTCAGAGCGGCTCAGCAGAGCTCTTCTGACACTCTGTTTATAGCATCAGTGCCCTGTCGTGAGCATTTTATGATCTTCAATGGGACGTGGTTCTGGCAACGCCGTCGGCCACCAGGGCGCAGCCGGTACCGGCCGGAAAGGGACTCAGGAGCGGCCGCGCTGGGCGCTGAGCGTGAATCCGGGATAGCCGTCGGCGGCGACGGCGGCGCAGCGCTTGTGGTAGCGGCCGACCCCGCCGACGTAGGGCATGAACACCCGCGGCCGGCCCGGGATGTTCGCGCCCAGGTACCAGGAGTTCGCCTGCGGGTAGAGCGTGCGCGCGGCGGCGGCGTTGACGTCGGCCACCCAGTCGTCCTCGGCGGCGGGGTCCGCCTCGATCGTGGTCAGGCGGTGGGCGTCGAGGTAGGCCAGGCAGTCGCCGATCCAGTCGACGTGCTGCTCCAGGGAGACGAACGCGTTGGAGATCACCGAGGGGCTCCCGGGGCCCGCCACGACGAACAGGTTCGGGAACCCGCTCATCCCCAGCCCCAGGTAGGTGCGCGGCCCGTGCGCCCAGTGGTCGGCGAGCCGGCGCCCGCCGCGGCCGCGGATGTTCATCGCCAGCAGCGCCCCGGTCATCGCGTGGAAACCGGTCGCGTAGACGAGGGTGTCCAGCTCGTGCACCCGCCCGCCGGCCCGCACCCCGGTCTCGGTGATCTCGGTGATCGGGTCGCGGCGGACGTCGACGAGGGTGACGTTGTCGCGGTTGAACGTGTCGTAGTAGTCGTTGTCGACGCAGATCCGCTTGGTGCCGATCGGGTGGTCCGTCGGCGTCAGCGTCGCGGCGACCTCGGGATCGCGCACGATCTGGCGGATCTTGTCACGGACGTAGTCGGCGGCGAGGTCGTTGGCCGCGGGGTCGAAGATGAGGTCGTCGAAGGCGGCCATGTACTCGAAGCCGCCCAGCCCCCAGCGCGCCGAGAACTCCCGGTCGCGTTCCTGCGCCGAGGCGGTGAGGGCGTGGACGCGGTTCTGGCGCAGCAGCATCCCGCCGAACGACCGCCGGGCCCGTTCGCGGTACTCGCCGTAGTGCGCCTTGCGCTCGTGGGCCACCTCCGGGTCCAGCGGCACGTTCAGCCCCTGGACGCTGAAGTTCGCGCTGCGCTGGAACACCGTCAGGTGGCCCGCGACCTGGGCGATGAGCGGGATGCACTGGATGCCCGAGGCGCCGGTGCCGACGACCCCCACCCGCTGGCCGGCCAGGTCGACCTGTTCGGCCGGCCAGGTCGCGGTGTGCAGGACGCGCCCGGTGAAGCGGTCGGCCCCCGGGAGGTCGGGGACGTTCGGCACGGACAGGCAGCCGGTCGCCATGACGCAGAACCGGGCGCGCACCCGCTGGCCGCGGTCGGTGGTGACCAGCCAGCGCCCGTCGCCCTCGTCGAACGTCACCGATGTGATCCGGGTGGCGAACACGATGTCGCGGCGCAGGTCGAACCGGTCGGCCACGTGCCGGGCGTAGGCGAGCATCTCCGGCTGTTCGGGGAAGCGCCGGCTCCACTCCCAGTCCTGCTGGAGCTCCTCGGAGAAGGAGTAGGAGTACTCCAGGCTCTCGATGTCGCAGCGGGCCCCCGGGTAGCGGTTCCAGTACCACGTGCCGCCGACGTCGTCGGCCCCGTCGTAGGCCCGCACCCGCAGCCCCTGCCCGCGCAGGCGGTGCACCGCGTACATGCCGGCGAAGCCGGCGCCGACGATCAGGACGTCGAGATCCTCGAGGTCGCCGATGGGCATGGGGCGCACGCTAGCCGGAATCTGACGTTCGCGTCAACATTCTCCACCCGCGTCGGCCGCCGGGAAAAGGGCCGGGATGGGCGGCTTCCGGTTGTGGTCGACTACGGAGCATCTGACGTCCTGTTCATGGGTCAGGTGCCGACGTAGGTCGCGAGGTGCTCGCCGGTGCGGGTGGAGCGGGCGGCGACGAGGTCGGCGGGGGTGCCCTCGAAGACGATCCGGCCGCCGTCGTGGCCGGCGCCGGGGCCGAGGTCGATGATCCAGTCGGCGTGGGCCATGACCGCCTGGTGGTGCTCGACGACGATGACCGACCTGCCGGCGTCGACGAGCCGGTCGAGCAGGCCGAGCAGGCGTTCGACGTCGGCGAGGTGCAGGCCGGCGGTCGGCTCGTCGAGGACGTAGACGCCGCCCTTGGCGGCCAGGTGGGTGGCCAGCTTGAGTCGCTGCCGCTCGCCGCCGGACAGGGTGGTCAGCGGCTGGCCGAGGGCGAGGTAGCCGAGCCCGACGTCGGCGAGCCGGCCGAGGACGGCGTGCGCGGCCGGCGTGCGCGCCTCGCCGGCGCCGAAGAACTCCGCGGCCTCGGTCACCGACATCGCGAGTACCTCGCTGATGTCGCGGCCGCCGAGGTGGTGGTCCAGCACCGAGGCCTCGAACCGCTTGCCCTCGCACTGCTCGCAGGTGGTGGCGACGCCGGCCATCATCGCCAGGTCGGTGTAGATGACGCCGGCGCCGTTGCAGGTGGGGCAGGCACCCTCGGAGTTGGCGCTGAACAGCGCCGGCTTCACCCCGTTGGCCTTCGCGAACGCCGTGCGGATCGGATCGAGCAGGCCGGTGTACGTCGCCGGGTTGCTCCGTCGCGAGCCGCGGATCGCGGTCTGGTCGATCGACACCAGCGCCCCGGCGACCGCCTCGCCGTCGCCGCCCCGCGTGGACCGGGGCCCCGCGCCCGCGCCGGCCGGGCCGAACAGGGGCGGCAGCGAGCCGTGCACGAGCGAGCTCTTGCCGGAGCCGGCGACGCCGGTGACGACGACCAGCACTCCGAGCGGGATGTCGACGTCGACGTCGCGCAGGTTGTGCGCCGTCGCACCGCGGATCTCCAGCCGGCCGGTGGGCGTGCGCACCGTCGCCTTGAGGGCGGCGCGGTCGTCGAGATGGCGGCCGGTGAGGGTGCCGCTGGCCCGCAGCCCGGCGACGGTGCCCTCGAAGCAGACGGTGCCGCCCGCCGTTCCGGCGCCGGGGCCGAGGTCGACGACGTGGTCGGCGATCGCGATCGTCTCCGGGGTGTGTTCCACGACGAGCACCGTGTTGCCCTTGTCCCGCAGCCGCAGCAGCAGGTCGTTCATCCGCGCGATGTCGTGGGGGTGCAGGCCGATGGTGGGCTCGTCGAAGACGTAGGTGACGTCGGTGAGCGAGGACCCGAGGTGGCGGATCATCGTGACGCGCTGCGCCTCGCCGCCCGACAGCGTGCCCGACGGCCGGTCGAGCGCGAGGTAGCCCAGCCCGATCTCCACGAACGAGTCGAGGGTGTGGTGCAGCTTTGCGAGCAGCGGCGCCACCGACGGCTCGGCCAGCGCGCGCACCCACCCGGCGAGGTCGCTGATCTGCATCGCGCAGGCGTCGGCGATGCTGATCCCGGAGATCTTCGATGATCGGGCGGCCTCGCCGAGCCGGCTGCCGCCGCAGTCGGGGCAGGTCGTGAAGATCACCGCCCGCTCCACGAACGCGCGGACGTGCGGCTGCAGCGCGTCGACGTCCTTGGCCAGGAACGACTTCTGGATCTTCGGGATCAGGCCCTCGTAGGTCAGGTTGACGTTGTCAACCTTGATCTTGGTCGGCTCCTTGTGCAGCAGGTCCTGCAGCTCCCGCTTGGTGAACCGGCGGATCGGCTTGTCCGGGTCGAAGAAGCCGCAGCCGCCGAAGATGCGCCCGTACCAGCCGTCGACGCTGTAGCCGGGGACGAGGAGCGCGCCGGCGTTGATGGACCTGCTGTCGTCGTACAACTGCGTCAGGTCGAAGTCGGTGACCGCGCCCCGGCCCTCGCAGCGCGGACACATGCCACCGGTGCGGGTGAAGGTCTTCTTCACCGCCCTGGCGGCACCGCGTTCGACGGTGATCGCACCGCTCGCCCGGACCGAGGGAACGTTGAAGGAGTACGCGCCCGGCGGGCCGATGTGCGGCCGCCCGAGCCGGCTGAACAGGATGCGCAGCATCGCGCCCGCGTCGGTGACGGTGCCGACCGTGGACCGGGCGTCGCCGCCCATTCGCCGCTGGTCGACGATGATCGCGGTCGTCAGCCCCTCGAGCACGTCGACCTCGGGGCGCGCCAGCGTCGGCAGGAAGCCCTGCACGAAGGCGCTGTACGTCTCATTGATCATCCGCTGCGACTCCGCGGCGATCGTGCCGAACACCAGCGAGCTCTTCCCCGAACCGGAGACGCCGGTGAACACCGTCAGCCGGCGCTTCGGGAGCTCGACGCTGACGTCCTTGAGATTGTTCTCCCGCGCACCCTGCACACGGATCAGCTCGTGGCTGTCGGCAACGTGCAGCATCGGCGCCGATGCCGGCGCCGATGCCGGCGACCGTGGGTCCGTCGTGGTGACCATCAAAGCCTCCGGTTCGCTACGGCGGGGGTCCGCGGGTCGCTCAGCGGACCTCGTTGATGCGGATCAGGTTGCCGGCGGGGTCGCGCAGGGCGCAGTCGCGAACCCCGAACGGCTGCACGGTCGGTTCCTGGACGACCTCGGCGCCGCTGGCCTGCAGCCGGGTGAAGGTGCCGTCGAGGTCGGCGGTGGCCAGGGTGACGCGGGCGTAACTACCCTTCGCCATCATCTCGACGATGGTGCGGCGCTCGTCGTCGGTGATGCCGGGGTCGGCGGCCGGCGGCTCCAGGACGATGCACATGTCGGGCTGCTTGGCGGGGCCGACCGTGATCCAGCGCCTTCCGCCGTAGCCGACGTCGTTGCGGACCTCGAAGTCGAGGGCGTCGCGGTAGAAGGCCAGCGAGGCGTCCGCGTCGGTGTGCGGGAGGAAGGTCGTGTGAATGGTGAGATCCATGGTGATCAGGCTAGGCGCGGCCCGGTGAGCTGTGCTTCTCGATTCCTGACCGGTCTGGTGACCTGTTTCGCCACGCAGGAGGGCATCCCCGCCGCGGTACGCCCCGACTCACGCCGGTACACGCTCGGTGCCACCCCGACCAGCTCGGTGAAACGGCTGCTGAAGGTGCCCAGCGACGAGCAGCCGACCGCGAAGCAGACCTCGGTGACGCTGAGGTCGCCGCGGCGCAGCAGCGCCATCGCCCGCTCGACGCGGCGCGTCATCAGGTAGCCGTACGGCGACTCTCCATAGGCAAGTCGGAACTCGCGGCTGAGGTGCCCGGCCGACATGTGCACGCCGCGGGCGAGCGCCTCGACGTTCAGCGGACGGGCGTACTCCCGGTCGATCCGGTCGCGAACACGGCGCAGCCGCGCAAGATGGTGCAGCCGCGCAAGGTCACGCAGCTGCTGTGCCGTGGCGGTTCTGCTGGTCACCTGCGAAATCGTGCCACGCCACGCCCGCTCGGCCCAGGCGCACACGCCCCGCCGGCGGCCACCGCGTCATCAATAAGCACATACAGGTAGACGTAGCTGGTGCTCTGTTGGCACCATGAGCAGCGTCTCAGCGGTCGAACGGACCTCGCCGGCCGCCCGGGCCTGACCCGTGTCTGTGCCCCCCGCCAGTCCCGATCGGAGATTCCATGGACAACGCAGAGCTGCGGACCCGCGTAGGCGCCGCCCACCTCCTTGCGTCCTACCAGTACTTCGCCGACTCCGGCCGGCTCGGGCCGCTGGTGGACCTCTTCCTCCCCGACGCGGTGTTCCGGATCAACGACGACACCAACGTCGGCCGGGACGCGATCGAGGCCTACTTCCGCAGCGCGGGGGAGAGCTTCCGCGGGGTCGACATCCTCCCGGGCCGCCACCATCTCAGCTCGATCTACGTCGACCCCCACGCGGAGGGCGGCGCCGCCACCTACGCCTGCTTCCAGTACATCGGCATCCGCGGGCTGGACCACTGGGGCACCTACCGCGACGAGGTCGTCGAGGTCGACGGTACGTGGCGGTTCGCCCGTCGCCGGGTGACGGTCGAGGGCTTCGCCGCGAACTCGCCACTGGCGCCCGTCGCGCTGCGCGGGCCGGGGGCCTGACCGCGACGCGCCGACTCCGGCGAACCGATCGGTCGACCCATCGGCCGGTGTCATCGGAGGATCGTGGCTGTGATCCTCTCCGGTGGCACGCGCCGGCCGGTCGAGGGTGTGTCCGTGCGGTCGCCCGGTAGGGGTCTGGCCGGGTAACCGTTCGTCCGAAGGAGTCGCCTTATGGCCGATGATGCCGTGAACACCCCGTCGACCGCCGCACCACTGACCGTCGCCGTGATCGGTTCCGGTCCGGCCGGCTTCTACACCGCGGGCGCGCTGCTGGAACAGAGTGGCGTCCCGGTCCGGGTGGACCTCTACGAGCGGCTGGCCACGCCGTGGGGGCTGGTGCGGGCCGGGGTGGCGCCCGACCATCCGAAGATCAAGGCGGTGGCGTCGGTGTACGCGGTGACCGCGGCCGACGAGCGCTTCCGCTTCTTCGGCAACGTCGAGGTGGGTCGGCACGTCTCCCGCGAGGAGCTGGTCGCGCGCTACGACGTGGTGGTGTACACGGTGGGGGCGCAGGGCGAGCGGCGGCTGGGAATCCCCGGCGAGGACCTGCCCGGCAGCGTGCCCGCGGTGGACGTGGTGGGCTGGTACAACGGCCATCCCGACTTCGCAGACCGGGCGCCCGACCTGTCCGGCCGGCGTGCGGTGGTGATCGGGGCGGGCAACGTCGCGCTCGACGTGGCGCGGATCCTGTGCTCCCCGGTCGAGCGGCTGGCCGCGACCGACATCGCCGACCACGCCCTCGACGTCCTGCGCGCCAGCACGCTGGAGGAGGTCGTGGTGGTGGGCCGGCGCGGGCCGGCGCAGGCGGCGTTCACGACCGCGGAACTGCGGGAGCTGCCGGAGTTCACCGGGTCGGCGGTGGACGTCGACCCCGCGGAGGTCGAGGCGCAGCCCGGCGAGGAGAAGCTGTCGCGGCTGATCCTGCGCAACCTCGCGATCCTGCGCGGCTACGCCGCGGCGAGCCAGAGCGCGGCGGGGCCGGCGTCGGCGGGGCGGCGGCGGATGGCGCTGCGCTTCCTGCGTTCCCCGGTCGAGATCCGCGGGGAGGGCAGGGTGGCCGAGGTGGTGTTCGCCCGCAACCGGCTGGAGGTGGACGCCGAGGGCTGGGTCAGCGCCGTCGACACCGGCGAGCGGGAGGTGGTCGAGGCCGACCTGGTCGTGCGGGCGGTGGGCTACAAGGGCCTGCCGCTGGTGGGCCTGCCGTTCGACGAGCGCCGCGGGATCATCCCCAACGACGCCGGGCGGGTCGCCGGGGCGGACCGCGAGTACGTCGCCGGCTGGATCAAGCGCGGTCCGACCGGGATCATCGGGACGAACCGCAAGTGCGCCGTGGAGACGGTCGCCACGCTGCTGGCCGATGTGGCCGAGGGCCGGCTGGCGCACCACCCGGGGGCCGGCGGCGTCGACCCGGTGGGCGAGGCCGAGTCCTGGCTGCGCGAGCGCCAGCCCGACCTGGTGACGGAGGCCGGCTGGCGGCTCATCGACGCGGCCGAGCGGGCGTCCGGGGAGCCGGCGGGCCGGCCGCGGGTGAAGCTGACCACGCTCGGCGCGCTCGTCGACACCGCCCTCAACCGCACCCTGACCGTCTGATGCCGGATCCGGGCCCGCCGTGCGGCGGCGGGCCCGGATCCGACCGGTCAGCGGCGGATCGCCGCCCGGATCAGTTCTCCACGCAGACGGGCGTGTCCCCCTTGGGGGTCGTCAGCTTGCCGCCGACGACCTTGGCGTACCAGTTGCAGGCGCCGACCTCGTTGGGCTGGCCCTTCGTGAACTTCAGCGGGGGCGACCACGCACCGAGGGACTGGCCGTTCAGCGCGTACAGCCCGTCGAGGATCTCGGCGCTGGTGGGCGTCGCCGAGACGTTCTTCGCCGCCGCGGCGAAGAACAGCCCCGCCTGCCAGCCGCGGCTGGCGAAGCCGTCCGGGTCGTTCCTGGTGTACTGCTTCAGCGCGGCGGTGAAGTCGGCCAGGTAGGGCTTGTCGCCGAACCACAGCGGGGCCCCGGAGGTCAGCCACGCGCCCTCGCTGGCCGGCTGGATGAGGTTCGGCTGGAACACGCCGCCGGAGAAGATGTACGTCGGCTGGTAGCGCTGCGTTGAGCAGTCCTTGATGAGCCGCGCGGTGACCTGCGCGGGAACGTTCGTGATGACGGCCTTCACGCCCGCGCTGCGCAGCGACAGGCACTGCGAGGTGTAGTTCGGCGCCGAGGCCGACGCGGTCTGCACACCCGCCGAGGCGATCCCGAGGCGGGCGGAGATGCCGGAGATCAGGCCGTTGGCCTCCGCGCAGGCGGCCTGCTCGGCGCAGACGATCGTGCCGAACTTGGGCGCGCCGGCGAGCTTCACGGCATTCACCTCGCCGGTGAGGTATTCCACCGAGTTCGACGTCGCGGCGAAGAACATCGGCGACTTGCCGTACTGGGCGGTCGTGGTGATCCCGCCGATGACGGGGATGTTGTGCTGCTCGACGTAGCTGCGCCAGGAGCCGTCGGTGGCGCCGGCGAAGTTGCCGACGAGGGCGAGGACCTTGTCCTGCTCGACGAGCTGGCGGACGGCTGCGATCGACTTCGTCGGGTCGCCCTGGTCGTCCCGGCTGATCACCTCGACGGGGTGGCCGGCGAGGCCGCCGTGCGCGTTGACCCACTTCGACCAGGCGATGAGGGCGTCGCGCCCGCGCGAGTTCTGCGGGCCGAAGGCGCCGCTGTACAGGCCGACGTTACCGATCTTCAACGGTGTTCCGGTGGGTGCCGGTGTGGTGGCGGCGGGCGGGGCGTCGGCCTTCGCCCCGCCGTCGCTGCTGCCCCCACAGGCCGACACGGTGAGTAATAAAGCGGCGAATGCTGCGATACAGCCGGACAGTGTCCGTCGTCGCCTCGATGCCATCGGTGTATCCCCTTGTCAACTGTGCTCGACCGGCGGCGCCGACGCGAGGTCGGAGTGCGATCGGTCGATCGCCGTGATGATTCGTCAATGCGGGCGCGATGGCGGTCGACAGTTCACGTAGAGGTCAGGAATCCCCGCCACTTCGCCCGCGGGAGCCGAATCTTCCCGCTTACCCGTTCTGACGTCAATGTCACACCTGGGAGGGGGTGCGGGTGCGCCGCGGCTGGGGGCGCACCCGGCCGCGCGGCAGGTCGGACCGGGTAGTCCGCCGCCATGCCGGAAGGCGGCGCGAGGCCGGGAATGTGTGCGTATAATTTGCCGCCTTCTGGCGACGGCGTTTCGCATTTCGCGGTGCGCTAAACGGTGCGGCGGGTAGCGTGAGCCGTTTCCTCGGCCGGGTGCCGTGGCGTGGCGCGCCCCGGTCTCCGGCGGGTTCGGTGTGAAGGCGGCAGGCGAATCTTCGCCGCGGAACGGCAATCGACTGGATATCGGAGATATGCCCCGTTTCGGTCCTTCGCGCCTGCGGCTGCCGCCAGCCGGCGATCACTGAGAGTGATTTCTGGGGTGAGAGTGACGAAGGTGCCTGCCGGGCCGGTGGCCACGGGGGTGTCGACCGGTGCCGGGACGGCTCAGAAACTTTCCTGATCTTTCCGATTGCTGTAGACACAATGTCAGATGCTGCGGTGGCGCGGCGTCTCGCGTACTGCGCCGCGAGGGGTCCGGACGGGTGGGAGGCCATGTCGATGAGCTCTGCTGACGCGTCGTTGCGGCAGTGGTGGGAGCTGGTGGAAGGGCGGGCCGCGGCAACGCCCGACCTACCGATGCTGGTGGACAACCACGACCGTCGGATCAGTTTCGGCGAGTTTCGCGAGCTGGCTCTGCGGGTCGCCGCCGGCTTGGCCGCGACGGGGGTCGGCGCCGGCACCCAGGTGAGCTGGCAGCTACCGACCACCATCGAGAGCGCCGTGCTGATGAGCGCGCTCAGCCGCCTGGGCGCGGTGCAGAACCCGATCATTCCCCTGCTGCGCGAGGCCGAGGTCGACTTCATCGTCGAGCAGCTCGGCACGACCCTGCTGATCGTCCCGGCGGTGTTCCGCGGCTTCGACTACCGGCCGATGGCCGAGACCATCGCGGCCCGGCGCGGCCTGCGCACGATGGTCTGCGATCCCTACCTGCCGCCGGACCCGGCGACGGCGCGGCTGACCGGCCCGCCGGTGGACACGGACTGGTTCGCCGACTTCCCGCTGCCGCTCGGG
>NZ_JANEZT010000221.1 GCF_025403405.1 Frankia tisae
ACCATCACCAGCCATCCCCCACACCCCGGAAAACCAGAGCAGGAAGAACAACCAGCCAGGCCATGAACGAGGTAAAACAATTGGCACTGACAATCGGCACGCTGTTGAGTTCTCAAGGAGCAGGCGCGGACGAGATGACATCGTGAGATGTCGTACTCGTGCTGATTCCTAGCCACTTACGAAAGTTGTGTGGAGCAGCGCTCGTCAGTACGCCCAAGAAGGGGCCGCCTCGCGCTTGCTCTTTCCGAGCCCTCCGAGGAGGGGCTCTGCCAGCGAGTGGAGCCGCCCTGTTCGGCGTCCGCCGTGTCTCGCTGACAGAGAGAACATTACGGGTGGATGACGGTGGACGTCAAATCAATCCCCCTCCTAGATGTGTGACGTATGTCACACAGACCGCGGAGTGGTTCGTTGTGATGTTCTGATATGGGAAGCTTGGCGGTCTGGGCCAAGTTGCTGAGGCGGCGCCGACGCACCCTCCATCCGCATCTGTCCGCCCTCCACGTCCGCCCCCTGCGTCCACCTGCTGCATCCCGTCCACGGGTCTACCTGCGGCGATGGCGTGGCCGCGCCGCGCTGACGGAGGGCTCCCCCACCAGCCAGAAGCGCCAGGGGCGCTCGGTGGCAGCCGTGATCCCCACCCGCGGTCCTCGTTCGATCCGCTCGCCGGCCGCCCCCGGCACCGCATCCACCGGACCCCGTCCGCCGCCGCCGCGTTCCCCGGCGGGTGGTGAGGGGTGGACGACGAGGGGTCCGCCGCCCGTCACCGGGGTTGCGGTCAACGACGCCGCGATCCCGAGCACCCGCCCCAGCCGACCGGGCCCCCGGGCCAGGTCCCAGGCGGCGAGCTTCGGCCAGCAGGCCTGCACCGCCTCGCGGCCCGCGATGACCTCGCCGGCGCGCAACAGCACCGCTGTCCCCTCCCCCACCGGCCCGCAGACGATGTTGAGGCACCAGTGGATGCCGTAGCTGAGGTACACGTATGCCCGTCCCGGCGGGCCGAACATCACCGCGGCCCGCGGGGTCGGGCCGCGGAAGGCGTGGGAGGCGGGATCGTCGAGGCCGCCGTACGCCTCGACCTCCGTGATCCGAACGGCGACCGGCCCGTGTCGGATCGTCGCACCGAGCAGATCCGGTGCGACGGCCAACACGGGCCGGTCGAAGAAGCCCGCCGGGTAGGGCGCCGGGACGACCACGGCAGCGGCCGGCCCGGGGCCCTCGGGGGGCGTGGAAGTCCCCGTCAGTCCACCGCCCACTCGCGGTCCCGGTCGAGGACCGGCCGCAGGGCTGCGAGCTGCTCACGGACCCGGTCCGGCGCGGTCCCGCCAGGAGCGGAGCGGGCCTGCAACGCGCCCTGCACCGACAGCACACCGCGCACATCCGCGGTGAGCAGAGGGTTGATCACCGCAAGGTCGTCGTCGGAGACCTCGTCAAGGTCGACGTCGTGGGCGACGCACCAGGAGACGAGCTGGCCGACGGCCTCGTGCGCCTGGCGGAACGGCACGCCGCGGCGCACCAGGTGCTCGGCGACGTCGGTCGCCAGCGCGAAGCCGTCCGGCGCGGCCGCGGCGAGCCGCTCGCGGCGGACCCGCATCGTCGCGACCGTGCCGGTCAGCGCGGGCAACACCAGCAGCAGCGTGTCGACCGCGTCGAAGACCGGCTCCTTGTCCTCCTGCAGATCCCGGTCGTAGGCGAGCGGGAGGCCCTTGAGGGTGGCGAGGAAGCCGGTCAGCCCGCCGATGAGCCGGCCGGACTTGCCCCGGGCGAGCTCGGCGACGTCCGGGTTCTTCTTCTGCGGCATGATCGAGCTGCCGGTCGCGAAGGCGTCGTCCAGCTCGACCCAGCCGAACTCGCGGGTCGTCCAGAGCACGATCTCCTCGCCGATACGGGACAGGTGCACCCCGATCAGCGCAGCCACGAACAGGAACTCGGCGGCGAAGTCGCGGTCCGACACGGCGTCGAGGGAGTTCTCGAACGCCCGGTCGAACCCCAGCTCGGCGGCGACCCCCTGGGGATCCAGCGGGAGCGACGAGCCGGCCAGCGCCCCGGCGCCCAGCGCGCTCACCGACGCCCGGCGGTCCCAGTCCCGCAGCCGGTCGGTGTCCCGCACGAAGGCCTGCACGTGCGCGAGTAGCTGATGACCGAACGAGATCGGCTGGGCGTGCTGCAGATGGGTCATCCCGGGCGCCGGAGTCTCCACATGCTGGCTGGCCACGGTGACCAGTGCCTGGGACAGCTCGGTCAACCGGGCAGCCACCTGGCGGGCATGCTCGCGCAGGTACAGCCGCAGGTCCGTGGCGACCTGGTCGTTGCGACTGCGGCCGGCGCGCAGCTTGCCGCCGAGTGCCCCGAGCCGCTCCAGCAACCCGCGTTCGAGGGCGGTGTGGACATCCTCGTCCTCGACCGTCGGCCGGAACCGGCCCTGGGCGACCGCGTCGGACAGGTCGTCGATGGCGGCGAGCATGGCGGCGAGCTCGGCGTCGTCGAGCAGCCCGGCCCGGTGCAGGACCCGGGCGTGCGACTTCGACGCGAGCAGGTCGTACGGCGCGAGGCGCCAGTCGAACTGCACGCTCACCGACAGCCGGGCGAGCGCCTCGGCCGGGCCGCCGGCAAATCGCCCACCCCACAGCCGCATCGGCGCGCCGGCCGCCGCCGCCCTGCCGGCGAGCGTCCCGCCGGCGGGCTCCACACCGGACGGCTTCTCACCGGACGGCTTCTCACCGAACGGCTTCGGCACCGCCGCGTCCTCGGAGTGCTCCGTGGAGGTCACGGGTTCAGCCGCTGCTCGCGCGCCGCCCAGACCTTCGTCGGCAGACCCCAGAGCTCGATGAATCCGCGCGCATCGCCCTGGTCGAACTGGTCCCCGGCGTCGTAGGTGGCCAGGGCGTGGTCGTAGAGGCTGCCCGGGCTGCGCCGGCCGACGACCTGGGCGACGCCGCCCGCGAGCCGCAGCCGGACGTCCCCGGTGACCCCGACGCTGGCCGCGTCGACGAAGGCGTCGAGGGCGGCCCTGAGCGGCGAGTACCACAGGCCGTCATAGACGATCTCGCCCCAGCGCTGGTCGACGCCTCGCTTGAACCGGGCGACGTCGCGCTCGAGGGTGAGGTCCTCCAGGTCACGGTGCGCGGTCAGCAGGGTGATCGCCGCCGGGCACTCGTAGATCTCCCGGCTCTTGATCCCGACCAGCCGGTCCTCGACGAGGTCGATCCGGCCGACGCCGTGCGCACCCGCGCGGGTGTTGAGCTCGGCGACGAGAGCTGCCAGCGGCAGGGCACGCCCGTCGAGCCCGGTCGGGACGCCGTCGGTGAAGGAGATCGTCACCTCGTCGGGGGTCCGGGTGACCGTGGGGTCCGCGGAGTAGACGAAGACGTCCTCCGGCGGCTGCGCCCACGGGTCCTCGAGAATGCCGCACTCGGCCGTGCGTCCCCACAGGTTCTGGTCGATGGAGTACGGCGAGCGCTTGGACACGTCGATGGGCAGGCCGCGCTCCTCGGCGAAGGCGATCGCCTTGTCCCGGGTCATGCCCGAGTCCCGCACCGGGGCGAGCACCTTCAGCCCGGGGGCCAGCGCCGACACGCCGACCTCGAACCGCACCTGGTCGTTGCCCTTGCCGGTGCAGCCGTGGGCGATCGCGTCGGCGCCGTGCTCTCGGGCGGCCGCGACCAGATGCTTGACGATGATCGGCCGCGACAGCGACGAGATCAGGGGGTACCGGTCCATGTACAGCGCATTGCTCCGAATGGCCGGGGCGACGAAGGACTCGGCGAACTCCGTGCTGGCGTCGACCACGATCGACTCGACGGCGCCGCAGGTGAGGGCGCGCTGGCGGATGGCCTCGAGATCCTCGCCGCCCTGGCCGACATCGACAGCCAGCGCCACGACCTCGGCGCCGGTCTCGGCGCCGATCCAGCCGATGGCCACGGACGTGTCGAGGCCGCCCGAGTAGGCAAGCACGACGCGTTCGGTCACGGGACTTACTCCTTATGTCGGATTGCGCGAAAGGTCATCATCAGGTGTGCCAGAACCCACCGCCCCGCCCCCCGGCGGAGTGCCAGAGTGGGCGGGCGTGGCGGCCACGCCCGGCACGGCGCGGGCCCGCCCGTCGGCGAGCCGCAGCAGGTGGGCGGCCAGGGCCGGGCCGCCCGGAACCGGGCCCGCGGCCGAATCGCCTGGGGGCGACGCCTGCACCGGATTCTCCCCGCCGTTCGGGGTACCCCCGGAGATGCTCCCATCTCCGGGGCCGGACAGCTGCGCCCGGCAGACGACCAGGACGGTGTCGTCCCCGGCGATCGTGCCCATGACCGCCGGCAACGCCTCCCGGTCCAGCGCAGAAGCGAACAGCTGGGCGGCACCGGGCGGGGTACGCAGGACGACGAGGTCGCCGTTGGCCTCCGCCGAGACCAGTAGCTCCTCGCACAGCCGGGTCAGCGGCAGCCGGACTATCTCCGCCGGCGCGAGGTTCACATCGACGGCGTAGACCAGGCCGCCGTCGGCGCCGCGTACCTTCCTCGCCCCGATGTCCTCCAGGTCACGGGACAGGGTGGCCTGGGTGACCTGGACGCCCTCGGCCCCGAGCAGGCGGGCGAGCTCCGACTGCGAGCGCACCGGGCGCTGCGCGATCAGCGCCGCCAACCGCGCCTGCCGGGCGTGCTTGGTCAGCGGGGCCGACCGCCACACCCCCGCGCCCACCGCCGTCATCGGACCGCGCCCTCCTCGCCCGCCGAGCCCGACCCCGTCGTGGCCAACCCCGTCGTCGCCAACCCCGTCGGCGCCGCGAACAGCAGCGAGAGCAGGGCCTTCTGCGCGTGCAGCCGGTTCTCGGCCTGGTCGAACACGACCGACTGCGGCCCGTCGAGCACTGCCGCGGTGATCTCCAGCTCCCGGTGCGCCGGCAGGCAGTGCATGACCAGCGCGTCCGGCCGGGCGGCCTCGAGGGCCTTCTCGTCGAGGCGGTAGGGCTGGAACACCAGTGACCGGCTGTCCGACTCGCCCTCCTGACCCATCGACGCCCACACGTCGGTGTAGAGCACGTCGGCGCCGGCGGCCGCCTCCAGCGCGTCGTGCATGACGAGCGCCTCGCCGCCGGTGGCCGCGCCGATCTCGTTGGCGTGCCGGACGACCTGCTCGAACGGCTCGTAGCCGGGCGGGGAGGCCACATGCACCCGCATCCCCGCGAGCGCCCCGGCGAGCAGCAGCGAATGCGCCACGTTGTTGCCGTCACCGAGGTAGGTCAGGGTCAGCCCGGCGAGCCGGCCGCGCCGCTCCCGGATCGTCTGCAGATCAGCCAGCGCCTGGCAGGGGTGGGCATGGTCGGACAACGCGTTGACGACCGGCACGCTCGCCGCGGCCGCCAGCCGCTCGAGGCGCTCCTGGGCGAAGGTGCGCACGACGATCGCGTCGACGTACCGGCTGAGCACCGCGGCGGTGTCCTCGATCGTCTCGCCGCGCCCGAGCTGGGTGCTCGCCGCGTCGATGACGACCGGATGGCCGCCGAGCTCGGCGACGCCGACGTCGAACGACAGCCGGGTGCGGGTGGAGGGCTTCTCGAACAGCAGGGCCACCGACCGCCCGGCGAGGGGACGGTCCGCCGGCCCGGGGGCGCGGCGGCGGGCCTTGAGCTCGTCGGCGATGTCGAGAACGGCTGCTTGTTCCGCGGAGGTCAGGTCGGTGTCGAGAAGGAAGTGTCGGGCCGTCATGCGCTGACCTTAGAGGCTTGCTCCGGGAGGCTTCCGTCGTCGCGCGCCGCACCGAAAATCGCGGGTAGCGCCGCGACGAAGGCGTCCGCTTCAGCGTCGGTGAGGATCAGCGGCGGGGCGAGCCGGACGGCGTCCGCCGTGACCGCGTTGACCAGATAGCCGGCCGCACGGGCCGCCGTCTCCACCGCCGGGGCGAACGGGCCGTCGAGCTCGATCGCCCGCCACAGGCCGACGCCGCGCACCCCGACGATCCCCGGGATCCCCGCTTCGACGATCTGCGTGGCGAGCCGGTCGCCCAGCCGCGTCGCGTGGTCGAGCAGCCCCTCGGCGGCGATCGTGTCGAGCACGGCCAGTGCGGCCGCGCAGACGATCGGGCCGCCGCCGAAGGTGCTGCCGTGATCGCCCGGGCGCAGCAGGTCCGCCGCGGCGCCGATGCCGATGCAGGCGCCGATCGGCAGGCCGCCGCCGAGGCCCTTGGCCAGGGTGACGACGTCGGGCAGGACGCCGGCGGCCTGATGGGCGAACCAGGAGCCGGTCCGGCCGATGCCGCTCTGCACCTCGTCGAACACCAGCAGCGCCCCGGCGTCGTCGCAGGCGGCTCGGGCCGCGGCAAGGTAGCCCGCGGGCGGCGGCACCACGCCGGCCTCCCCGAGAGTCGGTTCCAGGAACACCGCCGCGGTCCGCTCGCCGACCGCGGCCCGCAGCGCGGCGGCGTCGCCGTAGGGCACGAACCGCACCCCGGGCAGCAGCGGTTCGAACGGCGCGCGCTTCGCCGGCTGCCCGGTGATGGACAGCGCGCCGAGGGTCCGGCCGTGGAACGAACCCTCGGCGGCGACGATCTCCTGCCGACCGGTACGCCGGGCGATCTTGATGGCGGCCTCGTTGGCCTCGGCTCCGGAGTTGGCGAAGAAGATCTTCGCGCCGCCGGCGGGCAGGCCGGGGGTCGAGGTGCCCGCGGCGAGCAGCTCCACGAGCCGTTCGGCCAAGCGCACCTGCGGCTCGTTGGCGTACAGGTTCGACACATGGCCGAGGGTGTCGAACTGGTCGACGACGGCGGCCCGGATCGCCGGGTGGCCGTGGCCGAGCACGCTGACGGCGATCCCGCCAAGCAGGTCGAGGTACTCACGCCCGGCGTCGTCCCACACCCGGGTGCCCTTCCCGCGGACCAGCGAGATTGCCGGGCGGCCGTAGGTCGCCATCACGACGGCGTCGCGCCGGGCGAGCAGATCGGCGGTCATGGCCTTCCTCCGGTCTCCTGGGGGGTCCCTCCGGCGGCCGAGGCTGGCACGGCGGCCGGTGCGGGGGGCGTGGTCGCGGTCGGGACGGTGGCGGGTTCGGCGCGGTCGCGGTCCGGGGTGATCAGGGTGCCGATGCCGTCGTCGGTGAAGATCTCCAGCAGCACGGCGTGGGGCACCCGGCCGTCGAGCACGTGTGCCTGTGGCACGCCGCCGCGCACCGCCCGCTGGCACGCCTGCATCTTCGGAATCATGCCGGCCGCGAGGGTGGGCAGGAGCTGTTCGAGCTCTGTGATGCTCAGCTCGCTGAGCACCTCGTCGCTGGCCGGCCAGTCCGCGTACAGCCCCTCGACGTCGGTCAGGACGACGAGCTTGGTGGCGCCGAGGGCGACGGCGAGCTCGGCGGCGGCCGTGTCGGCGTTGACGTTGTAGACGCCGCCGTCGATCCCGCGGGCGACCGACGCGACGACGGGCACCTTGCCGGAGTCGAGCAGGGCGTTGACCGTCTCGGCCCGGACCTCGACGATGTCGCCGACGAGGCCGACGTCGACCTCCTCCCCGTCGACGATCGCGGGGCGCCGGCGCGCGGTGAACAGGTTGGCGTCCTCACCGGACAGGCCCACGGCGAACGGCCCGTGGTCGTTGACCAGGCCGACGACGTCCCGGTTGACCTGGCCGAGCAGCACCATCCGCACGACGTCCATGGTCTCCGGCGTGGTGACCCGCAGGCCGCCGACGAACGTCGACTCGACCCCGAGGCGCGCCAGGTGTGCGGTGATCTGCGGGCCGCCGCCGTGGACGACCACCACCCGCAGCCCCGAGTAGCGAAGGAAGACGATGTCGGCCGCGAACGCGGCGCGCAGCGCCGGCTCGGTCATCGCGTTGCCGCCGTACTTGATGACGATCGTCGCGCCCTGGAAGCGGGACAGCCACGGCAGCGCCTCGATGAGGACCTGGGTCTTGGCCAGCGCCGCATGCCCGCGGGCGGTCGCCGCCGGCCCCCGTGCGCCGGTGGTGGGGGCGGGGTCGGTCATGTCGAGTAGGCCGAGTTCTCGTAGACGTAGCCGTCGGTCAGGTCGTTCGTCCAGATGGTGAGTTCCTCGGAGCCGGCGTGCAGGTCGACGAGGATGTCGATCCGGCGGTCGGAGAGGTCGACGAGGTCACGGTCCTCCCCGGGCGCGCCCGCCCGGCAGACCTGCACCCCGTTCATCGACACGTCGAGCTGGTCGGGTTCGAAGGCGGCCTGGGTGGTGCCGACCGCGGCGAGGACGCGCCCCCAGTTCGGGTCCTTGCCGTAGAGGGCGCACTTGAGCAGGTTGTTGCGGGCGACGGACCGGCCGACCTCCAGCGCGTCGGCCTCGCTCGCGGCCCCGGTGACCGTGATCGCGATGGTCTTCGTGGAGCCCTCGGCGTCGCCGAGCATCTGCTGGGCCAGGTCGGTGCACACCTCGGCGACGAGCCCGGTGAGCTCGGCCTCGGGCAGCGTCACCCCGGAGGCGCCCGAGGCGAGCAGCAGAACGGTGTCGTTGGTGGACAGGCAGCCGTCGGAGTCGACGCGCTCGAAGCTGACCCGGGACGCCTCGCGCACCGCCCGGCCGAGGGTCGCGGCGTCGGCGACGGCGTCGGTGGTGACGACGACGAGCATGGTCGCCAGCGACGGGGCCAGCATCGCCGCGCCCTTGCCCATCGCCCCGACGGTCACCCCCGGCGTTGCCGTGGAGATCCGCACGGCGGTCTTCGCGACGGTGTCGGTGGTGCGGATCGCCTCGGCCGCGTCGTCGCCGCCGGTGTCGGCGAGGGCCGCAACGGCCCCGGTGACCCCGTCGAGCAGGTTGTCCATGGGCAGTCGGACGCCGATCAGCCCGGTGGAGCAGACCGCGACATCCCCGGCGCCGAGACCAAGCCCGGCCGCGACATGCTCGGCCGTGGCATGGGTGTCGGCGAAGCCGGCCGGGCCGGTGCAGGCGTTGGCGCCGCCGGAGTTGAGGACGACGGCGCGCAGCCGGCCGTCGGCGAGGGCCTGACGGGTCCACAGCACGGGCGCGGCCTGGATCCGGTTGCGGGTGAACACGCCGGCGGCGGCGTCGGACGGCCCGTCGTTGACGACGAGCGCCACGTCCGGACGCCCGGACGGCTTCAACCCCGCCGCGACTCCGGCGGCCCGGAAGCCCTTCGGGGCGGTCACGCTCATGGCGCGATGCCCTGCGCGGTCAGACCCGCGGTCTCGGGCAGGCCAAGCATGAGGTTCGCGCACTGCAGCGCCTGGCCGGCCGCGCCCTTGCCAAGGTTGTCGATCGCGGACACGACGATCGCCCGCCCGGACTCGGCGTCGTAGGTGCCCTGGACGTGCACGGCGTTGCCGCCGAGGGTCGCCGCGGCGTGCGGCCAGCGCCCGGGCGGCAGCACCCGGACGAACGGCTCGCCCGCATACGCCGCGCGCAGCGCCTCGTAGACGGCGTCCGCGCCGGCGCCGGCGGCGGTGGCCCGGCCCGAGCAGGTCGCGAGAATGCCGCGGGGCAGCGGGGCGAGCACGGGGGTGAAGGACAGGCTCACCGCGGTGCCGGCCACGCCGGAAAGGGCCTGCACGATCTCCGGGCGGTGCTGGTGGGTGCCGACCTTGTAGGCGGTGAGGTCGCCCATCACCTCGCTGCCGAGCAGGTTCACCTTGGCCGAGCGGCCCGCGCCGGAGGTGCCACTGGCGGCGACGACGCTGAGATCCTGCGGCTCGACGAGGCCCGCGGCCAGCAGCGGCGCGAGGGCGAGCGTGGAGGCGGTCGGGTAGCAGCCCGGCGCCGCGACGCGGCGGCTCGCGGCGATCCGCGCCCGCGCCCCGGGCAGCTCGGGCATGCCGTAGGTCCAGGTGCCGGCGTGCTCGCCGCCGTAGGCACGTCGCCACGCCTGCGGGTCGGCGAGGCGGTGGTCGGCGCCGAGGTCGACGACGCGCACGGTGCCGGGCAGGGTGGCCGCCACCGCCGCCGACTGCCCGTGCGGCAGGGCGAGGAAGACGACGTCCGCCTCGGTCGCGGCAAGCGCCTCGGCATCGGTGAAGACGCGGCCCTCCAGATCGGGCAGGTTCGGGTGCACATCCGTCACGGGCAGGCCGGCGGACGTGTTCGCCGCCAGCGCGCCGATCTCGATCTCGGGGTGGGCGAGCAGCAGGCGGAGAAGCTCCCCGCCGCCGTACCCGCTCGCCCCTGCCACTGCTGCGATCACTCCCATGCGCATAGTTATACACACGGTCCTATGAGCATGCAATGGAATTCGCGAATGCGACCGTCGTGTCGGGGTGGCGGGGTGGTGCACCGACGTCAGCGCACCGGACGCCTCGGCCCTCGGCTCCACCCGCAGCCAGGTCAGCCGCCTGACCTGGCAGTTGACCGTGCGTTGACCTCGAAGGTACCGCGCTCGCGGATCCTGAGCCGCACGATTCACGCACTGTCCATCCAAGACCCCCGGAGGGGACTGGCGTCTTCAGCCGTCAGGGGTATCCGGTACGGACCCGTACCGGTTGGACCGGCCGTGCCGGTGTTTCCGGAGGCGTGTTCCGTCGGGTGATGGTCGGTGTGGGTGGCGCCTGCGACCTCGGCTGTCACGTCGTGTGGTGCCCGGAGTACCGTCGCCCTGCCCTGACCGGCGCCGTCCGGGACTGCTGCGACGAGCCGGTCCGCGCCAGGTGCGCCGAGCACGGCTGGCCGGTCGTCGCGTTACGGTCGCGTTCGGCGCGATGCTCGACGATCATCGCGTTCTGTACAACGCGGCGTTGCAGGAGCGGCGTGACGCCTACCGGCACCCGCCGAAGACCCGCATCCGCTCCGGCGACCAGCCCGCTCAGGTGAAGGACATCCGGGCGGGCGATCCTGATGAGGCGTCACCGAACGATGCACTGCGGTGAGGAACGGCGGATGGCAATCGCAATCGGCTATATCGCGCTGGTGATCGTCCTGACCGAGCTGGGCGTGCCGATAGTGCCGCACGCCGTCCGACTCTCACTGGGAGGCACCGAGCCCCTGGACCGTGCCCGCGTCGACCGGTTCGTCCGCCTCGCGAAGCATCTGAAGGCACCGCCGGTCAGCCACCATGCCACGTTCGTCCCCCCGCATGCGAAGGCACCAGCCCCCGCCCGCCGATTGCGTCGGCAATTGCTGGAGGGTGATGACGGCCGGGGCCGCGCGCACGGGTATCAACCTCCAGCATCTGCTGACCGTCTTGTGGCTGGGACTGGCATGGGCCGGTTTTCATGCTTGTGGGT
>NZ_JANEZT010000222.1 GCF_025403405.1 Frankia tisae
CCTTCCGCGGAATCGGTCAACGACAGCGCTGTCGTTGACCGATTCCGCGGAAGGGAGAACGCTGGTCTCCGTCCGGTCGCCGCCTCCGCCGCTGGCCGCAGCCGCCGCGGGGACCGTCTCCGTCCCGAAAGGCTCGGTTACCGTACCGCCCGGCAGCTCCGTCGATGGTGTGGCATCGCCCGAGGCCTTCGCCAGCCCCGGCAGGGTCGTGCTCCCCAACCGGGCCATCGCCTCGTCGAGGGCGGCCAGGACCTGCCCGAGTGTCCCCACCGGATCTTCTGCCCCGACGGGGGCGGGGGTCGCCTCGGCCACAATCACAGTCGCGGCCGGTTCCGCGGGCACCGCCACGATCGGCGCCAACGCCCCCACCGACACCAGCTCCGCGGTCGGCTCGGGCTCCGCGGTCGGCTCGGATTCGATGGCTGGCGCAACGTCCGCGGGAAGAACCGGCGCGGATTCCACGACCGGCACGGCGATCACTTCCACAATCGACGGGGGCCCGCCCGCCGGTCGCGACTCAGCCGTCGGCACAGGCTCCACGACCGGCTGGCTGGCCCCGTCCGGCGCCAGCGTGGACTCCCCTGCCGGCTCCGGCTCGACGACCGGCTCCGGCTCGACGACCGACACCGACTCGACGACCGACACCGACTCGACGACCGACACCGACTCGACGACCGACACCGACTCCAGGGCCGACACCGGCTCCAGGGCCGGCTCCGTGCCCCCCATCGGCTCGATCTCCGCCGCCGGCGCGTCGTCGGCGATCTGCGCTTCGGCCGGGGTCGACTCGGCAGCCGGTTCCACGGGGGCAGCCGGTTCCACAGGGGCAGCCGGTTCCACGACGGCGAGGGTGCTCACGGCAACCGGACTCACCGGTGCCGGAGCGGCCGGGACGGAACCGGCCGGGATGTCGGGGGGCGCGACGGCCGCCTCCGGCAGCCGATTGAGGATGCGGCCGCCGGCGCCCTGCGCACGCAGCAGCTGTCCCGTCTGCGCAAGTCGCCGGCAGACCTGGTTCACCGTGCCCCGGCTCGCCCCGGTCGCCGCGGCCAGCCTGCCGTCGTCCAATCCCTCGGGAGCCTTGGCGAGCTGGTCGAGTATCCGCTCAGCAACAGTAGCCACAAAGCGGACGCTATACGCCAACTGCCATTCGGTGACAAGCGGGGTCGCCTCACGCGGTAATCGTGTCCATACCGCTGCCGTTGGCATCCGCAATGCTGGTCGTACCTGCTCTCAGCCCCGCTCGACACATCCCCATCTGAGCGGATCCGCGCGACACGGCGAACCGACCGGCCGCGCCCGACCACCGTCGCCCGCCGATGCCGCTGCACCTGAGGGAAACCGCGGTAACCGACGTTGTCTGCGCCGGACGGGGATGCCCGAGGGCGGGAGTCGGATCCGCGGAACCTCCCCCGCCACGCACGGTAAGTCACTGTAGATGAACTGTCGACTACAGATAGCTATATTTTACCGGGAGTCGCCGCGTGGCCGAGGCCCGGATCCACCCGACCGGGCTGCCGGGCTGCCGTGGCCATCCGGTCCGTCGAACACGGGATGGGGGGCCGGATGAGCCGCCCGGAACCGCGACAGACCGTGGCATCGGCGTTCGACCCACGCCGCAACAGTTTCGGATTCCTCCGGATCGGGCTGGCGCTGGTCGTCTTCGTCCAGCACGGCCTCGCCGCCGGTGGATTCGCGCCCGCGCCCACCGCCCGGTACGACCCGGCCGTAGTCGCGCTCGGCTGCTGGCTGCACGAGCACCGGACACTGGCCGGCTATTTCGACGCCCGCCCACACGGCCCCTTCGCCTACAGCACGGTGACGCAGGTGGCGAAGTGCCGTTCCGCCAGCTCCCGCCGCACTCGGTTGCGCCACCAGGTGCTGGCCACGAGCAGCACGACGGCCGTCAGCATGGCGACGCCGAGCAGACCGCCGACGACGATGGCCCCGGCCCAGGCGGTGCCATAGGGGACGGCGAGGCCGCCGGCGCCGTAGCCGAACCAGGGCCGGGTGTCGAGGACGACCGGCCGATCGCGGCCGCGTTCGGGTCGGGCGAACAGGCCGAGCACCGCGAGCCCGCCATTGATCATCATCGGCACCACGAATACCCGGCAGAACCGATCAGGTGCGCCCTGTCGGATATAGCCCGCTGCCAGCCACCGGCCGACCACGAACAGAACTGCAGCGGGATAGACGTAGTTATCCACGCCAGCCTGCAGGGAGCCGGGAAAGAAATTCTCCGAAAGGAATGCAGAGGAGCAGGCCACCATAGACGACCACCCGCTCCGCCCGTATCCCGCTCACGACATACGGTCCGAAACCAGCCACCACGGCCAACCCCAGCCAGACGGTCGCGGTAAGCGGCGAAGCGGCGAAGCTTCTTTTGCAGGCGGAGACACCGGCGCACAATGACGCACGATCACTGCGTTGCTTCGCAATTATCTGGCCAACGGCAAAGGAAAAGGACCTTGGCCCAATGGTTTCCGGTCGATGCCGCCGGCAGCTGGGTGGAACCGCGGCAAGGCCGGCGGCACGGACCGGCCAAGCTGCTGGACGGTGCAGCCGCTCGCATCGCGAAGATGCCGGCAAGGCCGGCGCGCCATGTGGGCTTAGTACCGCCGGGCCAGGGAAGGTGCAATGTCGAGGCGTGCCGGGAACGGCCCGGGACGCACCGATGTCGACAGCGACCGGACCCGCCATGCCGGTGATCCGTCCAGGTGCACGCCCCGGGATGGACACCGCTCACCGGGGAGCCGGTCAGGGAGGCCGACGTGACACAGCCAGCCGCGGATTCCGAGTCGTGGAACCGCGAGGACTCACCTCTGGAACCCGCCGAGGTGTTCGACAGCGACGACCTCGGCTCGACGGACGCCGGCCGGGACCCACTTGACGACAGTTGGGACGTTCCTGACCGACCGAGCCCAGGTGTGCGGTACCCGCACACGCCGCGCGAGGAGCGCAAGGGCTCGTCCTTCGCGGAGCAGCTCGCGGCCGAACTGCCGGACGCCGACCCCTACCTGGAGGCCGAGCGCCGGGAGTCGGGCCAGATCCTGCGAGCTGACGTCTACGGCGAGGACGCCACGGGCCTCGAGGACGCGGCTCTTGAGGTGGACGACGACGGAACTATCAGGAGCGCCTCGGCCGAGGAGAATGCTCTGCACCTGGAGTGATCGCCCGTCGCGCCCGTTACGCTGAACCGGTGACGACCGCGCGGGACTGGTCGCCGCGGGCCCGCCTGGGCGGGTTCGTCGCGGTGGGTGCGATCGCGGCGGCCGCCGCGGTGCGGGTCTATCTCGTCAACCCGGCGCAGCCTGGCCACTACCCCACCTGTCCGTTCCGCTGGGCGACGTCGCTGGACTGCCCCGGGTGCGGCACGCTGCGGGGCCTGCACCAGCTCCTGCATGGGCACCCGGCGGCGGCCGCCGACTACAACCTCTTCTTCGTCGTCGCCGCGCCGATGCTGGCCCTCGGCTGGGCGGTGGCGGTGGCGCGGGCCGCCGGCTGGCGGCACCCACTACCCCGCGTCCCACCCCGGATACTATCGGTCATTCCGGTACTGGTGATCGCGTTTTGGGTACTGCGCAACCTGCCGCTGCCCGGTTGCACATGGCTGGCATCCCGGCCCGGCTGACGCCGCTCACGGCCGGGCGACCTGCCCGGGGTGCCACGCCACGGTGCGGTCGGTGCGGTCGGTGCGGTCAGCGCCGGCCCAGCAGATAGCAGGCGATGGCGGCGGTGGCTGCGACGTTGAGCGAGTCGACGCCGTGCGCCATCGGGATGCGGACCCGCGCGGTCGCCGCCGCCTGGGTCGGCTCGGACAGCCCGGGCCCCTCCGTGCCGAGCAGAAGCGCGACGCGCGCGGGCGGCCCGACCCCCGGGTTCCCCTCCGACGACCCCGCCGCCAGGCCCGCGGCCGCCGGATCCGCCGCCGGGCCGGGGGCGTCGAGCCGGGCGGCGAACGTGCCGAGATCAACGGCGTCGACGGCCGGGGTCAGGGCCAGCAGGGTGAACCCGACGGCGCGGAGCAGGCCCAGCGCGCCCGGCCACGGGTCGAGCCGCGCGTAGGGCACGGCGAACACCTCGCCCATCGAGACCCGCACGCAGCGGCGGTAGAGCGGGTCGGCGCAGCGGGGGCTGAGCAGTACCGCGTCCATCCCGAGCCCGGCGGCCGAGCGGAAGATCGCCCCCAGGTTGGTGTGGCTCACGATGTCCTCGCAGACGAGGATGCGTCGCGCGGCGGCGAGGACATCCGTGGCGGCCAGCGGCGGCCGGCGGCACATCGACGCCAGCGCGCCGCGGTGCACCTCGAAACCGGTGATGGCGGCGAGGACGCCGGCGCCGGCGACGTAGACGGGGACGTCGGCGGGCAGGTCCGCCGGCACGGCGTCGAGCCGAGCCGGAGACACCAGGACCGAACGAGGACGATAGCCGGCCCGCAACGCCCGGGTGATGACCTTCTCGCCCTCGGCGATGAACAGTCCGTCCGCCGGCTCCCGGCGGCGCCGCAGGGCCACATCGGTGAGCGCGACGAAGTCGTCGACCCGCGGATCCGCCGGATCGTCGATCGCCACGACCGGCGCAGCGGCGGACCGGGGCAGCTCAGCGGGCACGCCACGACCTCCCGACACGACCGGGGTCACCCGGGCGTAACGCGCGGGACGCAGAATCGGCGGCCATGACCGAGCCGCACACCGCACCCACACCGGTGCCAGCACTCACACCGGTGCCCGCGCCAGCGCCAGCGCCGGGCACCGCCGTCTCCCGTCCCATCAACGCTCCCGTTCCCGCTGACCTGCTAGTCGTTGGCGCCGAGCTGGTCGCGACCGTGGACGCCGACCGCAGGGAGATCCGCGGTGGATGGGTCGCGGTGACGAACGGCCTGGTCAGCGCGCTCGGCGGCCCGGGTGACCCGCCGCCACCGGCCGTGCGCACCCTGCGGGCCGACGGCGCGCTCGTCACACCCGGCCTGGTGAACACGCACCATCACATCTACCAGAACCTCACCCGCGCCTACGCCCCGGCCCTGGGCGGCACCCTGTTCACCTGGCTGTCGACCCTCTACCCGCTGTGGTCACGGCTGGACGAGGAGGCGGTGCACGTCTCGGCCTACGTCGGGCTCACGGAGCTCGCCCTCGGCGGCTGCACCACGACCACCGACCATCTCTACGTCCATCCGCGCGGCGGCGGGGACCTGATCTCCGCGGAGATCGCCGCGGCGACGGCCCTCGGCCTGCGATTCCACCCGACCCGCGGGTCGATGTCGCTGTCGGTGAAGGACGGGGGGCTGCCGCCCGACTCTGTGGTCCAGGACGACGACGAGATCCTCGCCGAGTCGGCCCGGCTGGTCGCCCGCCACCACGACCCGTCGTGGGGCGCGATGGTGCGCGTGGCGCTCGCCCCCTGCTCGCCGTTCTCGGTCAGCCCGGCGCTCATGCGCGCCACCGCCGAGCTCGCCGAGAAGCTCGACGTGCGCCTGCACACCCATCTCGCCGAGGATCCCGAGGAGGACGAGTACTGCCTGGCGATGTTCGGCCGCCGGCCCATCGACCAGTTCGCCGAGGTCGGCTGGGCCGGGGACCGGGCCTGGGTGGCGCACTGCATCTGCCCGAACCCGGCGGAGGTCGCCCGGCTGGGCGCCTGGGGCACCGGGGTGGCGCACTGCCCGAGCAGCAACATGATCCTCGGCGGTGGGCTCGCGCCGGTCGCCGAACTGCGGGCGGCCGGCGTCCCTGTCGGCCTCGGCTGCGACGGGTCGTCGTCGGCGGACTCGGCGTCGCTGTGGCTGGAGGCCCGCACGGCGATGCTGCTCGGCCGGCTACGGCACGGCTCCGCGGCGATGTCGGCCCGCGACGCGCTGGAAATCGCCACCCGCGGCGGAGCCGGCTGCCTCGGCCGCACCGGAGAGATCGGCGAACTGTCCGTCGGCGCGGTCGGCGACCTGGTCGTCTGGCCGCTGGACGGGGTCGCCTACGCCGGGGCCCTGTCCGATCCGATCGACGCCTGGCTGCGCTGCGGGCCGACCGCCGCCCGGCACACCGTCGTCGCCGGCCGGCTCGTCGTCGAGGACGGCCGGCCGGTGCACCCAGACCTGCCCGCGATGCTCGACCGGCACCGCACCCTCGCCGCCGGCATCCAGCGCGCCTTCGACGACGCCGGTATCGACCTGACTGCCTGTCCGGGGGGATAAACCGGGCGCCGGGGCCTGCGGGCAGGCGGGGACATTCTCAGGCCGGCGACGGGGAAGCGGCGGCGGTGGCCACGGCGAGGCGCTGCGCCGTGTAGAGCGGCTCACCGAGCCGGTGGTAGAGCGACAGCTCGGTGTCGAGCCAGGCCAGGTGCTGCTCCTCGTCGGCGAGAATGGTCTCGATCAGGATGCGGGTGGTCGCGTCGTGCTCGGCGGCGGCGACCTCCGCGGCCTGGTTCAGGCCGGGACGGGCGCCGCGTTGGGCCTCCAGGTCGTTCTCCAGCACCTCCCGCAGGGACGTCCCGATGGCCGGCTTGGCCACCACGAAGTCCGGCCGGCCGCCGAGGTCGAGCAGCCGGTTCAGCACCGCGGCGATGGTGACCGGCTCGTCGGCGATCCGCGCAGCCATACCCGCGGCCAGGCCGTGCAGGCCCCAGGACTCGACGAGGACGAGATGGGTGCGGTGCTGGGCGTAGCCCGCCCAGTAGCTACCGAGCAGCTGGTTGAGCAACTCGGTGACCGGAGTGGTCTGCGTGTCGGTCATGGCGTCTGTCCCCTCCACGGATCGGGCGAGCCGGCCCCGTCGACGCCAGGTAAAGCGCCGCCGGGTCCACCCGGCCCAATCCTTCAGCGGCCCTGGTCGGCGAAGATATGTCACCAGCCTAGGCGCATAAAGCTGATACGCGCCAACAGCTCACCTCGACGCGAGTGAGTCCGAACCAGGGCGGAGGCCAGTTGCGGTGCGTTTTGCACGGTCTGACGCCGCGGATCGTGCACTTCGCACCGCAACCCTTCCCACCCACCGCAACCCTTCCCACGCGCCGCGACCGGCCGCTGCGAGCCGGGCCTGCAGGCCGGCCGCCGATGTGGGCCAGCGGATGGCCGGGCACGACCCCGGCCGGCTGCCTCCCGGGTGCCATTTGGTACAAAGCAGCAGGGCAGTTCGGACCGGATAACGGGGTTGACCCCCTCGGGCCCGGCAACCTGAGCAATGATGATCCGGGAACGGGAAGCCGGACGTCCCCCACTGAGACCGCCGCCGTCGGCGCCGCGCATCGACCCCCCCGATCGGTGCGCCCAGCGTCGGCGGCGGCTTCATCCGCCGCTACCCCGTGCCGTTCCCGTCGACGAGCTGGATGATCCTCATCCTCGACGGCGAAGGCAAGGATGAGGCCGGCGGTATGCCCGTCGACACGCCAGTCACTTCGGCCTGGCCAGCGCCCAGCCCGGCGATCTGGCCGGCGATCTGGCCGGCGACAGCCGGAGACTGGGACGATGCCGACGCTGCCGCCCGATGTCGTCGCCCGCCTGACCGCCGCCCTCGAACCGGTCGACGCGGCCCTCGCCGCCCGCCATCCGGGGGACACCGGCGCCCGCCAGCCCGTCCACACCTGCTACCTGCCGGCCGATCAGATGTTCCCCGGCGTCGTGCCGGCCTGGGGTGAGCGGGCCCGCGCCCTGCTCGCGGCGTACGGGGCCGAGCCCGCGACGCTCGCCGCCGCGACCGGCGGCGATCCCCGGCCCGACGTCGCCGCGGCCGTCCATGCCCACACCACGCGCACGCTCACCGTGGAGCCGATCCAGGACCTGCGAGTCGACCTGGAGGACGGCTACGGCCTACGGCCGGACGGCGCCGAGGACGCCGACGCCGTGGGCGCGGCCGAGGCCCTGCGCGCCGCCGCCGCGGCCGGCACGCTGCCCGCCCGCTACGGGTTGCGACCCAAGTCTCTCGACCCGCTGGTCCGCAACCGTGGGCTGCGCAGCCTCGACCTGTTCCTCACCGCGCTTGCCGGTACCGATGGGCCGCCGCCCGGTCTGGTGCTGACCCTGCCCAAGGTCAGCGATGCGCGGCAGCTTCGGGTCTTTGCCGACGTCCTCGCCGAGCTGGAGCGGCGGCTCGGGCTCGCCCCGGTCGGGATCGAGGTGCAGGTCGAGACGCCGGCCGCGGTGCTCGCCCTGCCCGCGCTGGTGCGGACCGGACTCGAGCTGGGCCCCGGCCGGCTCGTCGGGCTGCACGTCGGCACCTACGACTACTCGGCGGCGCTCGGAGTCACGGCCGCGCACCAGGCCAGTGACCATCCGGCGGTGGAGTACGCGACGACGATGATGCAGCTCGCCGCGGCCGGCACCGGCATTCAGGTCGCGGACGGCTCGTCGAACCTGCTGCCCGTCGACGGCGACGAACGGGCGGGCGCGTCCGGCGACGACGTGCGCCGCGCCTGGCGCCGGCACGCCGAGCTGGTCCGCCGTGCCTGGCATCGAGGCCTCTACCAGGGCTGGGATCTGCATCCTGGGCAGCTGGTGAGCCGACATGCGGCGGTGGCCGGCTGCCTGCTGGCGGGGCTCGACGGTGCACTTGCCCGGCTGGCCGCCTACGCCGCCGCCCGGCAGTCGGGGACCGTCGCCGACGAGCCGGCGACCGGGCGGGCCCTGGCCGGGCACGTCCTACGGGCGCTCGACGCCGGTGTGCTGGACGACCCGAGCCTCGCCGCCGCGGGCCTCGACCGGACGACGGTCACCCGCCTGGGCGGGCGAAGAACACGCAACTCCATCGCGACCGACGACCACACATGGCACGGTAAACCCAACGGCTGAGGTCATCTACATTAACGGAAGATGAACGGCAGCGGACATTGTCCGATATCCCGTTCCGGAGGTTCGCGGCGGGTCGACACCGGCCCCGCCCGGGGCTACAACAGATGTCGTGGACGACGGCATCCTGGTATTGGTGGTCGTAACCGCGCTGGCCTTTGACTTCACAAACGGTTTCCACGACACCGGCAACGCGATGGCGACCTCGATCGCCACCCGGGCACTGTCACCGAAGATCGCCGTCGCCCTCTCCGGGGCGCTGAACCTCGTTGGCGCCTTCCTGTCGCTCAGCGTGGCCGCAACGATCGCGAGTGGCCTGGTCAACACCCATCTCGTGACGCTGACGGTGGTGTTCGCCGGCCTGGTTGGCGGAATTACCTGGAATTTGCTCACCTGGTTCTTCGGAATACCCTCCAGCTCATCTCACGCGCTCATCGGAGGGGTCATCGGGGCGACCATGGCCGCCGCCGGCACGCACGGCGTCAAATGGCACGGCGTCGTCTCGAAGGTAATCATCCCGGCCGGTCTTTCCCCGGTGATCGCCGGCCTCATCGCGTCCGTGGGAACGTACCTGATCTACCGGCTGAGCCGCGGCGTCCCGGACCGGACGCGCAGCCACGGATTCCGGCTCGGCCAGATTGGTTCGGCGTCGCTCGTCTCCCTCGCGCACGGCACGAACGACGCGCAGAAGACGATGGGCATCATCACCCTGGCCCTCATCGCCAACGGCACGGTGGACTCCGGGTCCGAGGCGCCGTTCTGGGTGATCCTGAGCTGCGCGATCGCGATCAGCATGGGCACCTACCTCGGCGGCTGGCGGGTGATCCGAACCCTCGGCAAGGGCCTGGTCGAAATCGACTCCCCGCAGGGCATGGCCGCCGAGTCGGCCTCGGCCGCGACGATCCTGCTCTCCAGCCACTTCGGTTACTCGCTGTCGACGACGCACGTGGCCACGGGCTCCATCCTCGGCACCGGCCTCGGCCGCAAGGGCGCCGAGGTGCGCTGGCGCGTCGCCGGCCGGATGGCCACCGCCTGGCTACTGACCCTGCCTGCCGCCGGGCTCGTCGGGGCCGGGTGCTACGGGATCGCCCAGGGCATCGGCGGCACCGCCGGCGTGGTGGTCGTCTTCGTGCTGATGGTGGTCGCGTCCGCCGCCCTGTACCTGCGGGCCCGCAGGACGCCGGTCAGCCACCACAACGTCAACGACGAATGGGACGGAGCAACGACCTCCACGGGCGCCAAGGAGCCGATCGCGGCCTGAAGCCCGCACGGAGGCAGTAACGGAATGCGGCAGTGACGAAAGGCTAGGCAGGCAGGCATGAACTCCTGGATCGACCTGGACGCGCTGTGGAAAATCGTCGTCATCGGCCTGCTCGCCGGGGCGGGTCTGCCCGCACTGTTCGCGGTGGGGCTGCGCGCGGTGAGCCTGCCGGGCCGGGACGGCGGCTCGCCCGCCACCGAGGCCTGCGACGACCGCATCCTCGGCTCGAACCCGCTGGGCCTCGCCGCCGGAGTGGTGTGCTTCGCCGTGGTGCTGGCGGCGATCGCCTGGGGCATCTACTCCGTCGTCGCGGGCACCTGATGGAGCTGTCCGTCCCCTGAGGGAGCCCCGCCCGGCACCCGAATGGACCCACGTGGCAGGCGATTCTGCGATCCCCGGAGTCGCCCGGACGCGATGGAAAGGTGAGTGGCGTGGCGTTGCCTCCGATGCTGGCCTCGGTCATCCAGTGGCTGCGGGCCGGCTATCCCGACGGCGTCCCGGAGCGGGACTATCTACCGCTGTTCGCGCTGCTGCGACGCAAGCTGACCGGGGACGAGGTGGCCGCGATCGTCGACGCGCTGGCCACGAGCGGCGACTCCGCCTCGGCCCTGGCGATCCGCACCGCGATCGCCGACATCACCCACGACACCCCGCTGGAGGGCGATATCGCCCGGGTCAGCGCCCGGCTGGCGGCCGGTGGATGGCCGCTGGCCTCCCCGTCCCGCCCGCAGCCCGCCGCCGAGACCTGACCAGCCATTCCAAGGTCAGCTTCCGCGATAGGTCGAGTAGCCGAACGGCGCCAACAGGAGCGGGACGTGATGGTGATCCGCCGGGTCCGCGACGTGGAACGCGATGGTCACCTCGGGGAAGAACGCCGAGCGGGCGCTGGTGTCAAAGACGAGCCGCCAGGGGCCGGGCGCGGTCAGCTGGAGGCCGCCGACCCGCCCGTCGGCATCGGTGACCGCCTCGGTGACCAGGGTCCAGACGCCGGTCTGGCTGCCGGGCGCGGTGCTGGTGCCGTGGGCAGCCGCGCCGAGTTCCCCCCGTTCGAGCCGGACCGGCACCCCCGCGGCGGGCCGTCCCTGCGCCGTATCCAGGACGTGTGTGGACAGCCCCATCT
>NZ_JANEZT010000223.1 GCF_025403405.1 Frankia tisae
GAGCAGGTCCGGCCGGGGCTGTGGAGCATCCCGCTCCCGCTGCCCTGGGCGAAGCCCGCCCACGTGTCCGTCTACGTCTTCGAGACCGCGGACGGCCCCTACCTGATCGACGCCGGCTGGGATTCCGACGACGCCTACGCGGCCCTGGAGACCGGGCTGGACACGATCGGGACCTCGGTCGCCGAGGTGCAGGGCGTCATCGTCACCCACGCCCATCTCGATCACTTCGGGATGGCGGGCCGGATCCGGGAGGCCTCCGGCGCCTGGGTGTCGCTGCACCCGTTGGACAACGCGATCCTGAGCCAGTTCGAGAACGGTTTCGCCACCCGGATCCCGGGGATGATGGCCCGCGCCGGCGCCCCGGCCGAGGTGACCGAGCAGCTGGTCAAGGGCACCCAGGCGGCCGTCCGCCGGATTCCGCGCCCGGACGTCCTGATCGAGGACGGCGGGCGACCGGACATCCCCGGTTGGGACCTGCGCGCGCTGTGGACGCCCGGCCATTCACCGGGACACCTGTGCTTCTGGGAGCCGGTCAACCGGCTGCTGCTGTCCGGTGATCATGTGCTCCCGTCGACCGTGGTCGGCACCCCCGAACCGGACGAGTCCCATCCCGACCCACTCGGTGACCACCTGCGCGCGCTCGCCCGGCTGCGCGGGCTGGACGCCGCGGAGGTCCTGCCGGCGCACGAGCACCGCTTCACCGGCCTGGAAGCCCGCCTCGCCGAGATCGACGCGGTGCACCAGGGCCGGCTCGCCGAGGTGCTGGCGGGCCTGCGCGCCGGCGCAACCACCGTCTGGGAACTCGCCGACCACGTGACCTGGCACCGCCCGTTCCGCAACCTGCGCGGCGTGGCGCTCCAGAACGCCGTCACCGACACCTTCGGATGCCTCGCCGCGCTGGTGGCGACCGGCACGGCCCGCCTCGACGACGGCGCACCCGCGCGCTGGCGGCTCGCCGCCGCGTAGACCCACGCGGATGCCCGCGGACGTGGCTGCCACCGCGTCCCGGCTCCGGCGAAGGCGGGGATTTTCGGGCCGCATCCATTCGGGCCGCTCTCCAGCGGTACTAGGGTGTGGAGCATGACGTCCGTGTCGCTGTCCAAGGGCGGGAATGTCTCGCTGAGCAAGGTCGCTCCCAACCTCACGGCTGTGACCATCGGGCTGGGTTGGAAGGTGCGGCAGACCAGCGGTGCCGACTACGACCTCGACGCCAGCGCGATCGTCGTCAACGAGGCCGGCCGGGTGCTCTCCGACGGCTACTTCGTCTTTTTCAACAACCTGGTCAGCCCCGACGGCGCGGTCACGCACCTCGGCGACAACCTGGTCGGCGGCGGTGGCGGCGACGACGAGCAGGTCAACGTCGACCTGCGGACGTTGACCCCGCAGGCGGCGAAGGTCGTCTTCGCGGTGTCGATCTACGATGCGGACACCCGCCGGCAGACCTTCGGCCAGATCCGCGACGCCTTCATCCGGGTCACCGACGCCACGACCGGTGCGGAGGCGGCCCGCTACGACCTCACCGAGGACGCCTCCACCGAGACTGCGATGATCTTCGGTGAGCTCTACCGCTACGGCGGGGAGTGGAAGTTCCGCGCCGTCGGCCAGGGCTACGCCTCCGGCCTGCGCGGAATCGCGCTGGACTTCGGCGTCAACGTTTCCTGAATCTCGCTGCCCGAGGGCACTCGCAGCCAGGGCGGCTCGATCACACCGGATGCGTGACGTCCGCGAGGAGCGGCACCGGCGTTGTGACGCCCTGGGGCGGCGCAGGTCAGATGCGGCGCCAGCCGGTGGCGGGGCTCGGCTTGCCGATCGTGGGCACGATTCGGGTACGTGAACCGCGCGGTGCGACGACCATGACCCGCACCGTGTGGGTGTTCGCGTCAATCCGGTAGAGGATCCGCCAGGCCGGGCCGCTGGCCTCGTGCATGCCGACCTGCTCGCCGGGAATCGGGGTGCCGGCCTTGCGGGGGTCGTCGCGTAGCTTGCCGTCGAGGAACCGGCGGACCTCGCCGCGGGTGAGCTCGGCGAGCTTGGCCAGGTCCCGTTCGGCCGAGGTGGAGAGGGTGACCTCGTGCTTGTCGCTCACCGCCGACCACCCGTTCCGCCGCCCGCACGGGGCCGGGGCGATCCCGCGCGGGAAGAGACGACTTCCGCGTTGTTCACCCAATGATCCTATGCGTCCGCCCGAGCCGCGGCGGCCTGTACGACCGAGGGGGTGAGCTCCGCGGTGGTGGCCACCCGGGCCGAGGCCAGGCGCAGGGCGTCGGCGTCGGGTGGGAAGTGCGGGTTCGGCACGGCGACGACCGCCATCCCGGCGGCCGCGGCGGCGCGCAGCCCGTTCGCGGAGTCCTCCACCGCCACGCAGTCGCCGGCCGGCACGCCGAGCTGCCGGGCGGCCTCCAGGTACACGTCCGGCGCGGGCTTGCCGCGGGGGACCTCCTCGGAGGAGACGACGGCGCGGAACAGCCCGGCCAGGTCCGTGTGCGCGAGGACCAGCTCGATGAGCATCCGGGCGGAGGAGCTTGCCAGGACCAGCGGGTGCAGCGCGGCGAGGGCGCGCACGGCGTCGACCGCGCCGGGCAGCAGCGGCGGAGCCGAGCCGTAGCGGTCGGCGACGCGCCGCAGGACCTCGTCGGCGATCTCCGCCGGCGACCCGGGCACCCCGAGATCGGCCAGGTAGCCCGACCATTCGGCGGTGCTCATCCCCATCATCCGGCTGGTGCTGTCCGCCGCCCAACGCCCGCCCCGCTCGGCCACGTAGGCGCGCCGGACGTCGTCCCACACCTGCTCGGAGTCGATCAGGACGCCATCGAGGTCGAAGACGACCGCCGCGACCTCACCCATCGGAACCCATCGGACGTGCCCCCGGTCTGGTCGACGGCGCCGGAGGCCGACGATACCCGCGGGCCATCTTCCCCGCCGCCACCGCCCGACCGCCGCCACCGCCCGACCGCCGCCACCATCCGGTCGGATGACACGGGCAGTCGCCGCTGTTGCTAACGGGCATGCGCTACGGAGACGACGACACGATCCGCCATCTGCTCGCCGACACCGAGGTGTGGGCGGTCGTCGGGTTGTCCACCGACACCCGCCGCACCGCGTTCGACATCGCGGAGTACCTGCGTCGCAACGGCAAGCGGGTGGTGCCGGTGCACCCGTCGGCGCCGGTGGTCGCGGGGGAGCAGGGGTACGCGACGCTGAGCGAGATCCCGTTCGCCGTCGACGTCGTCGACCTGTTCGTCCGTTCGGAGCTCGCCGGGCCGGTGGTGGACGAGGCGGTGAAGATCGGCGCGAAGGCCGTCTGGCTCCAGCTCGGCGTCCGCGATGACGCGGCCGCTGTCCGCGCCGGTGAGGCCGGCCTCGACGTCGTGATGGACACCTGCCCGGCGATGGAGGCCCCGCGCCTCGGCCTCGGCTGGACCCGCTGAACCGGTCTCAGCGCCGGTGCCGGCGCCGCGCCGCGGCGTCCGCCGTCGACGCCTCGCCGGGGTCGGCGGGACGGGTTGCCGGTCCGGCCGGGGCGGAGAGGTCCTGATCGGCGAGGTGCGCTGCCGAGGCCTCGGGTGGTGGTGGCGGCGCGGTCAGCGAAGATCCTCCCGTCGGCGACGGTCCGATCATCGCGGGTTGGGGTGCGGCGGGAGCCCACAGCGAGGTGCGGGAGATCTCGTCCGGTGCCCGGCGGGAGCGGCGGACCAGGGCGAGCCGGCGGGTGCCCAGCGCCGCGGCGGGCGGGAACAGGACGAGCACCGGCAGCAGGTAGCGATAGTCGAAGCAGACCGTGGCCGCCGGCACCGCGAGGACCACGACGCCGGCCGCGGCGAGCAGGGCCGTGTCGGCGCGCAGCCGCCGGTGTTCGGCCGTCTGGTCGCGCCAGCGTCGCCTGGCCCGGGCGCCGCGCACGCCAAGCCGTGGGACGCGGCGCCGGGCCGGTACCGCGATCGCGACGACGGCGAGCAGCAGCATCGCGGCCAGCACCGGGCCGGGGGCGAAGCCGTCATGCTGGTACCGGCGCAGGAAGCCGGCGGCCGACCCGTGGATCTCGCGTTTCGGTGTGTCGCCGTGCAGGCCCAGCAGCGGCTCGGCGTTGTGCAGGAAGCGGGGCTCGTCTCCGGTGGGGAAGCGCCAGGTGGCGTCGGGCCAGTCCCGGTGCCCGATCGGCCGGCCGGGGCGGAAGTAGTGGACGAGTTCGCCACCGACCATGCGGACGTAGTCGCCGAACTGGTACCGGATGACCTGGTGGGTGAAATCGCGTAGCAGCGCGTCGCGCTCGTCGGCGGGCACGTGCAGCCGCCGGGACGGGCTGTTGACGCTCCACACGTAGTAGCTGGGGTCCGGCCGCTCGGCGACGGGGTGCGGGGAGCACAGCACGAGCTGCGGCCGGCTCAGGTGCAGCCGGTCGCAGTCGGCGATCGGCGCCACCCGGCCGTACATCCACACCGCGTCGCCGCCGGTGAGCGCGTACTTCCCGTGACTTTCATGGAACCAGCTCGCGTAGGCGACGAGCGGCACGGCCAGGGCGACGGCGAAGGTCGCGAAGCGAAGCCAGCCGACCCGGCGCAGCAGCAGGTAGCCGACGACCAGCACGGCGATGGCCACGCCGATCGTGCGGACCAGGCCCGCGCCGGCGAGCAGCAGCCCGGCCAGCCCACAGGCCCACACCGACGGGCGGGGCGACCAGGTCAGGGCGACGATCGCGGCGACCAGCAGCACCACGAACAGCGTCTCGGCCATCACGTAGTGCTCGATGACCAGTTCGTAGGCGTCGAGCAGGACCGGTGCCGCGGCGAGCGCCGCGACCGGCGCCGCGATGCGCCGGTGCACCAGCATCACGTAGAGGGTCACGCCCAGTGCCAGCCCGGCCGCGTGCTGGACGACGGTGACCCACCAGAGGTCGTCGGTGAACGACAGCAGCCGCAGGAACGCCGGGTAGCCCGCCGGGCGCATCGGGTCGGGGGCCTTCAGCGTCGACAGGCGTAGATACGCGTAGGAGTCGCCGTAGAACTCGAAAGCCGGCCGATAGGCATAGGCGGTGATCGCTCGCAGCGCCACGCCCGCGGCGAGCAGGACCGCGAAGGGCAGATGCCGCATTGACCGACGGCGGCGGCGGATAGGCGGCTGGTCCTCGCCGCCGGCGTCGTCGCCCAGGACGACCGGCGCGTCGGGCGCGTCGGGCGACGCCGGTTCCCCCGCCTCGCGGGCCGCGGCGCCGGCGCCGCGCGGAAGGCCACGGCTGTTGCCGCGGCCGGGTTCGTCCGGGTAGGCGGGCAGGTCGGGTTCGTGCGGCCGGACCGGACCGCCGGGAAAGTCCGGCTCATCGGGATAGACGGGGTCGTCGGGTCCCGCCGGTCCCGCCGCAGCCGAGGGCAGCGGCGGGACCGGCGGCGCAGAGCCGGGGTCTCGATCAGGGGGCGGCGGGAACATGTGCCTGCCCAGGACGACCATCGTCGAAGTCCGCCGTTCTCAGAACCCGACGGCCTCGGCCGGGTGCTCCTGCGACTGGTAATGCATGCCGACCAGCGGCGTGCCGCCGGACGGATCGCCGGGCGCCGGCATCGCCGGGCGGGCGGTGGCGCGCTGGTGCCCGCCGCTGGGCCCTGCGGTCAGCAGGCGCAGGAAGAACGAGCCGAACGCGGTCTGCGCGCCGAGCACCATCAGGGTCATGGCGAGCAGCGCCGGCCGCATCTCGTTCAGGGGACCGAGGTCGTTCGCGAGCCACCGCACGAGCACCACGATGTCGACGGTGAGCCCGACCGTGAACAGGCCGGCTCCGAGGGCCAGCCCGCGTTCGAGGGTGAACACCCGGTGGACCAGCGGCAACGGCCAGCGACGACGCTCCTGCCAGCCGACCGCGTGGTTGTGGACATCCGCGCAGACACCGAGCAGCACCACCTGCCAGCCGAGCAGCGCCAGCAGCGCGAACAGGATCGAGAAGTGCAGGTCCAGCCGGTGGAAGCCGAGGTCCAGCGAGCCGGGCAGCAGGACCGCCTGGCCGACGAGCCCGAGTGCCAGCAGCACCAGACCCGGCAGGACGAACAGGTACCGAGGCGCGAGCAGCAGCATGAACCGCAGGTGACGCCAACCGTCCCGCAGCGAGTGCAGCTTGGAGTCACCCACCCGCGGATGGTAGGTGATCGGCACCTCCTCGATGCGCAGCTCGGCGCGCCCGGCGGCGATGACCAGCTCGCTGGCCAGCTCCATCCCCTCGCAGCGCAGCCGCATCCGCTGGTACGCCTCGCGGCTGAACGCGCGCATCCCCGAGTGGGCGTCGGAGGAGCGCACGTCGAACAGGTGGTTGAGGATGCCGGTGAGCACCGGGTTGCCGACATAGCGGTGCAGCCAGGGCATGGCGCCCGGCAGGATCTTCCCGGCGAAGCGGGAGCCGAGCACGTAGTCCGCCCGCCCGGCGCGCAGCGGGGCGAGCAGCGCGTCGAGATCGGAGAAGTCGTAGGAGTCGTCGGCGTCGCCCATCACGATCAGCCGGCCCTCGGCGGCGGCGAAGCCGGCCAGGTAGGCGTTGCCATAGCCGCGTCGTGTCTCGTGCACGACCCGGGCGCCCGCCGCCTTGGCGAGCTCGGCCGACCGGTCCGTCGAGCCGTTGTCGACGACGACGACCTCGCCGACGGCGCCCGCGGCGGCGAGCCCGGCGAGGGCCTTGCGCACGCACAGCCCGACCGAGTCCTGCTCGTTGAGGCACGGCATCACGACCGAGACCTCGAACGCCTGCCCCCGCGAAAGAGGTGCCCCGCCGGTGGCGGGAGTCTCCCCGACGGTGCCGGCACCGATACCGCCCGTGGCACTCTCCATCGTCCGTACCCCCTCCATGGCCGGGCGTGCCCGTGACCGTCCACCGGTGGCTGTCCATGACGGGAGTCCGATGACCAGTCTCCGGCTTGCCGACGCCAATCATGCAGGTGGACGCATCAGCAGACCGACGCGAGCCATTCTGGCGGCCGGTGCCACGGATCGCTCGGCCGCAGTCCCGTAACCTACCGATCTGCTCACATGGTCCCGTTACCGGTATCCAACTGCGGACACCTCCGTAGTCCGTCGAGCTGGGTTGCACATGCGCGCCGCGCGGCTCCTGTGCTGGTCAGGGTCGATCAGGAGGTGTTCCGTGGCCGGCCTGCATTGTGGTGCGGCAGACACGCCAGCCCGTCACACGCGCCTCGGTGTGACGCTTCTTACGGGGAGGCGTAACGTCTGGTGCTCGTGCAAGGTGTTCGCGTTTCAGACGAGGTGCCGACGCTTCCCGCGCCGACCGATGACCCAGACGCTTCCTCCGCCGCCGCGGCCGCTCGGGCGCTCACCCCGCCGCGCAGAGGCTGCCCTCATTCCCCGCCCTGCCCTACCGCGGACGGCGCCGACCGTGACGCCGCGCGGGTGACCAACCAGCACTGGGACCAGGGCTGGAGCCTGCTGTGCAACGGGGTGATCCTCTTCGACGACACCGGCGAGATCCTGCCGACGGGTCGTACGGTCGAGCCGCGGCGTGCCCTGCCGCGGCCGGCCTGCGCCCCTCGGCCGCCGGCGCCACGGCGGGCGAGCCAGGCTCCCCTGCGAGTCTGACCCGCCCTCGCCGGGCCTGACTCGCCTCCCGCGGCCGGCGGCCGACGGCTGTGAAGTTCGTCCAGAATGATCCGACGAGCCCGCGGGCGGGTACGGTGCCGGGCGTGATGGCGAGATCGACGGGCGGGTCTGTACGGCGGATTGTCGGGTCAGCGCGAGGGCCTCGCCTGGTTGACCGCTGGCGGGCGGAGGTGCCCCCCGGATTCCTACCCGGAGCTGGCCTCGGAGTCGGGGTTGGGATCGGGCCGCCATCGGCGGCGAGCCCGGTCGGGCGCCGGGCCCGCCTGCTCATGCGCCGTGACATCGCCCTCGGCCGCAGTTTCGTGCAGGCGTTCACCCAGGCGGACCGCTCACTGTTCACGGCGCTCGCCGGCGGGCGCCCACTGCTCGACCCGGTCCTGCCGCGGCTGTCGCACGCCGCGGACCACGGTCTGCTGTGGTGGGGCGTGGCGGGAGCACTGGGGGCCACCAAGGGGCGCCGCCGCCCGGCCGCCGCCCGCGCCCTGATCGGGCTCGGTGTCGCCAGCGTTCTGGCCAACGGCCCGGCCAAGCTGGTGTTCCGCCGCGACCGGCCGCCGACGCATGGCATCCCGCCGCTGCGCCGGCTCTCTCGAGACCTGACGACCTTCTCGTTCCCCTCCGGGCACGCCGCGTCCGCCGCCGCCTTCGCGACCGGGGTCGCCCTCGACGCGCCCGGGGCGGCGGTGCCGGTGGCCGCCCTCGCCGCCGCCGTGGCGTTCTCCCGGGTGTATGTCGGGGTGCACTACCCCGGGGACGTGGCCGCGGGGATTCTGCTGGGCATCGGCGCGGGCCTGCTCACCACGAAGGTGATGCCACGCCGGCCGTGGGTGCCGGCACGGGCGAGCCCGGCGTCGGCCTGGGCGCCCGCCCTGCCCGAGGGGGAGGGTCTCACCGTCGTCGTCAACGCGCGCTCCGGCCCGGGTAACCACTCCGATCTGCTCGCCGTGCTCCGCGCCGACCTGCCGCGAGCGGAGGTCGTCGAGGTCGGGCCGGCCGACGACATGGCCGCAGCCCTGACCACCGCCGCGTCGACGTCGAGAGTGCTGGGCATCGCCGGCGGCGACGGAAGCATCAACGCCGCCGCTCAGGTGGCGTTGGCCCGCGGCATGCCGCTGGCGGTCTTCCCGGCGGGCACGCTCAACCACTTCGCCGCCGACCTCGGCCTGGTCGGGGCCGGCGACTCGGTGCAGGCGGTCCGCGAAGGTTCGGCGGTCGCCGTCGATCTCGGCCGGGCCGACGGCATCTCCGCCGTGTTCGACCGGTTCTCCCGGATCTTCGTGAACACCGCGAGCCTGGGTGGCTACCCCGACATGGTGGCCGTGCGTGAACGGTTCGAGCGGCGCATCGGCAAGTGGCCCGCGATGATGATCGCGCTGTGCTGGGTGCTGCGCAACGAGCCGCCGTTCGACGTGGAGATCGACACCGAGCGTCGCCAGGTCTGGCTGATCTTCGTCGGCAACGGGGTGTACCGGCCCGACGGCTTCGCGCCGACCTACCGCAACCGGCTCGACGAGAGCCTGCTCGACCTGCGGATCGTCGACGCGTCGGCGCCGCTGGCCCGGCTGCGGCTGGTCGGGGCGGTCCTCACCGGCCGGCTCGGCCGCAGCCGGGTGTACGAGCAGCGCACCGTGGAGCGGGTGCTGATCTCCTCTCGGGCACCCGGACCGCTGCCCTTCGCCTGTGACGGCGAGGTCACCGAGGGGGTGGAGCGGATCGTGATCACTCCGAGTGGCGCCCGGCTGATCGTCTACCGCCCGCGACGCCCCGGGGACGGCGACGGCGCGGCCCCCGGGCCAGGCGCCCGGCGGCCGCTTGCGCGGACGTTCAGCCGCCGCGGTGCTGAAGCGGGATGAGTGTGTGCAGCGGGCGGGTGAGCTGCGTGAACTGGGTGGAGTCGAGGAGGTCCTCGACGAGCAGTGCGCAGGCCAGGTCGGCGCACAGCTCCATGACCCGGTGATCCTCGCTGGAATCGGTGGCGACGCGCTGGCCGCGGCAGTCCGGGCACAGCCGCCAGAACCCCTCGGCGGCGCTGCGGCGCACGAGCGTCCACACCCGGCGGCGGCCGGTCACCACGGCGCTGGCGAAGGCGGCGTCCATGGCCTGCTGATGAGCGGAGTCGTCCCGGGTAAGGGCGCTGACCAGCAGCCCGTCGAAGACCTCCAGGCTGTCCGGGTCGTGGCAGCGACCGGCGAGGACCGGCAGTGCGGCGAGGACCCGCTTGACGTCCGCGGCGGCCGGGCCGAGGTCAGGCTCGTGCGAGCGTGCCCGCGGGTAGACCGTGCGCCAGGGCCGCATGAGTGCGGCGTACTCCGCGCGGCCGAGAATGGGCCGGGCGTAGGAGGCGGCGACGGCGTCGCGCATCGCGCGTAGCGCGGTGGCCGCCACCGATGGCTCGACGGTGACGTAGTCGGCGCCGGCGAGGTCATCGGCGTAGATCGCGCTCAGCGCGTCGAAGGCGGCCAGCACCTCGACGATCAGCGGCGAGTCGGGGGCCAGCGCCTTGTCCCGGGCGGCGGCCAGGTAGCCGGAGTTGCGCCAGGCGGCCGCGAGCGAGCCAAGCTCGGCGTCGGAGGTGTGCACAAGCTGGGCGAGGATGCCGAGGATGCCTCGCAGGTTGGGATGCTCCTCCAGCCGTTCGATGCGGCGGGCTCGAAGAATCATGCCGCCCGCCCGCCCCTGGCGGGTACCCCGGCGCGCACGGATCGTCGCGGGGTCACCGGGAGCCCGCCCGGCCACGGCGCGGATGGTGCCACCGCGAGTATGGGGGTCGTCGTGACACCGTTCACCTCGTCCTCCTCGACCGCCGCGGCCTGCGCCGGGCAGCCGTCGTCCGAACTCGTGCGAGTGAACCGGCCGGACGTCCCGTCACCGGCCGGATCATGGGCGGCGCGGCGGATGCGGCGACCGCACCTGATCACTTCATGGTCTCGCGCCCCAGGCAGGCCACATCTCGTCGCTCTCCGACACCGTAGCTGCGCGGGGCGGCGTGCGCGGGGAGTGCCGCCTGCGTGGGGTCCGCGGCGTTGTACGCCGCGTCGCCGATCTCCCGATGTCACCTCCGTGAGACTAGTGTTTGCGGCCCCGATGTGGAACTCGTTGTGCCATTAGGCGGGGCATGACGGTGCTGGCACGGGGGTGCCATCGCGGGCCCAGGACGGATCGGCATGGCTGCCGGAGGCGGTGTGGCACGTCGGTGTCGGCCGCCCTGGTCACGCAGGGCAACGATGGCGCCGGTGCGTCGCGGGGTGCCGCCGCTGGACCCCGCCGGGTGAGGCTTGTGACACCACGGCTGGGCCAGCCGGCCCGCCGGGCCGCCGGGGATGGCTGGGGCCCGCCTGGGCGGCGTTTTCCCTGGGAGTGCTGGCACGGGCGGGTGGTGTCCGCGGGCTGCGATGGCTCCTCCGTGCCGCCGGCCGCGGGCGGTGGCGGCTTCTGTGCGCCCCGCGGGGAGCGGCCGGCGGAGCCGCGCGGGCCGGCGCTGGCCGGCACTGACTGTGCGGGTCGGCGTTGGTCGGCGTGAGTCGGCCGGCGGCACGAGCGGGCGCGGGCGGGGCGCTGGTACCTCCG
>NZ_JANEZT010000224.1 GCF_025403405.1 Frankia tisae
GGCCGATTCGGCCGGTTCGACGTCCGGCAGGGCCGTCGCCGACGCCGGGGCGGGGGGAGGAGCCTGGAAGACGAGGCTGGCGACCTGCGCGACCGAGACCGGCTGCGGGGTGGCCTCCGTGTCAGGCTGACCGAAGTCGGGCATCTGAAACGGGCGGGTCGTCGGCGGCGGAAGCTCTCGCCTCGGCTGGGACCGGGCTGCTCGCGGCGCGGAAAAGCTAAGGATCGACTGGGTGGCGATGAGGGGTGTCTCGCTTTCGGGGACGGATCGTCGGCAAACGATCGGCCAGGCGGTCGCGCCGGAACTGCTGTCCGCGGCGCGATGCCCGTGGACTGTTACGAACCGTGACCGGACCGTCAGAGACGGTACATCCGGCTGAACGGGCTCGGTATGCGCTCCTGGCGGGAGCCAAAATCAACATCCACGGAGGACTCTCCGGTAACTCCGATGACCCGGCCGAGCCCATACACATCGTGGGTGACCCGGTCTCCGACCGTGAACCGCTCCTGTGCAGGGACCGCCGGAACCTTGAAGGGGCTGTTGGGAAGGCGACGTCGGGGCACCGCTGACTCGGTCATCGTCTCCAGTATGCACCTCTGCCCGGGGATGGCCAGTCGCCCGCCGCGCGGGGCGACGCGGAGTCGTGCGCATGCGTCCCCCGGACGGGTGGTTCGCACCGGGGAGATCTCGGCGGCGGGCCCGGTCAGGAGGGCGGTGGTTGTGGTTGAGATGGTGGCAGCGCGCCCTCCTCGTGATCGAGTTCGTCCTCGAGTAGCCGCAGGGAGGCGTCGGACAGGTGCCCGGTGTCGCGCCAGAGCTGGAGCTCGTCCCGTTCCGCCTCGATCATCGTGCGACGGACCCGGCCGAACGCCTCCGTGAGGCTCGCGGTGGGGGGCCGGCCCGAGTCGGCGAGGCTCAGCGCGCGCAGGCTGTCCTGGCTGCGCCGCTTGCGTTCCTCGGCGGCCGTGCGCAGGCGCAGGATGAGATCGTCGGGAAGCTGGCCCTGATCATGGACGGCGGCCAGCGTCCGCAGACCGGCGTCGGCCGCCGCGACCCGGGCGCGGGCGCGTTGCCGGCGAGCTTCGTCGACGTCGGGTCGCACGTTCAGCCGGTGCAGGACCGGCCCGAACGTGAGCCCCTGGCCGACGAGTGTCACCAGCACCGCGACGTAGGCGCAGAACACCAGCAGGTCCCGGTGCGGGAAGCCGGCCCCGTCGACGGATCTCGGCAGCGCGAACACGGCGGCCAGCGAGATCACTCCGCGCATTCCGGACCAGGACAGCGCCGCGAGTTCGCGGGTCGAAAGGTGCGGATGGGGGGACAGGAAGCGCAGGCGGCTCGGCAGCATCGCGGGTAGCAGCAGCCACAGTGGCCGGACCAGCACGACCGCGCCGACCGTCACCGCCGTCGCGGCCGCCACGGTCGGCAGCGGATAGTGCCCGATGGCCGGGATGACCGCCGCGAGCTGCTGGCCGATGAGAAGGAAGACGAAGCCCTCGAGCAGGAGGTCCACGAGCCGCCACACCGCGCGTGCGTGCAGCCGGGCGGGCCCGGACAGCAGGCTGCGGGACTGCGATCCGAGGATCAGCCCCGCGGTCACCACCGCGAGGACCCCGGAGGCGTGCAGCGCCTCGGCGGGCACGTAGGCGGCGAAGGGAGTCGCCAGGGAGACGGTCGTCTCGGTCACCGGGTCCTCGATGCGCAGCCGTAGCTGGCCGACCAGCCAGGACACGACGAGTCCGACGGCGAGGCCGCCGATGACCGCGAGCAGGAAACGCCCGGCGACCCGCGGGGCGTCGAACCGTCCGTCGATCGTCGCGGCCACCGCCACCGAGTACAGGGTCAGCGCCGTCGCGTCGTTGAACAGGCTCTCGCCCTCGATGACGGTGCGCAGCCGGTCCGGCAGGCCCACCCGCCGCCCGATGGACAGGGCCGACACCGCGTCGGGCGGCGCCAGCGCGGCCCCGAGGGCGCAGGCGCCGGCGAAGGACAGACCCGGCACCACGACGACGAGCGCCGCGCCGGTAGCCAGCGCGGTGACGACGACGAGCAGCACGGACAACGAGATCACTGCGCGCAGGTTCGCGCGAATCTCCACCAGACTCGAGCTCAGCGCGGCGGAGAAGAGCAGGGGCGGAATGATCAGTGCAAGGACGAGGTCCGGCTCGAGCCGGACGGTGGGCCCGGGTAGCAGCGCATAGACCGCGCTCGCCCCGACCAGCAGCACGGGCGCCGGCAGGCCGAACCGGCGGGCGGCCAGCGCGGCCGACACCACGAGCGCCACACCGATCAACCCGAAAGTTATTTCTTCCAACACGTGCTGCCCCCGATGGGACGCGGCTCGCGCCGGCGGGTACCGGCAGCGTGGCCGGCACCGTCAGAGATCAGGACGGCCCTGGGCGAGCCAGGCTTCGACGTCGCGCGCACGCCACAGGACGAAATGTCCTACGGAGTGGATGGGCATGGGAAAATCGTCGCGGTCACACAGGCCGCGGGCACGGTGTGCCGAGATCGACAGCCGATGGGCTATGTCGGCGGTCGTCCACAGATCGTCTACCGCCATACCGTCATGCTATGCGACAACGCCACACCCGGCGTTGTCACTGAGCGCCGCGCCCCGCCCACAGCGGGGACCACGGACGGGCGTGGTCTGGCGCTTCGGACGGAGGGACCCGCAGCCGCTCGCGCCGCATCCAGGTACCCTTGCTGATGTTGCTCTTCTTGGTGCCGCCGGTCACCTTCAGGATGGCACGAGCCGCTGACCGGAGCGATCCGGTCAGCGGAGGTAGGCGGTGCATCGTGTGGATGTGCCGCGGCAAGCACAGTGAGGAGCGACCGTGTCAGCAGGAACTGTGAAGTGGTTCAACGCCGAAAAGGGCTTCGGCTTCATCTCGGTGGACGGCGGGGGCGGCGACGTTTTCGTCCATTTCTCCTCGATCGTGAGTGAGGGCTTCAAGTCCCTCGATGAGGGGCAGCGCGTCAGCTTCGACATCGAGCAGGGCCAGAAGGGTCTGCAGGCCGCGAAGGTCGAGGCCATCGACTAGCGCGGCGGCGCTCTCACCAGCCCGTCCCACGCTCCGGCCGAAGCCGGCCGGAGCGCAGGGACGGCCCGCTTGTGTGGGCGGCCGCGTGCCAACCGGCTCACGCGGTCTCCTCCGCTCTGGGGCAGAGTCTCGAGGCCCCGAGCCTCCACCGAGGCCTGTACGGATCCACCCGTTCACGGCTCGGAAGATCCACGATCAAACGATGCCAGAATTGACCGGTGCGAGCGGAAACGCCCGGCGGGTCGGCGACGGTGTTCGTCAGCTGTGTCGCGGCCGACCAGCCGTGGGCGGAACGGTCGTGGGCGAAACGGGACTACGACCGCCTGGCCTTGGCGCTGGGCAAACGTGCCGAGGAGCTGCGAGGCACGGGCCGGGCACGGTTCCGCGGAACACCATGATCAATAGGGTGGGGGCAGGTCGCGGTGCGTTTTGCACGGCGTAAGCCCTGCGGATCGTGCGCATCGCACCGCAACGCGCTTCCCGCCGCATCGTGACCGGTCGTTACCGGTGAAGGTTTCGTGGTCCGAGGTTCGACGGCGGGGTAGGTTGCGACACCGCAACCGTTACCCAATACAGATCGTCTATGACCCCGAGTAGATAGGACGTACTCGGCTAGGCTGCGCGGCTCAGGGCGGCGCCGACGAAGGCGAGCTGGGCGGGGGCGACCGCGCGCCAGTAGGCGGGGGTGTGGCCGCCGGGGCCCAGGCTGTGTTCCTGGGGCCGCAGGTCCGCGACGGCCCGCCGGGAGACGGCGGCGAACGGGTCGGCGTCGCCGCAGTCGATCCGGTACGCCACCCCGGGCGCCGGGGCGGTCCCCAGGATGCGGTGCGCGGCGAAGTCGGCGGCGGAGTCGAACGCGCCGGGGGCACTGGCGCCGTAGGTGCGCCACATCGCCGGGCTGCTCGCCGCCGCCGCGACCACGAGGGCGGGATGGCGCCGGGCCAGCAGCAGCGCGCCGTAGCCGCCCATCGACCAGCCCAGCACCGCCAGCCGGGTCGTGCGCAGACCCGCCGCGGCCAGCCGGGGCCGGATCTCGTCGAGGATCATCGCCTCCGGGTTGTCGCCGGAGGCCCGCGGGTGCCAGTAGGTCTCGCCGCCGTCCACGGTCACCAGGGCGAACGGCGCCACGCCCGCGCCGATCGCGGCCGGTAGCAGCCTGTCGAGGCCCAGCAGGCCGACTGCGCGGCGCGCGTCGTCACCCCGCCCGTGCAGGACGAGGCACACGGGCAGGCCGCGCCCGCCGCCCGCCGGGGTGACGGTGACCATCGTGACCGGCCGGCGCCGGGCCGCGCTGGTGAACGTCGTGCTGGCCACCACCGCCGGGCCGGCGGCCGCCGCCCGCGGCACCGCTCCCGGCGACGCCATGCCTCGGGGTGTGCTCTCGGTGCCGGCGCGCTGGGCTGCTGCGGAGGACGTCGCCCCCTCCGCTGTGGCGTGGGGACCGGCGGTAGAGGAGGGGCCGTGGCAGCCGGCGGCGAGTCCGGCGACGACGGCGCCGGCCGCCGCGACCGGTGCCGAGATCACCAGCGTTCGCCTGCTCGGTCGCATGGTGCCGATCATGCCATTCGGCCCGCGCGAGCCGGCCTGGGACGGCGGTGTGAGCGCCGCCACCGGCCGGGCCGAGCGTAAAATTCAATGAATTCTTTGCCCGTTATGGGTCTCGTCACTCGACGTCTCAGAGCCGCTTCGGTCAGGGACGGTAGTCGGGTGACCGATGATGACGACGACTGGGCTCCGCCGCCCGTGCCCTTCGGCGGCGGCGATCCGGCGGTGGCCGCCGCCGAGGCGCTGGCCGAGGCCGAGGCCGCGCTGCGAATCGGGGCCTGGCGGCCGGACCCAGATGAGATCGACGCGGCCGTGACCATCCTGCACCGGATGGATTTCGCTCGCCGTAACCCCGACATCCCGCTGCGACGCAGCGTCCACCGCGCGTTGGACGAGACGTATCCGCAGCTCACCGTTTGGCGGGCCCGCCCGCTCTACCTGTACGCGGCGGTGAAGACCGTCCAGTTGCTCGCCGCGGCATCGCCGACCGGCGAGAACGCCGCGGCCGCCCAGACCGCCTGGGAGCTTCTCGGTGATCTGCTCCGCGCCGTCACCGCCACCGTCCAGACCGGGCCCTGACCGGCATGGAGATCGTCGCCCTGACCCGGGCCCGCGACAGCCTCTGGGGCGGCCTGCGGGAGCAGGCGACACGGTGAGCGCGGCCGGTGCCCCGCGCCCGCCGGCCCGACACCTGCCCCCAGCCAGTTGGTTGACGGTGAATTGCCTGCCTCATAGCGTGTGAGTGGCGTCACCTCTGACGGGACGGGTGGGAGGTCGGTCGGGTGCGGGACCGCGTGGCGATCGTGACGGGTGGCGGGGGCGGCATCGGTTCGGCGGTGTCGGTGGAACTCGCCCGGCGCGGCGCCACCGTCGTCGTGCTGGACAACGGCGACAGCCTGCGCGGCGAGCCGCTGGGGGAGCCCACCGCCGAGGCGACCGTCCGGCGCATCGAGGCCGCCGGCGGGCGTGCCGTCGCCGCACCGATCTCCGTGACCGACGCCGCCGCGGTGCACGGGCTCGTCGAGGAGACTGTCGCGCGGTTCGGCTCGTTGGACATCGTCGTCAACACGGCCGGGATCCTGCGCTTCCCTCGCATCGCCGACGCCTCGGCGGACGACTGGGCGGCGGTGCTCGGCGTCCACCTCGGCGGATACCTCAACCTGCTGACCGCCGCGCTGCCGCGGATGCTGGCCGCCGGATACGGCCGCATCGTGGGTGTCACCTCCGGCGTCGGGCTCGCCCGGACCTCGGTCGACGGCCCGGCCTACGGCAGCGCCAAGCGGGCCGTCGCCGCCCTGACCTGGCAGCTCGGCCCGGTCCTGCCCGCGGGGGTGGCGGTGAACGCGCTGTCGCCGATCGCCGCGACCAGGATGGTGACCGAGGGGCTCGTCGCCGCCGGCGTCGATCCGCGCGGCCTCGACCTGTCCGCGATGCCGCAGCCGCAGCACATGGCCCCCGCCGCAGCCCGGCTGGCGAGCGAGCAGTTCGGCTGGTGCCGCGGGCGGGTGCTGTTCTCCGCCGGCTCGGAGCTGTCCCTGATCGCCCCGCCGCGCCTGGTCGAGGCGATCGCGACGGGCGGCGTGGGTGCCGCGGTCGCCCTGGGCGCGCTCGTGCCGCTGGTGCTGGCGCCGGCTCAGGCACAGCAGCGCTCGACCGGCGGCTCGAACCCGCGTTCCGGCCTGCTCGCGGCCGCACCACCCGATTCCGCGGGGCCACCCGGTTTCGCGGGGGCAGCTGGTTCCGCGGGGCCGGCCGAGCGAGCCTGCCTCGTCGTCGGCGACGATCGCGCGCTCACCGAACAGCTCACCGCCGCGCTCGCCCCCTGGGGCTACGCCACCGCCGCGGCGCCGGTCGGCGGCGCCGGGACCGGCGGCGCGGTGCCCGCCTTCGCGGCGGCCGAGGACGGCATCCACCGGGCCGCGGCGAACACCGGTGCCGGGCTCGACGCTGTAGTCGTCATCCACGGCGCCCACGGGATCGGCGCCGACACGACCGTCGCCCTCGGGCCGGATGCGGGCGGCGGCAGCGCCGAGCCGGGCGGGACGCATGGGGCCGCCGGGTCGGCGGGGCCCGGTGGCCCGGGCGTCGACTGGCGCGCAATCCTGGACAGCCATGCCGGGACGGCGCCGACGATCCTCGGGCACGTCGCGTGGACCCGCGCCGCCGCGCGGTACGTGGCGGCAACCGGACGTTCGCTGCGCGTCGTGCATGTCGTGCCCGCGGTGACCCCCGGCGCCCGCAGCGCCGCGCAGGCCGTCACCCAGCTCGCGCGTTCCGTCAACGACACCCCGACCGCCCCGACCGGTTCCGACGGCTCCGGGAGCGGGCTGGCGGTGTTCGCGGTCAGCGCGGAAAGCCCGCACTCGGCCGACCGCGTCCCGCTCGTGGAGCTGGTGGCGAGTCTCGTCGCCGCGCCGGGCACCGCGTCGCTGGCCGGCGCGGAACTCGTCGTACGGCCCGGCTGGCTGGGCCTGCGCGCGCACCCGGCGCCGGCCGTCACCGCCTCACTGGCCGGCGCCGAGCTCGGCCCCTGGACCGACGACGCGCTGCGCGACGCCCTCGCGCCGTTCGGCTGACAGCTCCGTTCGGCTGATCGCATCGTCCCTCGGGAGGCTGCTGTGGAACATCCAGGACGGGTCGTCGACGCGCACGTCCACCACTGGGATCCGGCCCGCACCGACTGGTACCCGTTCCTCGCCGCCGCCGATACCTCGCTCGCCGCCGTCGGCATGCCCGACGCCGACCGGATGCGCCGGCCCTACGACCAGCCGACGTTCCTCGCCGAGGCGAGCCGCTGGAACGTCGAGGCGTACGTGCACGTGACCGCCGCACCGGAGCACTTCGTGGCCGAGACCGCCGAGCTCGCCCGGCTGGCCAAGGAAACCGGCCAGCCGCGGGCGATCATCGGTGGGGTCGACGGGCAGGGCGGCGCTGCCGGGATCCTGGCGCAGCTCGACGCGCAGGCGGGCGCGCCGGGTCTGCGCGGCGTGCGCGCCAGCGCCGGCCTCGACCTCGACACCGACGCCGGGCAGGCCCTGCTCGGCGCGCTCCAGGACCGCGGCCTGGTCTACGACCTCGTCGTCCATCCGGAGGGGATGGAGGCGGCGGCCACCGCGCTCGCCGCGTTCCCGGGCCTCACCGTCGTGGTCGAACACACCGGCTGGCCGCTGGCGGAGGATCCGGAGCACGCCGCAGTGTGGCGCGACGGCATGGCCCGCCTGGCCGGGCTTGGCTCACGGGTGCACTGCAAGCTGTCGGGCCTGGCGATGACCCTGCATCGCATCGATGCCGCGTCGTTCCGTCCCTGGGTGGCGCACAGCCTGGAGGTTTTCGGCCCGGCCCGCTGCTTGTTCGCGTCGAACTTCCCCGTCGACGGCATGTTCGGCAGCTACGACGACCTGTACGGGACGTACGCGCAGCTCGTTGACGAGCTCGCCGCCCCGGCACGCGACGCCCTGTTCGCCGCCAACGCCGCCCGGATCTACCGTTGCTGAGCCGGCGGGCCGGCCGGTCGGCGCGTCAGGCGGAGGCGTTGCTGGTGGGACGGTCGGCGAGCAGGTAGGTCGTGGCCGTGGCGGCAGCGGCGACGGTGAGGACGGAGGGCCAGGCCCCGAGCTTCTTCGCGAGCGGGTGAGCCGCGCCGAACGCCGCCGTGTACGTGCCGAGCAGCACGCCCGTCACCACGGGGCCGCGGGAGCGCAGCCAGGTGCGTCCGCAGACCGTGCCGGCGACGGCGAGGACGACGCCGGCGAGTTCCCGGCGCCCGCTGAGACGGGCAGCCGAATAGCCGCCGACGAGGCCGACCGCGACGACGGGTGCAGTGGGTACCGATGCCATGGGCAGCACGCTACGCCGCCGTCCGGCCACCACCGCCGGGCCCAAGGTCATCGCCGGCCGGACCGGGGACTCCTGACACCGGCCTGGGGATTCCTGCCAGGCTTGGCGTGCAGGTCGGGCCCGTGCCGCCGCGGCCTGGAGCGGGCGAGGTGGCGCACCGCCCGATCGGGCGCCGGCCGCACCCCGTGCCAGGCCCTGTCCGGGCCGAGGATCTCCAGGCCGCCGACGTCGTCGGCGAGCAGGATCGTGCAGGCGCCATAGCCGGTGTGGGTGCCCAGGCTGTCGTGACGGCCAGCATGTCGCCGATCACGAGCATCCGGCCGGGTTGTCGGCGCGCACCCCGCAGGTTTCTCGGATCTGCTGGGTGCGGGGTGCACCGGCTGTCAGCGCGGCGGCAGCAGGGCCGCCGCGTGCCGGTGCCACGCACGCCGACGCCGACGCCGACGTGTGGCGGGCTGGCCTGGCGCCGGCGTGGGGCGCGGGCGGGGAGGGGACCCGCCCGCGCACGGCAGGTCAGACGCCGAGCGACTCGCCGGTTGACTCGCCGAGGGCCTCGTCGAGGACCGAGTGCCGGTGGTGAAGGCCGGGCTCGTTACGGCCGAAGATCATCTCGGCGCGTGCGCCCGAGTTCATCGCCCGCTGGATGTCGGCGGCGAGGGGATAGTCCTCGTCGCGGACGCTCGCGTGGGCGTACTCGAAGACGTCGTCGGCCGCCTTGCGGATCGACTCGTCGGAGAAGTCCATCGGGGAGGCGTTCTGGTGGTAGGTCACCGAATGGCCCGGCTTGCTGCCCGGGTAGACCCGGAAGACCTCGCCGTTGGCCACGGTGGCCGACAGCACGATGTTCGGGAACAGCGCGTAGATCACCACGAAGTTGTTCAGCGGCTCCCAGCTCTCCTCCGGCTGGTCGGCGATATCGCCGATGTGCCGCATCGGGAACACCAGCCGGTGATGCTGGCCGTAGGAGTCGAACAGCGCGCAGTTACTCTTGGTGAACACGGCGAACGTGTCCCGGTGCACCGTGGCGAAATGGTAGTTCTCCGCGAAGGTGTCCAGTGCGAGTTTCCAGTTGACCGGAACGTCGAGCACCTTCTCGCCGACCGGTGCCCAGTTCCCGATGTTCCACGACTCGAGCTCCGGGCCGAGATCGCCGAGATGAGTGTCGATGTCCAGCGGTCCGGCGTCGGGCCGCAGGCCCACCCAGAGGAAACCGGAATGCTCGGCGGCGGGCAGCTCGGTGAGGTTGGCGCCGGCCGCGATGGTGGCCGGAAAACCCTCCCGGCCGGGGCCGCCGACGAAGCTGCCGCGGTTGTCAAAGGTCCACGCGTGAAAAGGGCACACGAAACGCTCGGCGGCGCCACAGCCCTTCGCGACGGGCGCCTGCCGATGCGTGCACACGTTCTGAAAAGCCCGGACAATACCGTCGGACCCGCGGGTCAGCAGCACGGGAATATCCATGACGGTCTTCGTGCAGAAACTTCCCGGTGCCGGCAGCTCGGACCGGTAGCCGACGAGCTGCGGCGACCGCAGAACGAGTTCCCGCTCCCGCTCGAAGCGTTCCTGGTCCGTGAACATCGCCGCTGGATGACGCCGCTCCACGGGCGTCATGTCCGTTGTTTTGTCTGTTGCGATTTTGAGCGCCCGTCGAGTCAGGTCGATGAGCTCGTTGCGGTCTATCGGATGCCTCCTCGGTGCGGCGGACACGTCCCGGTGAACCGCCGTCGCGGCGGCCCAAGATCGTATGTCCCGGTCGGAGGAAATCGTATGTGTCGGCCTTGAAAGGTTGATGCTCCGGTCTGAGTCGTAATTCCGACAGGAGCTGCTGTGTCGCATTGCGTAGGAGTTGGCCTCGCCTGGGCATCCCAAAAACTGCGATGCGTCCCCCTCTTTATGACACTGAGTCACGAATGGGCTGTGCGGGTGCCGGACCGGCGTAACCGGCCCGAGGCCGGGCATGGCAGCCGAGAGGAGTTCCGTCGAGGCCGACGGAGACGAACCGGACCCGTCGCGGACGGCCAGGACGGGACCGACACGGGCCAGAGAGGAACACACTGATGCCGAACGAGCTCGCGGGTACCCGGATCGCGTTCCTGGCCGCGCCGGAGGGCGTCGAGCAGGTCGAGCTCACCGAGCCCTGGCAGGCGGTGCGGGCGGCCGGCGGCGAGCCGGTCCTCGTGTCGACCGCCCCCGGAAAGATCCAGGCCTTCCACCACCTCGACCGAGCCGACCGCTTCGACGTCGACGAGACGGTCGGGCAGTCGGACCCCGCTGCCTTCGACGCCCTGGTCCTGCCCGGCGGCGTCGCGAACCCCGACTTCCTGCGCTCGCAACGCGACGCCGTCCGGTTCACCCGGGCGTTCTTCGACACCGGCCGGCCGGTCGCGGTGATCTGCCACGGCCCGTGGACGCTCATCGAGGCCGAGGCTGTGCGCGGCCGGCGGATCACCAGTTGGCCGAGTGTGCGTACCGACCTCGTCAACGCCGGCGCCACCTGGGTCGACGAGGAGGCCGTCGTCGACACCGCCGGCCCGAACACGCTGATCAGCAGCCGCCGCCCGGACGACCTGAAGGCTTTCTGCGCGGCGATCGTGGACCGCTTCCGCCCCGCGGGTGACCGGTCCCGGCCGGCGGGGGCGGGCCCGAGTGACGCCGAGGCGGCACGCCAGGTCGCCGGGCAGACGTCCGCCGACCGCCGGGCCGCCGACGTGTTCGCCCGCAACTCGGGAG
>NZ_JANEZT010000225.1 GCF_025403405.1 Frankia tisae
GCCGTGGGTGCGGCGGGGGCAGCCGGTAGGCCAGCTCCTCCGCGGCGACCGTACGGGTCAGGTAGCTGCTGCCGGGCGCGGTGGTCTCGACTGGACGCGGCCAAGCCCCGGCCGGCCGGCCTGCCGGCCCTGCGAGCGGGAGCTGTGCGGACGGCACGGGCGGTACGGCGAGGGGGACGGAGCCCGGCGCCCGGACAGCCGGCCCCGGAGTCCCCGAGCCGGCTCGGGCCGCCGACCGGCGGTCGAACGGCGAGACCCGGGGCAGTAGCACGGTGCCGGGGTTGCAGTCGCCCGGTGTCACTCGTCCCGGCCCGTCGACCGGGCTGACCAGCAGGAAGGCGGTGGTCGGCAGGGTCTGCACGGTGGTCGGCTCGATGAGGAACTCGTACACCCGCTGCGTGGTGCTGCCGTCGTTCGTCGAGTCGCTGACCGAGGTGTTCGTCGTGCGCTGCCAGGTCTGCGAGCGTGACGTCGTCACGGATTCCTGCCAGCCGGTGTTCGTCGAGGTGTTCTGCAACCAGGGCAGCAGGCGGGTGCCGTCGTAGGTCCGGCCGGAACCGCCGCTGGTGCCCGTGGTGTCGGAGGTGCCGTCGGAGGAGCCGACACTGTCGCTGTCGCCCGTCGTGAAGCTCCGCCCGACCTGCGTGGTCACCTGGGACATGACGAACGTGTGGCCGCGGCCGATGAATTCCGCCGCCGTCGTCGCGTCCTTGCCGTTGCCGAGCCGCATGATGATCGTCGAGCCGCCCTGGCTGCCCAGGACCCGTTCGGCGTCGTCGGTGAGCCGTTCGAAGAGCAGCACGAGGCGCACCCCGGCGATTTCGGCGTGCCGGGCCAGGCCCCCCAGTGTGGGTCGGCCGAGATGGTCCGCTCCGGCGACGACCAGCATGTCGCGTCCGGGGGCGGGGGCGAGCTCGCGGCGGCGGAGCTGGTGGAGTACCGCCTGGATGACGAGCCGGTCGGCGAGCTCCTTGTGATGCGTCGATGACGCGCGGCTGGAGGTTGCCATCACCCGCAGCCCCTGGACCGGCCACCACGTGGCCAGCCGCCGCAGGCCGCCCGCGCCGGGCACACCGGTGATCGCCGACCGGTCCCGGGCGGTGGCCGTGACCGCGGCGCCCGGCGGGCAGAGGGCCTCCAGTGACGAGCGCAGGTAGCGCAGCTCGTCGGGGATCCGCTCGCCGCGGCCGAAGGCGTTCATCCGGCTGACAAGCGCACCGGCCTCGGCTGTCGACAACGCCGCGGCCGCAGTGCCGTCGTCGAGACCTTCCAGCACGCGCAGGCCCTCGGCGAGCCGGCGGAAGGTCAGCCGCTCGCCGAGGACCTGACCGACCGTGCTCACCAGGTCGGCATGCAGCGCCCGGCGGTGATGGTCCTGCTCACCCTCGCGGGTCGGGCCGAAGGCGTCCGCCACGAGCTCGCCGGTCTCCCGCGGGCCGAGCTCGTCGAGCAGCGCGACCTCGTCGAGCTGGCGGGGCAGGTCCCAGGATTCGACCGGCCAGCGGGCCTGCCCGGCCAGCCGCGCCAACCCGCCGCCGACCGTCCGCTCGCTCAGGTCGACGAGCAGGATGCCGGTGCCGCTGGTGAGCACCGAGCAGCCGGCGGTGGCCAACAGACTGGCCCAGCCGTTGCCGTCGCCGCCGAAGACGTCGACCCGCGGTGTCGCGGCCGGCGTCACGATGGGAAAGAAGGCGCTGGCATCTTCCCGGCGCCGCTCGTCGGCATGGTTGTGCGCGTCGACCTCGGCCCGCCAGGAGGCCACCGCCTGCTCGTGCTCGGCGCGGGCCGTCGCCGTCGCCGTCCGCGCCCGGCGCCGGGCGCGGACCAGGCGGCGGTGGCGCGCCAGCGGGGGCAGGCCGGCGAGCAGGGCGAGGGCGAACCCGGCCGGCACGAAGAACAGCCCGCCCTCGTCGGCGAGCAGCACCCCGAAGGCGACGAAGGCGACGGGCACGAGCAGTCGCGTCCACAGCGACCGGATCGCCCGGTCACGCTGGGCGGACAGCTCGGTCAGGTCGGGCAGCGCGGGTTCCGCCCAGGTAGGGGGTTCGTCGGCGAGCGGGCTTGGCGCCGGCGGTCCGCCGTCGACAAACTCCCATCCCCAGCGTTCCCGGGGGACGAACAGTCCCTGGATCAGCTGGGCTTCCGCCGCCGTCAGGGCTGCGCCCCCCATCGTTGGCCCCCCGCCAGTCACGTCACCGCCGGACCTGGCCCGCCAGCCTGCACACCGCCCGGCCCGCCGCACCGCCGTTGCTGGCGAGCACGCCCCGTGGCGAGGCCAGATCCCTCCGTCTCCAGTATGGCGCCGTGTGTCCGCTCTGTCGCGTTCTGCCGCTCGCTGTCGTGGCGGCCCGATGCTTCGCCAGGGCGCCCGCACCGGCCCGGGACGGCGTGCCGCAGCCGGCGATCCGCCGGCCTTCGGCCTGTCTGTTTTCCGACAGGCCCACCGCCGGCCGGAGCCGTTCCCGCAGGCCGGCCTCTCCGGGGCCGGCCGAGCCCGCGCCGGCCGCCCGCGGGACCGCGCTGTTGCGGGCCGGCGCGGCGGCGAATTCTCCTACGCTCGCCTGGGATCAGGCCCTTCCCGCCCGCACCGAACCGGACGGGTGGACAGGACGCCTGGCGGCCGGGATGGCTGCCTACCAGGTGGATGGCGGGGAACCGGCGCAGGACTGCGCGATGTGAGTGGGATGGGGGAGATGGCTGATGGTGCGAAACGGTCGGCGGGTTCTCGGGACGGGCCTCGCCGCGTTGGCATTGCTGTGGGCGGCGGCCGCCTGCGGTGGGGACGATGCGGCAGGCGCGCCCGCCGTCTCCTCCAGCACGTTCGCGCCCGCGCCGTCACCGAGCCCGCCACCCACGCCGACGGGCGTCACCCCAGCGGCCTACCAGCAGGTTCTGACCGCTCTGGACACGGCGCTCACCCCGGACCTGGGAGCGGTATCGGGCGCCCAGACGCCGCCCGACCTGTCCAAGGCGCTGCGCACGGCCGCGACGGACCTGACGACCCAGCGCACGACGCTGGAGAACACCGACCCGCCAGTGCGGGCGCGTGCCGCGCACGGGCAGTTCGTCGCCGCGTTGCTCGCCCTCGGCACGGAACTCGACACTCTGCAGGGCGAGGCCGACAAGCAAACGCTGTGCACCGGCAGCTCGGGCGGGCGACGCGTGTCGGCCGGCAACGGCGCGCACCTGACCCGGCTCGCCGTCGCGGCGCTCGCGGCGGCGGACCCGGCCAACCCGTACCGGGTCGGGGCGTTCCTGCCGACCGGCCAGCCGGACCAGACCCGGCGGCCGGACAACGGCAGCATCGGCCCCGGCCGGCGTGGCGGCTACGGGAAGTTGACCGTCAAGGCACCGCCGTCCCAGGACGCCGTGGTCAAACTGACCGAGGGCGGTGCGCGGGTGCGCAACATCTTCATCCGAGGCGGCAGCAGCGCGACGGTCGACGGGGTGCCCAACGGCAAGTTCGACGTTTACTACACCCTCGGCGAGGACTGGGACACCGACGCCGCCCGGTTCACCCGCAACTGCGAGTTCAACAAGTTCGACGACGGCGTGACCTTCACGACCCGGAACCTGTCGAGGTCGATCGAGTACACGACGTACGAGCTCACCCTGTTCGACGTGGCCGGCGGGACCGCCACCAGCGTGCCGGTCCCGCCGCTCGACTTCCCCGCGACCTGACCTGGCGCGATCTCACCGGCCGGCCGCGGCCGGCCCCGGGGCCTCGGGCCCGGCCAGCGGCCTGCCCGCGGCCGTCTCGACGAGGTTGGCGATCTGGTCGACCAGGTCCGCCAGACCGGGTCCGGCGCAGGCGCGCTCCAGCGCGATCGCGACGGCCCCGGCATTCGTCCCGCCGGCGAGCTCCCGTACCGCGTCGACCAGCCCGCTCGCCGTCACGTCGCCGACGCTGACCTGGTCCTCACCGCCCGCATAGACCGGGCTGCCGCGCAGCCAGGCGAGCTGCTCGCCGATGGTGCTGCCGGTGACGGCCAGGCCGCGATCGTGCCAGGACGACGTGTGCGGGTGGGGGCCCGCGTCCGGGCCCTGCCGGCGGACGGTCTCGGCGAGGGCCAGCCGGACATCCTGCCAGCGGTAAACACCCGCGGTGAACCGCCGGGAGTCCCAGCACGCATCCACATCGCCTGGGCCGCCTGGGCCGCCTGGGCGGTCGGGGTCGCCGAGGCCGTCGGGGTCGCCGACGAGCAGCCGGCGCAGCGTGGCGTGCAACGCGGCGGCGAACTCGTCCGGATCGACCGACGGGCGCAGCAGCCGGGCGCGGGCGTCGGTGGCCCGGTCGGTGGCGTGCGCGAGCAGGCAGTCGAGCCGCCGCGGCGGCTGCGCGGCCAGCATCGCCCGCAGCCCCGGCGAAGGGGTGAACGGCGCCACGCCCAGCACGTGGGCGAAGCCCATCACCTGATGGGCCGCGACCGCCTCGACCCAGAGCACCAGCCGGGCATCTCCGGCGGCGAGGGCGGCCGTCTCCGTCTCCTCCAGCGTGCAGGCCCGCCCGACGGCGCACGCGGCGCCGCAGTGCAGACTGCGCCGGCCGGCCAGCGGGACCCGGTCGTAGCGGGCGAGGTGTGGTGACTCCCGGGCGTCGCCGGCGACCATCCGGGCCAGCACCGGGCGGTCCATGCCGTCCAGGCTGACGGCGGCCACCCCGGCCGGCAGCGCCACGACGGCCTCGGACTGCTCCGGGCGCAGGTTCATCGTGGCGCCGACGGCCTCCCGGTCATCGGCGGCCGGCAGCCGGTGCATCACCTTCAGCGCGGTGTTCTTGATGGTGTCGGGCAGGATCTTCGCCGGGATCTGCTCGACGACGACGAGGCCCTCGCCGTAGGCGCGGATCTCGGCGAGCAGGGAGGCGAACAGCTCGACCGCGGCCGCCGCCGGCCCGTCGGTGACGTTCTTGAGCAGCCGGTGCGCCTCCTCGACGACGAGGACGTGCCGCAGCCCGCCGGCGCCCGCGGCCCCGAAGCGAACCCGCAGGTGCTCGACGATGCGGATGAGAACCGCCCCGAGCAGGAACGCCTTGTCCTGGTCGCTGGTGATGTCCTCGAGCTCGATGACGACGTTGCGGGTCAGCAGCGCGCCGATGTCGATGGGATGGCCGCCCTCGAAGAACCGGCCGGGGCTGCCCTCCCGCAGGCTGCCGATGCGCACGTCGACGAACCCGCGGACGTCGGCGGTGACTTCCGCCCCATAGCCGATGTTCTCCACCACCCTGGCGGCGGTTCGTTGCAGGTCACCGAGGGTTGGGTAGCGCCGGCGCGCCTCGACCGGCGGATCCGCGCCCGGCCCGCTGACGCGGAACCGCGGCCGATGCGGTGGCTCGGGCCGGTCGAGCACCAGGTTCCAACCCAGGTCCCGGTAGCACACGGTGAGCGCGCGGGCGAGGACCTGGGGGAACGGCTCGTGCGCCTCGAAGGCGGCGAGGAACAGCGCGCGGACAAGGTCGAGATGGCTCTGCAACGGGAAGCCGGCCTCCGGCTCCAACGGGTTCAGTGACGCCGGCGCCGCGTCGAGCCGGCCTGGTCGGATGACGAGTACCTCGCCGGGCCGCCCGGCGAGATCTGCCAGCCGGCCCGCCATCCGCGCGTACTCCGCCTTCGCGGGCTCCAGCACCAGCCACGGCACCGGCGCCGGTGCGCGGGCCAGCGACTCCAGCAGCGACCGCACGGTCTGCGACTTCCCGGAGCCGGTGGCGCCGCAGACGAACGCATGCCGGTTGAGCGTGGACCGCGGGACGGCGAGCGCGCCGGCCGGCGACCAGCCGGCATCGAGGACGTCGCCGAGCCGCACCGCCCCGGGCGCGCCGCGTGGGTCCGCGGGCCCGCTGCCGTCCGGGCCCTCCGGCGTCACGTCGAATGTGTGCGGGGTGACGAGTGTGATGCCCGGAAGTTCCCGGCTGGGCGGGCGGGCCAGCGCCGCGAGCAGCTCGGCGCCGGCCCGGAACGGGCTTCGCTCAGCCCCGTCGGCGGGACCCGCTGGGCGCGGCGTCCAGGCGCCGCCGAACGACGTCGCGGGGCCCAGCGGGCGCAGCGTGTAGGGGAGCTCGTCGAGGTCGCTGGAGCTGCACAGCAACGCTGCCAGGGAGAACGCGCCGGCCCTGCTGGCCCCGCCGACGAGGATCTCGACGTCCCACATCCCGCTGGCCGCGGCGCGACCGAGTTCCCGGTGGCGGCGCTCGGCGCGTTCCAGGTCGAGCCGGGCATCCTGGTCGTGCTCGCGCAGGCGCAGCGCGGGGATGGACCGGGCGAGGGCGTCGCGTTCCTCGGCGAGGCGGCGCGGCGGCACCGGCCAGGCCACCACCAGCCAGGCGAACGGGCCGACGAGGTGGGCGGCGTAGTCGTCGAACGAGCCGCGCCGCGCGCCGGCCGGAGGTCGGGCGCCGCCCTCCCCGCCTGGTCCGGGTGCCCACAGGGCGTCCGGGGCTCCGCCGCAGCGTAGCCAGAACGGGAAACGGGCGAGATCGTCGAGGACGGTGCCGGGTGGCAGCGTCGCGGCCGTCGACCCGGGCGGGTAGAGCAGCGGTGCCACCGCCGCCGTCCGCGGCGCCGCTGCGGGCCGGGGGAGACCAGGTCCGGGCGGCCCGGGGAACGGCGGGAGCGTTGGCAGCCCCGCGCCCGCACGGTCCAGCCACCCGTCGGCGTCCAGCTCGGGGAGCACGGGGAGCACGGGAGCCGCTGGGAAGGCCGCACTCGCCGGGAAGGCCGGGTCTGGTGTCATCGCCACGGCCACGGTCACGGCGGCCGGGACGGCACTTGGCGGGAAGTAGGGCCGGCCGCCGGCAAGGAAACGGATGTGGGACTCGCCCGGCCCGCGTAGCCAGGCGACGGCGATGCCCGGCGCGGCCGGTCCGGCGTCAAGCGAGGTCAGCTCGGCGTGCGCCCCCACCAGCGCGGCGAACAGCGCGGGCGGGACGGGGTCGGGACGATCGGTCCCCTCGGGGCGCCGTGGGGTGGTCAGGATGCGGTGGAACTGGAAGCCGTCGAGCACAGTCGTCGGGCCTGATTCAGTGGGGGCCCGAGCGGTGGCGGGCCGGGTCGGTGGCGGCCGACTGCGGTGCGGTGAGCGCATTGCGGTGCGGTGTGCACGCTTTGTCGCCGCGGATGGAACAGAACGTACCGCAATCGACTCTGCGCATCTCGCGTCCCGGCGCCGCGCAGGCCGGTGACAGGCGTAACCCGGTCGGGCGTGATCCAACCCTCGTCGCGGCCGCGGGGGGCGCTGGATGGGCTGGGGTCGGCAGCCGACCGTGCGTTCATCCTCGCCGGACCTCTCCTGGCCCCGATGCAGCCGGCCTGCCTGCGGACGACCGATCAGCGCATCCGGTGCGGAAATTTATTACCCTCTGCGTGGAAATAAATCCGGATCGTGTTCGTTGTTGCGGTGTTCTGGTCCGATGTGCGCGTTTCGGGCAGGTTCGGGTCGTGCCGGGTGAAGGGGTGACGAGGAGTGCGTGGCGAATGATGCGGATTAGTCCGGGGAGGCATTCCCGGATGTCACCCAGCGTTCGCGTGTTGTGGCTGGATGGCGTGGGCAGTCCACTGGGGTACCCCGTCGAAGCGCAGGAGGCGATCCGTATCGTCGTGACCGGTGCGCCGTGGTCGCACCCCGGTGGCGTGGGCGCGGTCGCCGCCGGGAGCGTCGGCACTCGACAGCGCGACGCCGCCCCGCCCGCGGTGTCGTTCCGGAGGCCGCAGACATGGCCGATCACCGCAGCAGGCCTCACTGGATCCGGCCCCGCGCGGGCTCCGCGCGGGGCCGGTCGGTCGCCGTCGGCATCGCGGCCGTCGGCGTGACTCTGGTCGTGGGCGCTGCGAGCGCCGTCCACTTCAGCGGTTCCGGCGGGGACTCCAGGCCGTCGGCGTCGGTCGTCGTCGGCGCGTCCGGGCCCGCCACACGGGCTGCGGGCGCGGAGCCGCTGCGGCCGAATCGGGTCGATGGCGCGGACGCCGCGACCGGGGCCCCGGGCACCGTCCCCGGCATCGGATCGGTGATGGCGGCGCGGATCCCCCGGGACGCGCTCCAGGTGATCGTCGCGAGCGGCGCCGACCGGGAGGCGAACACCAACAACGTGACCCTGTGGCAGCGCGCGAACCCGGACGCCCCCTGGGAGCCGTTCGGTGCCCCGCTGACCGGGCGCAACGGCGCCAACGGGTGGACCTTCGCCCACCGGGAGGGCGATCTGCGCAGCCCGATCGGCGTGTTCAGCCTGACGGCGGCCGGCGGCAAGCTGCCCGATCCGGGCACCGGCCTGCCCTACGAGTACCGGCCGGCGTTCTACCGGACGGCGGCCCCGCAGGGGCAGCCGATGGCCGAGGCGTTCAACTACGTCGTCGCCATCGACTACAACCGGCTGCCCGGACGTCCCCCGTCTGACCCGACCCGGCCGATGGGCGACCAGGTCGGCGGCGACATCTGGCTGCACGTCGACCACAAGTCGCCGACCCGGGGCTGCGTCGCCGTCGAGCAGGACGCGCTGACGTCCATCCTGCGCTGGCTGAAGCCCACCGCCCACCCCATGATCGCCATGGGTGACGTGGCCGATCTCGCCGCCGATACCTGACCCGACCGGGCCGCCGGGCCGCCGGGCCGGGCCGGGCCGGGCCGAGCTCAGCCGGCCTTCGGGGCGTGCTGCTCCGCGTGGCCGCCGAACTGCTTGCGCATCGCCGAAAGCAGCTTGTCCGCGAACAGGCTCTCCCCGCGCGAGCTGAACCGCTCGTACAGGGAGGCGGTCAGCACGTGCGCGGGCACGCCCTCCTCCACCGCCGCGAGCACCGTCCAACGGCCCTCACCCGAGTCGGAGACCCGGCCGCTGAACTCGGCGAGTTCGGGATCCTCCTGCAACGCGGCGGCGGTGAGATCGAGCAGCCAGGAGCTGACGACGCTGCCGCGCCGCCACACCTCCGCGATCGCGGCGGTGTCGAAGTCGTACTGGTAGAACTGCGGGTCGCCCAGCGGGGCCGTCTCGGCGTTGTGCTCCAGGGCCTCCCGGCCGATGTTCGCCTTGTCGAGAATGGCGAGACCCTCCGCGAAGGCGGCCATCATGCCGTACTCGATGCCATTGTGGACCATCTTGACGAAGTGTCCGGCGCCGTTCGGCCCGCAATACAGGTAGCCCTTCTCGGCCTGGACCGGCTCGCCGTCACGGCCGGGCGTGCGGGGAATCGTGCCGACGCCGGGGGCGATCGTGTCGAACAGCGGCTCCAACCGGGCCACGGCCGCCGGCTCGCCGCCGATCATCAGGCAGTAGCCGCGCTCCAGGCCGAACACCCCGCCGGAGGTGCCGACATCGACGTAATGAATGCCCTTCGTGGCGAGTTCCTTCGCCTTGCTGATGTCATCGCGGTAGTACGAGTTGCCGCCATCGATGATGATGTCGTCCGGCGCGCAGTGCTCGGCGACCGCATCGACGGTCTGCCCGGTCAACCCGGCCGGCACCATGATCCAGGCTGTCCGCGGGGGACGCAGGGCCGCGGCGAACTCGGCGAGCGTCCGCGCCCCCGTGGCACCCTCGGCCTCCAGGGCCTTGATGGCCTCGGCGTTGACGTCGTAGACCACGCACTCGTGGCCGTCGCGGATCAGCCGGCGCACCAGGTTGGCGCCCATCCGGCCGAGGCCGACCATCCCGAGCTGCATCTTGTCTCCCCGCTCGTTTCGTCACGGTGGCCCGAGGCGAGGCGGCTACGCCGCGCACCGGGTCCTAGCTTCGCGCTCCCGCCATTGTTCCCTTGACACCCCGCGCCTCCCGGCTGTGGGCGGCGCGCCGTCCGTTCGGGCCAGGTGCTTCTCGTCACCGCCCTGGCGCGTACGGTACGGCGGGGTCGGTGGGGAGGCACGGGCGTGGACCAGGACGCAGCTGTGGATGTGATTGTGATCGGCGCGGGACCCGCTGGGGAAAACGTCGCCGGCCGGTGCGCCGACGCGGGGCTCGCCGTGACCATCGTCGAACGGGAGCTCGTCGGCGGCGAGTGCAGCTACTGGGGCTGCATCCCGAGTAAGACCCTCATCCGGCCGGGGGAGGTGCTCGCCGCGGCGCGCCGCGTGCCGGGCGCCGCGGCGGCGGTCACCGGATCGCTGGACGCTGCGGCGGCGTTCGCGCGACGCGACTCGCTGGTCGGCGGCTTTTCGGACGACTCCCAGGTGCCGTGGCTGACCGCCAAGGGCGTGCGGCTCGTCCGCGGAACCGGCCGGCTGACCGGGCGGCCGCGCCACGTCGAGGTCACCGCCGCCGACGGCGACCGCCGGGTGCTGACCGCGTCGCGCGCGGTGGTCGTGGCCACGGGCAGCCGGGCGACGGTCCCGCCGATCCCGGGGCTCGTCGACGCCGATCCCTGGGACAATCGTTCGGCGACCGCCGCCACCTCGGTGCCGCGGCGCCTGGTGGTGCTCGGCGGCGGTGCCGTCGGGGCGGAGCTCGCCCAGGCGTTCCGCCGGCTCGGCAGCGCGGAGGTCACCGTCGCCGAGGGCTCGCCCCGGCTGCTCGCCCGGGAGGAGGAGTTCGCCGGGGAGGAGGTCCGGGCGGCGTTCGAGGCGGACGGCATCGCGGTGCGGCTCGGTACCCGGGCCGTCGAGGTGCATCGGCGCCGCGACGGCGCCGCGGCGCCACGCGGCCCGGTGACTATCACCTTGGCCGGCCCCGCGGCGACTCAGGACGGCCCCGCGGCGACTCAGGACGGTCCGGCGGCGACTCAGGACGGTCCGGCGGGCACGCAGGACGGTCCGGCGGGGCCGGAGTCCGCGGGCGACACGGTCGTGGCGGACGAGGTTCTGGTGGCGGTCGGGCGCACCCCGGCGACCGGGGACCTGGGGCTGGCGGCCGTCGGGTTGCCACCCGGGAAGTTCATCGACGTCGACGACCGTCTCCTGGCGGTCGGGGTGAGCGACGACTGGCTGTACGCGGTCGGCGACGTCTGCGGCCGCGCCCTGCTCACCCACATGGGCAAGTACCAGGCGCGGATCGTCGCCGACGTCATCACCGGTCGCCGCGACGCCGCCGGCGAGCCTGCCCGCGATGTGGCGGACCACTTCGCCGTCCCGCGGGTGACCTTCACCGATCCCCAGGTCAGCGCGGTCGGGCTCACCGAGCGGGCGGCGCGGGAGGCGGGCCTGGCGGTGCGGGCGGTCAGCGTCGCGA
>NZ_JANEZT010000226.1 GCF_025403405.1 Frankia tisae
GTCGAACCCGGCTGTCCCTATCCGGGCCTCGCCGGGTTCGACGCCGCCAGCGAGCGGTGGTTCTTCGGCCGGGAGCGGATGGTCACCGACCTGGTCGTCCAGGTGCGGACACGGCTGGCCGAAGGCGGTCCACTGGTCCTGGTGGGGTTGGATGCCGCTACACAGCAGGCCGCCCGGCCGCTGTTGATGCGGATGGTCCGCCTGCGCGAGGGCGAGCAGGACAGCAGGCGGCGGGTGCGACGGGCGGACCTGCTCGCCACGGTGCCCGCGCGTGAGGCCGCAGCCGTGCTCGATGCGCTGGTCGCGGCCAGGCTCGTCGAAGCAGACACCGAAGGCGGCGGGGACAGCCTGCAGATCGCCCATGAGGCCCTGCTGCGCTCGTGGCCGCGGCTGCGGGAGTGGATGGATGTCGACCGGGCCCCCGGGCGCGGACGGCGCAAGCACGGCCCAGGACACCTTCGCCGCCGAGGCGCGCCTGCTGGAACGCCTCGCCCATCCCCACATCGTCCGAGTGCACGATCACGTCGAACGCGACGGCCTGTCCATGATCATAATGGAGTACTGCGGCGGGGGGACGCTGCGACATCAAGCCGGAGAACGTCCTGTTCGCCGGGGATGGAACCCCGAAGGTCTCCGACTTCGGCATCGCCAAGATCGTGGCCTTCACCGGCAACCCCGCGAACACCGTGATCGGCACCCCCGCCTACATGGCTCCGGAGCAGTCCACCGGCACGGCACTGCGGCCCGCGACCGATCCGTACTCCCTGGGCATCGTCCTGTACGAGCTGCTGTCAGGCCGGACGCCGTACGCCGGCCAGGGCGTCGCCACCTACCTCACCCGCCGGCGCCTGTACGAACCAGCGCCGCCGTTGCGAGGCGCCTGCGCGCCGCCCGAGATCGCGGCAGTCGTGATGCGAGCCCTCGACCTCGATCCGGCGCGCCGGCAACCCACGGCCGCGGCCTTCGTCGACGACCTCGTCTCCGCCACGACCCACGGGTTGGGTCCAGGCTGGTTGGACGGCTGCACCGTCCCCCTCCACTTCCCCGACGAGATCCGCGCCGCGGCGGGCCGCGGTGGCCGACGGTCTGCCGCCGAACCTCCGGCCCAGCAGGCGTATTTCCCCGAAGCGCTCGGGCCCGCCGGCCAGGCAGCCAAGCCGGTGGAGTCGGCCGGGCCGGAGGAGCCGACTCCACCGGCCGAGACGGACGGGCCCACAGAGCCCGGCGCGCCAGGCAACGACCCGGACCAGGGCACGAGCGTGGTCGCCGGCACCGGAAAGGCTGGCCGCGGCGGCGATGGCGGCCCCGCGTTCGACGCCGAACTGGACAGTCCGGCCGGCATCGCCGTCGGTCCGGACGGATCCCTGTTCATCACCGACACCGGTAACCATCGGGTCTGGTGGCTCGACCCGGACGGTGCGGCCCGGATCGTCGCCGGCGCCGGCACCCCCGCAGGCGGTCCGGCGGGACGACGGCTCCCGACGCGTACTTGCCAGCCGGTCCGGACCGGTAGTCGTGGCCGACCCGCGCCAGGTCGCCGTCGGGCCGGACGGGACCGTGTACATAGCGCAACCAGGCCGGCATTGCATCACGATCATTCCCGGGCGATGACCGAGCTCGGCCGCCAGGTCCCCTTCCCGCGCCCGAACCCCGGGGAGAGCAGCCGACCTCGGCGGGACTGACGCGGATCGCTACCGGTGGCGGCCGGAGGTGAACATCCAGGCCAGGTGGGCGCCCGGCAGGTCGCAGACGGTGCGGACGATCAGGTGTAGTCGGTCCGGGTCCACCGTCGTCGCCACGCTCCGCATCTCGGTGAGGAAGGCGCGTTCTGCGCCGTCGAGGTCGCGCAACCGCCGGGTGATGTGCACCTGTACCTGTTCGAGCGCGGTGCGCTCGTCGCAGCCGGTGGCGCGCTGGAGAACGATGATGTAGTTGGTGGTCTCCCCGAGGGCTGCTTCCCGCGGCAGGGAAACCACGTCGTTGGTCCAGGCGATGATGTCACTTGAAGCCGCACACAGCTCGGTCCAGCTATTCGTCGCGGCGAGGTCCGGGGGAATCTCCGTCTGGTAGGCGACTTCCACCAGGTCGTACATGAACATGGCATTGTCGTCCCGACGCAGTGCCGGGTATTCCTCCGGGCTCGCCACCGTGCCGTTCTGCCGGTGGGTGATCTGCGCAAGGAAGGCATCGCGGTGATCGTGGATGTGCCGGCGGATGCGACGCCGCCACTGCGCGGACATTCCCCGGGCGGTGCGGAACCACAGATCGGCAAGCGCGGCCACCGACGCAGGGGCGGCGGCGGGCGCGGGCTGCCCTTCGGTGATGGCGGTGATCGCGGCATAGGTTTCGCGCACGATCTCCGGACTGCGGCCCATGGGCCCTTCGTCCTGCTCGTCGTCGAGGTGGAACAGCCACACCGCCCACTCGGCGAAGACCTCGACGTCGGCCTGCTCCGCATCGGGCAGGATCCGGGCGGCCGCCAGGTGGAATCCGGCGGCGTCCAACCGGGCACGCGCGGCGGCGTCGGCGACCAGCCCGAACTCGACGGCCCAGGCCAGGACGTGTTCGCCGATGCGGTCGGCCGCGGGATGCATCCGTTCAGAGACGCGGATACCGAAGTCTGGTCTGGGCATGCCGGTGTGACAGAGCTCGGTCATGAGGTGGCCTCGGTGCAGGGAGGGGGCGGAATCCGCCCGGCTGACGTGCCTACATGGCGAAGACGGCAGTGAGATAGGGCGAGCTGAAGTACACCGGGAACCAGCCCGCGCGGAAGTGGGGCAGTCCGGCCAAGAACCGTCTGTCTGCCATTATGGCGCAACAGGATTGTCCGGTGGAGGAATTCGGCCGAACTTATCGAGCAACTCTGGCTGGCAACGCCGACCGAAATCCGATCCTGCTCTTGATGTGGATCTCGTCACATCAACACCCGCCGCAGGCGGGATCAGGGGATCGCGGCTGCATCGACACCGGGCCCCTGACAACCGACCGCTATGACATCACCATCGCCGATTCCCGCCGCCGGCCTTCCTGGTGACGCCGCCGGCGACGTCGCCTGTCATCCGTCTTCCGGGCTGACCGTCCCGGTCTCCGTCCGGGTGAGACGGATGAACCCTTCGGCGCCCCGGACACTGCGTAGACAACCGTCTTCCATGTCGGCAACCAGGGCCTCGCCGTTGTTGCCCCAGGCGACGACCGGCACCTGGCAGACGAGCTTCTGCCCGTCAGGCGTGCTGGCGGGCAGCCCGCCCACGATGTTCTTGTCGCCGCCTTCGGATGTGGGCCTGAAGAAGGCGGTGTAGCCGTGGGCGGAGATCATCGTGGGTCCTCCCGGTAGGTCTTGGTCTCGGCGGCGCCAGGCGTTGGGGATCGACGGGCAGTCACGGCTCGACCAGCCCTGCGGCGCGCGCCCGGCGGAACACGTCCATCAGGTGCGGGTCCACCGCGTCCGCTCGGCCCGAAGCTCTCACCGACATAGAAGCTCAGGGACATCTTCCGCCCCTGGAGTTGCGACAGTGCTCCGCTGTACGGTACGGCGCCGAGCGCGCCCGCATCCTCATGCCTGTGCTGATGCGCCCCGCGACGGCCGCTGACATCCCCACCGCGGCCGACAGCCCGCGGCCCCGGCCGGCGCGAGGATGCCAGACCGGGGCCGCGGGGATCGGCGAGGCCAGGTTCCCCGCCCGGCGTCGAGCGGGTCTGTGGCGTCGCCGTGGGAAGCGGTGGCTAACATCCGCGGTCCGTTCCCACGAGCAGAGCCAGGGTGGTCATGTCCGTGACCTGGCTGTCGGGCCCGGTTACCTGTCCCAGGTGTTGACGAGCGTGTACCCGCTGAAGCCACCGCCGGCGACGGCTTGCGCCCCGGCAATGCCGCTTACCTGGACGGGAAGCAGGCTGTAGGGGGGAGTCGTGAGGCCCTTGCCCAGCTGCCCGAAGAAGTTGCTGCCCCAGGCCCACGCGGTGCCGTCCTCGCGCAGCGCATACCCGCTGAAACTGCCCGCGGAGATCGCGGTGACCCCGACGAGGCCGGTGGTGCCGTTGACCGGGACGGGCACCAGAGAGGTGTCGTCGGTGCCGTTGCCCAGCTGCCCGGTGTTGTTGAGGCCCCAGGCCCAGGCGGTGCCGTCCCCGCGCAGCGCGTACCCGCTGGCGCCCTCGCTGCTGGCGGCGATGGCGGTCACCCCGGTGAGGTTGGAGATCACGACGGGTACCGTGCTGGACACGATGCTGCCGTTACCCAGCTGCCCTTCGTCGTTCGCGCCCCAGGCCCAGACGGTGCCGTCCCGGCGCAGCGCGTACCCGGCTTCCTGGCCGCCGGCGATCGCTTTCACCGCGCTGAGGCCAATGATCCGGACGGGTAGCGGGCTGTCGGCGGTGGTGCCGTTGCCCAGCTGCCCTTCGTCGTTGTCACCCCAGGCCCAGACGGTGCCGTCCTGGCGCAGCGCGTACGCTGTCGTGCCCCCGCTGGCGATGGCGATGACTCGGGTCAGGCCGACGACCCGGACGGGTACCCGGCTGTTGGTGGTCGTGCCGTTGCCCAGCTGCCCGTAGTTGTTGTAGCCCCAGGCCCAGACGGTGCCGTCCCCGCGCAGCGCGTACCCGTTGGCGCTGCCGCCGGCGAGGGCGACGACCCGGGTCAGGCCCCTGACCCGGACGGGTACCGTGCTGTTCGCGGTGGTGCCGTTGCCCAGCTGCCCGTAGGCGTTGTAGCCCCAGGACCAGGCGGTGCCGTCCCGGCGCACCGCGTATCCGGCGTACCTGCCCGCGGCGATGCCCACCACCTGGGTCAGGCCGGTCAGGCCGCTGACCCGGACGGGTACTGCGCTGTTCGCGGTGGTGCCGTTGCCCAGCTGCCCGAGGCCGTTGTAACCCCAGGACCATTCCGCGCCGGGCCCCGCCACGAGGGGGCGCGGCCCGGAGGCCGTCCCCCATGCCGGGGCCGCTGGGGCCGCTGTGGCCGCTGTCGGCAGGGCCACGATGCCGGCAGCGGCCAGCGCCACCATCCCCAGCCCCAGCCTTCGTCGACGAAACATGTCCGCTCCTCAGAACCGCGGGTGTCGTCATCGATACCCTCTGACCACGAAGAGTAGTTAACGGGGATCTTTATGTGGCTATCTGAGCGATATATTCGCTGCGCTGCGTGTTGATTGGATTCCTCGATATACCCTCTACCTACATCAGTCTCACGATCCGTCATCAGTGACCGAGGGTGCTCGCCGGCTGCGAGCGCCCCGGGCTGTTCGGCCGGGCGGTGTCCGTGCAGCCGTCCTCGGCCGCACGCCGGACCCGACCGGCCCCGGAGGAGCCGGCGGCACGCGACAACCCGACCGTCCAAATGATCCGCAGCAACCTGGACGCCCCCAGGAAACGATGCGTAGCCGATCGACAAAGGCTCAATCCACCCCAGGCAGATCGTCCAGGTAGGCCTGCCCCGCGCCTTCACTGGCCCGCAGAGCCGCGAGCCCCGGCCATCAGGACCGGTCGGGGCGCGGGAATCAACCGGCATGCCGACTACGGCTACGATTGCATCGTCCTCGGTGGCATTGCGGTCTGTGATGGTCGGAGGTTTGCATGGCGCCAGCGCCACGTTTTCGCCGGGTGGCGGCTTTGCAGCGCCGTTTCGTGGACCGCGAGCCGGTACTGGCGGCTTTCACCGAGGAACTGACGCGCATCGGCGAAGGACCGCGCGTCTTCAATGAGTTCGTCGTCGACAGTTCGATCCTGACCGACATCGTCGACACGGTGGCCGGGCTGCCGGTCTTCGGCACGGTATCTTCCAGCTCCTGGCCAACACCTTTCATCTCCCCGACCATCGCATTGCCTGCGAATCCCTGACGGCCTATTCCTTCGTCTATCCGGCGAACACCGCGCTCCGATTCCACCAGCTCATGGCGTCCGCCCTGCGCGAGGCCGCCTACCACGCGTTGCAGGGTCGCCACGCCGGCGGCACCGCCATCCTCGACCACGCGGACCGCGCCGTACTCCGCGGCGGGCACGGCGCCGCCCGCGGCATCACCGACGATCTGCGCACCCAACTGCCCGATCAGCCCGCCGGCAGGGACCTTCCCGAGGCGTTGCGCTGCCTCGATGCGGAAGCCGCGGTCCGCCTCGGCGACGCCGCCGCCGTCACCGCTCTCACCCCCGGGCCCGTCACCACCCTCGCCGTCGACACGGTCGTCGGGAGGCGGCTCGCCGTCGCCGCCGGAAACGGGCGACGCATCGCCGGTGAGACCAGGGCGGCACTCGACATCTTCACCCATGTGTGGGACCGGGCCGCCGGATCGCCGCGGCGGACCGCAGGTCTGTGGGCCGCCGACCTCCACATGGCGCAGGGCAGGTTCCGCGGCTGCGAGACCCTCGCCGCCGAGGCGATCATCGAGGCCGGCCAGGCGATCGAGATCCAACGGGAGATCGGCGCCCATCACGAACTCGGCAAGGCCTACACCGCCCTTGCCGTCGGGCAACTGCGCTGCGGCCGGCTCGACGCGGCGGTCACCGCCCTGCGCTGGACGGTCCACGAACTGGAAGCGGCCGACGTCTACCCGACCATCATCGTCAGCGCGGCGCACGCCCTGGCGCTCCTCGGCATCGACGACGACCAGGTCACCGCCGCCGCCCAGCGGGCCCGCGCGGGCCTCCGGCCGTTCGGCACCCTCGCCGAGCTCGACGCCCGCCTCCGCGACTTCGCCACCGACCTCCTCGACGGGCAGGCCTGGCACCCCGAGGAGCTGTACCGGCAGGCGATCGGCCGCCCCGACGCCGCCTCCGGCTTCTACAACCACAACATCCGGATGGACACTCCGACCGGGGATGTGATCGTCCGCAACCCCGCTACCAGATCATCGAGTTCCTCCGCGGCGAGCTCCTCGACACCATCGCGCCCCGCGGCACCCGCGTGCCCGGCCACGTCCTCGACGATGTCAGCGAACTGTTCGGCCAACTTGGCCTCGTCCCGCGGGACGACCTCCCGAGCCTTTCCGCTGGCTGGCCCGACGACGGCCGGACCGCCGACTTCGCCCGCCGACTTCGCCCGCCGGCTGTCCGCCGTCACCGCCGGCGTGCACGTCCGCTTCCTGCCCGAGTTCGGCGACCTGTACGCCCGGTTCGGCATCCCCGCCGACGCCCTCACCGCCATCGAACAGCGATGGGTGACTCTGCGCCCCCGACCCTTCCGCCTCCTGCACACCGACATCCACCGCAAGAACATCATCGTGTCCGGCGGGCGCGGCTACTTCCTCGGCTGGGAACTCGCCCTCTGGGGCGATCCCGTCTACGACCTCGCCGTTCACCTGCACAAGATGAGCTACCAGCCCGACGAATCCGCCGCCGTCGTCACCGGCTGGAGCACGGTCGTGGGTGGCGCGGCCGCCGAAGGATGGCAACCGGACCTCGACACCTATCTCGCCCACGAGCGGGTGAAATCCGCCATCGTCGACACCGTTCGCCACACCAAGATCATCGCGGACGGAAACCTCACCCCCGACGGCCGAAACTCCTTCATCGACAAACTCGTCGGAAAACTCGCCGCCGCCCACATCCAGCAATGGATCGACCGGCGCGGATAGGGGGGCGTCACGGTCAGCGGCGAGTCACACCGCCCATCAGGTGCCGTTCCCGACCAGATATCCGGATTTCCTCGGCGAGTGATCGGCGGCTTCTCAGGCGCTCCCGCTGGCCTGGAGTTTCTGCACGTCCTCGGTGGTCATGCACCGCCCTCCGATGCCCCAGTCCCCGCTGCGGACCTCCTCGACGACGACATGGGTCACCGATCGCGTCGCCTCACCCTCGATACCGACCATGACCTCGGTCAACTTGGTGATCATCTCCTGCTTCTGCTGCGGAGTGAATACGCCCTCGATCACTTTCACGTTGACGAACGGCATGCCCGTTACCTCCAACACTGCGCTCCTGCCCCCAGCCGCCGTCCGGCAACCGGGCTGACCAGGGTGTACCCAGGCATGCCGACGAAAGTCAGGCGTCTTCCGCCTCCCGCCTGATCTCGTACCCCCATCGCGCACCGAGCCTGGGGTCGGTGTGGGTGATGATGATGGTCGCCCTGGCCTGGTCGCTGGAGATCAGCGTGATGTTCTCGAGCCGTACCTTGAGGTTGCCGACGACACCTGGATAACGCCGGGTGATGTCGCGGTACTGCTCGCCGTTCTGGACGTAGGCCAACCCGTCGTCGATGTTGTTGTCCGCGTCGAACGCCTCGGTGAACGCCGTCGTGATCTCGCCGACGGTGGCCTGGTCCGGCTTCGCGAGGGCGGCTGGCGGGAAGGCTGCCGGGGGCGTTGGGGTCCCCCTGGTGGATCCGTCGCCTCGCGCCACCCGGAGGGCCTGTTCGCCTCAGTCGGATGCGGGAAGGGCCGTCAGAACAATCCGCCATTGACGTCTCCTGCTCTGGTAGGCGCTGGCCACGGTGGCGCCACGCACCGAGATAGCTCAGCTACCGTTCGGGTGTTTTCCACCTTCTAAGAGTGACGTTGACGCACGTGCGGTTCAGCCCCCATGCATATATCGGGTGTTGTCGCCGAGCACGTCCCGCCAGCGGGGAACTCCTTCTCTCACCGAGAACCGGGCGACGCAGGTTCACGGCGCCACGCCCGGCGCATCTCGGCGAAGTATTCGCGGGCCGTCAATCCGACGAGGCCGAGCCAGCGCCGGTTACCCCCGTTCCAGGAGCTATGCCCCGGTACCTCGGCTCAGCAGACCAGCAAAACCTCTGATCAGACACCTGACCGATCAGCCCGGTAGGCGTCGATGACCACGGTGAACTGGCCGTTCACGGTGACGTCGGTGATGCCGGCGAACAAGGCGCCGGTGCCCGGCAGGGTGACGACCGTGCGGACACAGACGACGAACGACGCGCCCGGTTCCAGGGTCTGGGCCCCGTCGCCGGGATTGCCGGCGCCGCAGTTCGCACCCGCCGGGGCGAAGTGGAGCTGCGGCTCGCCGGAGACGCCCTGGTCCTGCAGGGAGAGGGCGGCGGCGAGGCGGGCCCGGTCGATGCCCTGGGTCTCGCTGTCGGCGGTGGCGAACGCGCGGCCGGCCTCGCGGGCCGCCTCGGTCACGCCGAACGCCGATTTCTGCACCGAGAACACGCACAGGAACAGGTACACGAACGGGACGAGCAACACGACGGACAGCCCGACGAACTCAATCATCGCCGAGCCGTCGTCCGCCCCTCTCCCGTCGCGGCGCGCCCGGCTCCGGCCGTCGCGGGGCGCCCGTCCCTCTCCCCACACCACCCGCGTCCAGATCGCGCGGATGGTACGCAGCCACCGAGGCGTCACGGCTGCTCCTTGACGGCGTGGCCGGTGACGGTGATCGTCACGCCGTCGCCGAGGGGGACGAGGACGAGCGGGACGGCGACCTTGCAGGTCACCTGGACCAGCGGGGTGCCGCCGGGGCCGTCGACGTCGGTGCCGGTGCAGACGGTGTCGGCGCGGCCGGGGATCGTCCGGGCGATCAGCGCCTGGGCGTACGGACCGCCGTCCGCGGCCGGGACTCCGAGGTTGGCCGCATGCCGGGCACCCTCCGCCGCGTCCGCCGCGAGCGTGTTGCGGATGTGCAGGATCAGGCCGACCTGCAGGATCCCGAGGAACAGGAACAGCAGCAACGTCCCCACCAGGATGAACTCGACGACCGCCGACCCCTCGTCGCCCGCCATGCCGTCCTCGCCCGGCGGGGCCTCGCAGTCGGGCCCGACCGGCTCTTTGCCGTCCCGCGCCGCCATGGCCGGCGCGGCCGGAAGGTCAGCCGCCGCCACCGCCGCCGACGCCCGACACCGAGTTGATCGCCGAGGTGAACAGGTTCTGCAACGCCGGCGTCGCCAGCGTGGCGATGGCGACGACGAGGGCCGCCGTCATCACCGTGATCATTACCCAGCCGGGGACGTCCCCCCGGTCACGGCCGTCACCGCTGTCACCGCCGGCGCCGATCGTGTCGGTCGCCGACCGCCAGGCCAGCCACCTCGTCTTCAGGGTCTGCCCGATACGTCGTCCCATGTCCCCTCCATCACCGTCCGGCCTGAGCCATGCGCCCGGCCAGGAACCGTGCGCCCACGTCGTCCGTGGCGCGCACCCTGCGCATCCGCGTCGGGCACCGCGTTGTGCCAAGTCGGTTGGGCCTGTGTCGGATCAGGCCGCGCCCCGCCCCCGGGGGCCGCCGCGATCACTGGGCGATCACGGTGAAGCTCACCAGGGCGGGGTAGAAGGCGAAGATCACCGTCGTCGGCAGGACGAGGAAGACGACCGGGATCATCATGGCGATCTCCTTGCGGCCGCCGGCCTCCAGCAGCTGCCGCTTACCGGCCTCGCGGACGTCCATCGCCTGGGCTCGCAGGATGTCGGCCAGCGGGGTGCCGCGTTCGATCGCGACGGCCATACCGTCGACGAACCGGGCCAGTGGCACGAGCGCCGTGCGGGCGGCGATGCCCTCCAGGGCCTGCACGAGGGTGGCGCCGGCGCGGGCGTCGGCGAGGGCCAGGCGCAGCTCGCGGCCCAGCTCGCCGTGGGTGAGTCGGCTGACCCGCTCCAGCGCGCCGATCGCGGACTCCCCCGCGGTGACCGCCAGCGCCAGCAGCTCGGCGACCGTGGGGAACTCCAGCAGCATCCGGTCCTCGCGCTCGTTGATCGACCTGGTCAGCCAGTACTCGCGGCCGACCACCCCACCGGCGGCGCCGGCGACGACGAGGGCGACGTCGACCAGAGCCGGCGGGCCGATGCCGAGCAGCGCGCGCAACGCCAGCAGGAACGCGCCGATCAGCGCGCCGCTGACCGCGCAGATCACCTGCTGGGCCCGGAACTCCTCGATGCTGGTCCGCCCGCCCGCCTGGGTCAGCCGGCGCTGCAGTGCCGCCCGGCCGCCGAGGAAACGGTCGAGCCGGCCGGCCACATCCGACAGCAACGGCCGCAGGAGCGCCTCGACCGCGACGAACCCCGGGCGGGCCGACGCGCGCGGCCGGTCCGCGAGCAGGCGGGACGGCGTGGGCGTGTCGCGCAGGTAGGGGTCGAGCCGGTCGGCGAGCTGGATGCGCCGCGCCCGCGGCGACCGGTAGACAACAATGACCAGGCCAAGCCCGGCGAACAGGCCGAGCAGCGCCCCAGCGG
>NZ_JANEZT010000227.1 GCF_025403405.1 Frankia tisae
GATCGGGGGTGGCGCGACGCAGCGCCGACCTCCGATGGTGCTGCCCCTGCCGGGGTGGACCGGGGGTGCCCGGACGGCCGTCGGCGTCACCGTCGCCTTTCCCCGCGGGGGTGGTGACACGCTCCGGAAAATCCATCGGGCCCGGGACGAGTGACCTGGATAGGTCGTTCGTCCCGGGCCCGCAGGGGGTCCACCGGCCTCGCATGGGTCAGCCGGTGTCTCTGGTCAGCCGGCGTCGGTGCCCTGCGCGGCGTCGTCGTCATCGCGCAGGCCGAAGCGGCGGATCGCGTCCTCGACCAGGCTGGCCTTGACCTCACCGGCCCGGGCCAGGGACTCCAGGGTGGCAACGACGACCGACTCGGCGTCGACCTTGAAGTGCCGGCGCAGAGCCAGCCGGGTGTCGGAGCGGCCGTAGCCGTCGGTGCCGAGCGAGGTGAATGCCTGCGGCACCCAGCGGGAGATCTGGTCGGGCACCGCACGCATCCAGTCGGAGACCGCCACGACGGGGCCGGGGGCGCCGTCGAGGATGCGGGTCACGTACGGAACGGCGTCGTCGGCCTCGGGGTTGAGCAGGTTGGCCCGGTCGCAGTCGAGGGCCTCCCTGCGCAGCTCGTTCCACGAGGTCACCGACCACACGTCGGCGGCGACGCCGAAGTCGGCGGCGAGGATCTCCTGCGCGGTGAGCGCCCAGTGGATGGACGTGCCGCTGGACAGAATCTGCGCCCGCGGCCCCGAGCCACCCTCGGCGCCCGCGGGCGGCAGGCCACCGACGAGCTCCTCGGCCGGCCGGAACCGGTACATGCCGGCGATGATCTGTGCCGGGTCGAGGCCGGCCGGCTCGGCCGGCTGAGGCACGGGCTCGTTGTAGACGGTGAGGTAGTAGAAGACGTTCTCGTCGCGCTCGCCGTACATCCGGTCCAGGGCGTCGCGGACGATGTGGGAGACCTCGAACGCAAACGCCGGGTCGTAGGCGACGCAGGCCGGGTTGGTCGAGGCGAGCAGCAGCGAGTGGCCGTCCTGGTGCTGCAGGCCCTCGCCGTTGAGCGTGGTCCGCCCGGCGGTGGCGCCGAGCAGGAAGCCGCGGCCGAGCTGGTCGCCGAGCGCCCACATCTGGTCACCGGTGCGCTGGAACCCGAACATCGAGTAGAAGACGTAGACCGGGATCATGTACTGCGCGTGGGTGGAGTACGAGGTCGCGGCGGCGATCACCGAGCCCATCGAACCGGCCTCGCTGATGCCCTCGTGCAGCATCTGGCCAGACTCGGACTCCTGGTAGGACAGCAGCAGCTCGCGGTCGACGGCCTCGTAACGCTGCCCGTGCGGCGAGTAGATCTTCGCCGTCGGGAACATCGCGTCCATGCCGAAGGTGCGGGCCTCGTCGGGGATGACCGGCACGAAGCGCGCGCCCATCTCCTTGGTCTTCATGAGGTCCTTGAGCAGCCGGACGAAGGCCATCGTGGTGGCGACGGGCTGCTTGCCCGAGCCCTTGCGGAGCTCGTCGAAGATCTTCGCGGGCGGCTGGGTGAGCGGCTTGGCGCGCACGACCCGGCGCGGTATGGACCCGCCGAGCGAGGCCCGGCGCTCCCGCATGTACTGGATCTCCTCGGAGTCCGGCCCCGGGTGGTAGTAGGGGGGCAGGTCGCCGGTCAGCGCCGAGTCCGGGATCTCCAGGTACAGCCGGTCGCGGAACTCCTTGAGCTCCGCCTTGGTCAGCTTCTTCATCTGGTGGGTGGCGTTGCGGGCCTCGAAGTCCTTGCCCAGCGTCCAGCCCTTGATGGTGTGGGCGAGGATGACCGTGGGCTGACCGGTGTGCTCGGTGGCCGCCTTGTAGGCCGCGTAGAGCTTGCGGTAGTCGTGGCCGCCGCGGGAGAGCTTGCGCAGGTCGTCGTCGGCGAGGTCGGCGACCATCCGGCGCAGCCGGGCGTCCGCGCCGAAGAAGTGCTCGCGGATGTACTCGCCGGACGACGTCGTGTAGGTCTGGAACTGCCCGTCCGGGGTGGTGTTCATCCGGTGGACGAGGGTGCCGTCGGTGTCCTTGGCCAGCAGCGGGTCCCAGTCGCGACCCCAGACGACCTTGATCACGTTCCAGCCGGCGCCGCGGAACAGCGACTCCAGCTCCTGCATGATCTTGCCGTTGCCGCGGACCGGGCCGTCGAGGCGCTGCAGGTTGCAGTTCACCACGAAGATCAGGTTGTCGAGCTCCTCGCGGGCGGCGACGCCGAGCGCGCCGATCGACTCCGGCTCGTCCATCTCACCGTCGCCGAGGAACGCCCACACCCGGCTGCTCGAGGTGTCCTTGATCTGGCGGTTGAGCAGGTACCGGTTGAACCGGGCCTGGTAGATCGCGTCGATCGGGCCGAGGCCCATCGACACGGTGGGGAACTCCCAGAAGTCGGGCATGAGCCGCGGGTGCGGGTAGGACGACAGCCCGCCCGACTCGCTCTCGCGGCGGAAGGCGTCGAGCTGGGACTCCGTCAGCCGGCCCTCCAGGAACGCACGGGCGTAGATGCCCGGCGAGGCGTGCCCCTGGATGAAGATCTGGTCACCCGAGTCGCTTCCCGGCGAGGAGCTGAGATGGTCCTTGCCGCGGAAGAAATGGTTGAACCCGACCTCGTACAGGCTCGCGCTCGACGCGTAGGTGGCGATGTGGCCGCCGACGTTGTACTCGGGCCGGTTCGCGCGGCTGACCATGATCGCCGCATTCCACCGAATGTAGGCCCGGATGCGGCGCTCGACGTGCTCGTCGCCGGGGAACCAGGGTTCGCGTTCCGGCGGAATCGTGTTGATGTAGTCCGTGCTGGTGAGACCGGGAACCCCGACCGCCTTCTCGCGGGCTCGTTCGAGAAGCTTCAGCATGAGGAAGCGGGCCCGGCCGCGGCCGGACTCCTCGATGACCGAGTCGAGTGACTCCAGCCACTCGCTGGTCTCCGAGGGGTCGATGTCCGGCAGCTGACTCGGCAGCCCGTCGGTGATGACCGAGAACTTCCGGGTTGTGTCCTGCGCCACGCCTTCTCCTGCTCCTCAAGCTTCCGGGGCCGCCGTGGCCGCACGAGAAGGTCCTCCTCGCGCGTCCGCCGGCCCATGTGTCACTTCACGTGCACGCGGATACGGGAACCCGCATGATCGATGCGTTGCCGCGTCCTGGCCGCTCGTCAACTTCTCCTTCGGCGCGCCGCTGCGGGTGATCGGCCGACTCCCATCGGCCGAGGGCGGGAACCCGGCGAGCGAACACGCCTCAGTCCATCGTGCTCCGTCCGCGCGACCTCGTCACGCACGCCTTGGTTACTTTCGAGTAGAGAATCGGGCGATACGCGCGGCGTTGTCGACATGTCGTCCGCGGTGCAGCCGGTTCAGTGCCCCCGCCTGGTAGACAATCACCCTGATGGACACCCGGATGAAGACGACGACGCTGTCCGTGCACACCGGCCGCCTGGAGCGTGTGGTCGACCTCACTCCCGACGCGGTGCAGTTCGTCACTGGTTCCGGTGATGGCCTGCTGTCGGTGTTCGTGCCGCATGCCACCGCCGGGCTGGCCATCCTCGAGCTGGGCTCCGGCAGCGACCCGGACCTGCTCGCGGCCCTCGCCGAGCTGCTGCCCGCCGACAGGCGGTGGCGCCACGCGCACGGCTCGCCCGGCCACGGCCGATCCCACGTCATGCCGGCGTTCATCCCGCCGACGCTCACCGTCCCGGTGCTCGACGGGCGGCTCGCGCTCGGCACCTGGCAGTCGATCGCCCTGGTTGATCTCAACGTGGACAACCCTGATCGAACGGTCCGACTGTCGTTCCTGGCAGGATGATCGAGCTTCTGGCGGCGTGATCGAGGTCCGATGCGGGTACCGGCGGGGAGTCGTCGCACGTCCACCACGCTGTCATCGGTCCACAACCGACGGCGTGGCACTTGCGCAGCTACCGGGAGGTCCGGTGGACTAGGTCAAGACGCACCGGGTGATGTCCCCATCGCGCTGGTGCGTCCACGATGGAACGGGACGTCTCCGCGGCACGCGCGGAGCGACACACGAGCAGGAGGTAGCGCAGGGTGAGTCCGACCGCGGCGAACGCCGAGGGTCAGCGCCGGGCGGAGCGACTGGGAGTCTCCGCCGGGACCCAGGTGCAGTCGCTCAACGAGGACGATGACATCGCCCAGGATCTGCTGGACGCGGTGACCAGCGCCAGCGGCACCGAGCTAGTCCCCGAGGACTCCGACGACGTCGTCGACGTCATCCTGCTGTGGTGGCGGGAGGACGACGGGGATCTGGCCAACGCGCTCATCGATGCGCGTCGCCAGCTGTCCGACGAGGGTGTGATCTGGCTGCTCACGCCCAAGGCCGGACGGGACGGCCATGTCGCGCCGAGTGATGTGCTGGACGCGGTGCCTACCGCGGGTCTGGTTCAGACCAGCACGTTGAGCGTCGCGCAGGAGTGGTCCGGCCAGCGGCTGGCCGCGCCGAAGTCGCAGCGCGTTCGGCACCGCTGAGGCCGGCGCGAGGGCGTCCGGCGGCGGGTGGGCCGGGCGCCGTCGAGTCATGCCCGCGTCCGGGTCGGGTCGGGCCTCGGCCGGCCCCCGCGGCGCGGGCTCATCGGTACAACGGCACCTGCTGGCCCTCGACGGCGCCGGGGTAGCGGTCCCAGAGCCGGTTGAGCTCAAGCTGGAGGAACAGCGGCCCGACGCCGATGAGGAAGAGTACGAACGCGAGCACCGGGTTCGTCTCCGGCACGCCGGCGGCGTGCTGGGCAGCGCGCGTGCGGGTGCCCAGCCGCCACGCGGCGACGAAGGGCGGCACGATGATCAGCCAGCCGACGAGGAACGCCAGCAGGGACAGGGCCGGGTTGACCTGTATACGCCGGTCGTACTCGCCGAGCTCCCGGTTCGTCTTGTAAACCCACACGAAGTAGTAGACCCCAAGGGTGATCAGGGGCAGGCCCAGCCAGACGGCGAAGGGATTGCGGTGCTTGCCGAGTACCCCCGCCCCGGCGGAGGAGTCGGGTGCGCCGGGCGCCCCGTTCGGGCCGGGGAAGCCGTAGTCGGGGGTCGCGGGATAGCCTTGCTCCGGCTCGGGGCCGGGCAGCGATTCCCGGAAGGCATAGATCGGGAAGCCGCCGGTCGAGGTGCCCGGCCCATCGATCGGGTGAGGTTCCTGCGCCGGGTGATGGCTTTGCTGGTCGGGGTAGCCGTGTTGGTCGGGGTAGGCACGCTGGTCGGGGTAGCCGTGTTGGTCGGGGTAGCCGTGCGATTCGGGGTAACCGTGCGGGGTCGCACTCTGATTGGTCAAGGTGGGCCTGCCCTCATCGGTGTCCATAACCTGTGGCGCACGCGGAGCACGCACCGTGTTACGCGCATGTCCGGTCGATGGCTCCCGTGTCGATCGGCCAGACTAGGCCAGTCTGGCGTAGGAAACTCGAGCACTCGCCGCATCAGTGCCCCGGGAGCGTGAAAGATACCTTCCGTCGGGATCGAAGCCGGATGATCCTTCGTCTCGGCGGCGGCTCGACGGCTCCGGGGCGTCCGTGTGGGCTATCCGCGGGTGGTCGGCCGGTTTCCACGGCGCCGTAACTGGCATGCTGGCTCAGGGCCGGCGGATCGACCGGCGGGGGTGCCCGAACCGGTGGGTGCCGTCGCCCGGTCCGTTCCGACCCCCGCCCGCTGTCGCGATCATGCAAGGCCCGGCGGTTCTGGCGGAGTCGGCCCGTGCATCGTCCTGATCGGTGCTCCGTCACTGTGATCAGCCCCATTGTTGTGGAGAGGAAGCGCCTGTGACCGTCGAGGTTGGCTCCGTCGCCCCGGACTTCTCGCTGAAGGACCAGAACAACGAGACCATCACCCTGTCGGAGTTTCGCGGCAGGCGGAACGTCGTCCTGCTGTTCTACCCGCTGACCTTCACCGGCGTCTGCCAGGGCGAGCTGTGCTCGGTCCGGGACGACCTCGGCTCGTTCCAGAACGACAACGTCCAGGTACTGGCGGTCTCCGTCGACTCGCCGTTCGCCCACAAGGTCTGGGCCGAGCAGCAGGGCTACGAGTTCCCGCTGCTCGCCGACTTCTGGCCGCACGGCGAGGTCGCGAAGGCCTACGGCATCTTCAACGCCGAGCGGGGCATCTCCGTGCGCGGCACCTTCGTGATCGACAAGGAGGGTGTCGTGCGCTGGAAGGTCGTCAACAACATCCCCGACGCGCGGGACCAGGCCGAGTACCTCAAGGCGCTGGCCGCCCTCTAAGATCGACGTACGGGAGCCGGCCTGGCGTACCTGGGTAGTCGTGGGGCCGGCTCCCGCTGTCGGTGGCATCCTGGAGCATCGGCGCACGATCGGCGACGGCGAGTCACCGTCTGCCGATCCAGGCGCCCGATCGTTCCACGGGGCGTCGCGGCATGCGTAGTCTTAGTCAGCTTCGTTTTTCAGGTCTCCCGGGCGCGTAGCTCAGCGGGAGAGCGCTCGCCTTACAAGCGAGTGGTCGCAGGTTCGATCCCTGCCGCGCCCACAAACCCTTACACCGCAGCGGTTTTCGGTGCCGGGCTCTGGCTTCCCAGTGAAGCACGTTGGACAGACAGCGCTAAACTACCCGATCATGAGTCCTGTTGACCATGGTCCGTGGGGATCGCTGGTACGCCAGTGGGGCCGGTCCCTTGAAGGGCGCACGCTCTCCGTCCGCACCCGCACGCTCTACCTCGGCGCGGTCGATGACCTTGTCCGGCACCTGGCCGAGCACGACGGACCGACCGATCCGGCGGAGCTGGAGCGGTCCCACGTGGAGGCGTTCCTCGCGGACTATGCGGCTACCCACGCGCCCGCCACCGTCTCGTTGGTCTTCCGCGCGCTGCAGCAGTTCGGGACCTGGCTCGCCGACGAGGAGGACCTCGACCGGTCCCCCCTCGACCGGATGAAGCCGCCCGTGGTCCCGGAACAGCCGGTGCCAGTGCTCACCGACGATCAGATCAGGGCCCTGCTCGCGGGATGCGCCGGCCGGGATCTGGTGTCACGACGGGATGAAGCGATCATCCGCCTGTTCATGGATACCGGGGCGCGCCGGGCGGAGATCGCGAATCTCAAAGTTGATGATGTCGACTTCGGCCAGGACGTGATTCACATCCTGGCCAAGGGGCGTCGGGCCCGCGCTGTGCCGTTCGGGAGCAAGACGGGTATCGCGCTGGAGCGGTACGTGCGAGTGCGCACCCGGGACCGGTGGGCCGGCAAGACGGACGCCCTGTGGCTCGGCGAGAAGGGCCGCGGGCCGTTCAGCGCTGATGGCATCCGCCAGATGCTCTGGCGCCGCGGCGACGCGGCCGGCATCAAGGGGCTGCACCCGCACCAGTTCCGCCACACCGCCGCGCATACCTGGCTTGCCGCAGGGGGAGCTGAGACAGACTTGATGCGGAACATGGGCTGGCAATCCCCTGCCATGCTGCGCCGCTACGGGGCGAGCGTGGCCGACGAGCGGGCCCGGGAGGCGCACCGGCGGCTACGGCTGGGGGATCGGCTGTAGCCGGCCTGCTGTCGCTCCGAACGGCCCGGACCCCGATGGCGCAGCGTAGGCCGTGGTCGGACCACGGTCCAGGGCACGGGCACCCCGCGCGCCTGGGGGCTGGATCCTGCCTGCGGGACGAGGTGAGCAGTACCCACCCCATCCTCGGCAGCGCCGGAGCAGCGGGGACCGGCATGACGGCCGGCCGGGTCTCGGCCTCCCTCGTCTTCACCGCGAAATAGGTCTGGGCCGCGGCGATCTCCGGCTTGCGGGGGTCGCCGTTCATCGCCACGAGGTACGCGCCGTACCTGCTCAGGTGGACGTCAGGGATGGACCGGCGCTGGCCACGAACGTTCATGGTCATCTCGGTGGCGTCACCGAAGTTACTCTCAGTGTCGTGCCCGCTGTTCCGGCACGCAGCCTTGGCCCGCTCGATCGTGTCCACAGCGTTCCGCCAGTCAGCGGTGTACCCGAACGCAGGGAACAGCTCCCGGGCTGACCAGTGCTCCCGCCCGTGTTCGTCGACCTGCCGGAGCGCGTCGAACGGGCTCCCCGCCGTAGGGACGATCTCGGTCACCGCCGCCGCCCCTCATCGTCGCCTTTGCCTCGGCCGCCGGCTTGGGCGAGGCCGACGAGCCCGGCCACCACGACCGCCCGGACGACCTTCGCGAGACGCGGAACGAAGCCCTTCGCTGCACCGACGGAAAGACGACGGCCGCAGCGATCTGGGATATCCCACAGAAACACCGGAAGAATTGACCGGCCGTTGCCGGCAAACCCATTTCACCGCATCAAATGCGCGAAATATTATTCGCATATCGGATTCCTGGCTCGGGGGGGCACAATGATCGTGACCGATATAACCACTACCGGGGGAGACCCCGGTTTCACCGCTCACGCCGGGGCGACCTTCGGTGGGCTGGCTGCCGCGTTCGTCGTGCTGCCGGCCGCCCGCATCGCGACGTCGCTGCACACCAGCGAGTACGGGAAGGGGTACGCACTGTTCGAGGTGGCCGGTACCGCGCAGGGTGACCTGCTGGCGGTGCGGGAGAGAGTGAGGGACGGCGCGCCGGTCCACCCAGATCCGTGGTTCGAGGCGTCGATCGCCGCCGGGCTGAAGCGGGCCGGGCTGCCAAGTAGGGGGGCGCGCATGGCCGACGATCCGACCCGCAACCCGGCCGACAATCCGATGATCGTAGAGTTCTTCCCGGATGACGGGGAGCCGGGTTTTCTCGGCAGGCCCGGGATCACTTTCGGCGAGCTGGCCGTGGCCTTCGCCGCGATGCCGTCGGATGCGGTCGCCACCATCCTCGACACCGACGGTGATTACTTCACGGTGATCGGGACACGGCCGGAGAACCTCATCTCGACCCGAGACAATATGGCAGCGCAAATCATCGTGGAGCCTGGAGGGATGGCCTGGTTCTTCAACTCGATCAGCACTGCCCTGGCCCGGTTCCAGCGACGAGGCGATCTGGCAGCCTGATCCCGGATCTTCGACGACGGCCCCGGCTGGTGCTTCGAGCACCGGCCGGGGCCGTAGGCGTCTCCGGAGATCTGGATCGGTCCACTGCGCTTCGTGGCCGCTCGACGACGAGCACAGACCACCCATTACGGTCAGCATGTGATCGGACGAGACCGGTACCACGTCTACGTGGACGAAGCAGGTGACCGCGGGTCGAAAAGCACCTCGTCTCCGGTTTTCATCTTGTCGGCGATCATCGTTCATGCGGACGTCGATCGGTCGGTTCGCGAAGCCCTGGAGAAGATTAACGGTCAGCTCGGGCGAGCGCCGGACCGTGAGGTCCACTGGCGAGAGCACATCCGCGAGCACGGTGATCGGAAGATGGCTGCAGCCACCCTCGGCGCAGTCGACGCGCACTTCATCAACATCGTGGTGTGCAAGCTGAGCTACGACGAGGCCCCCACCAGCTTCATCAGCGATCCAATCGCCCAGTACAACTTCTGCGTACGACTCCTGCTGGAGCGCGTCTCCTGGCTCATGGAGCGGCAGCAGCCACGTGGTGTCGCGCAGATCCACTTGGCGCACGTCCGCCGATTCAAGTACGACCGGCTCCACAGCTACCTTGAAGATCTGCAGAAGCAGAGAACGCGCATCGCATGGGAGGCCCTGTCACTGCCACCGAAGATCGAGGCTGCCCAGGCAATCCGGGGCCTGCAGGCGGCCGACATCCTCGCTGGCACCGTGTACGCGGCCGTCCGGACAGACCGCCACGGTGAGTACGAACCCGAGTACCTCCGCCGAGTCGCACCGAGGCTGTGGACGGGGCCGACCGGCAAGCTGGAGACCTACGGGCTGAAGTTCCTCGGCCGGCCCGGGTGCACAGAGCCGTTCGCCTGGCTTGCGGAGATCAAGGCGATCGCCTGCGAAAAGCCGAGCGGCCCGCTGTAGAGGGCCGGGCCGACAACTGCCGCCGCTTGGACGGGTGTCGCGTACTCGCGACTGCCGGTAGTTCCCGCGCCCCTACAACGGGCCGCTTGCACGAAGTGAATGTACCCACTCTGCCCCAGACCACAACCCACCACCTGGCACTAATTTGCTCATGGCTCTATTGGGCTAGACGCCTACGCCGTCTCCCCCCATCTCCGCGCCAGCCCAGCCGGCGTCTGGTGCCCGTTCGCGCGAAGGCATGCCCTTGTGGTGTGACGTCATGCTGCCTCCCGGTGCCGGGCGTGCTCGTGGTGGATCGGGCAGCGGGTGGGAACGCCGCTCTCGGGATCGTCGTAGGTGTGCTGGCCTGGCCGGCAGCTGTACCGGCACACATGTGGCTCAGGGGCACGCTGCGACACAGGGGTGGCCATCCACCCGAACGGGCTGGTTTCGGCTGTCCACGAGTCGCTCAGCGGCTCCGTCGGGGCTGGTTCGGGGGTCTGTCCGTCTTGGTCGACGACTGTCACGCCCGTGTTGTCGAGCCGCTGGCCGCCGTCGGTGGCCTCCGCGGCCTGCGCGGCGAACTCGGCCAGGGCGCGGTCGGTCTGCTGCCGGGCGGTCTCCCAGCGCGGCCTGCGGGAGCCGGACACCGCCGGCGGGATCAGCGAGGGCAGGAACCGGGTAGGTGCCGCTTCCACCGCCGTCCGTAGGTAGGCGACCGGGTCGGACACGGCGCGCGGGGTGCCGTCCTTCGCGCGGAGCACCATTGCCACGCCCTTACCGGCCAGGTCGCGGTCGATCGTCTGCCCGGTCACCTCGTGTACCGCGTCGATGAGGGCCTGGACCAAGTCGACACCGGCGCTGGGAAGGGGGTCGTCATCTGCGACCCCCTTGGTGGCGTCCGCACTGTGGACGTCATCGAGCGGAACGGCCTGCCGGACGCAGTCCAGGAGCACCGCGGCCGGATCGACACCCGGCGGGATCTCGCCGGCCAGCTCTTCGGCGAGCACGCCCGGTTCGACCCCCGCGGCGAGCCGCTCGGCGACCGCGGTCACCAGCTGGTGGCGTGCGGCGCTGTCGAGGACCACACCGAAGCCGGTCACCTCACGGTCGACAAGCGATTCCGCGGTGAGCATCCACGGGCCGCAGGCCGACGGCGGAACCGGTGATCCCTCGTTCTCCTTGCTGCCCGTAGTGGACCCGGCCGGGCTGGGTTCGGGTGCGGGCAGCGAGACGTGAGGGTCCGGCGGGGTGGGTC